>NZ_JAVRFH010000209.1:0-1420 GCF_031845825.1 Streptomyces lancefieldiae | reverse complement strand
AACCCAGAGTGGCGGTGGTGTGCCCCTTCTCATTCGGCCCAGGAGAGTCATAGTCGAGACTCAGCGTGGGCGGCACTGCGACCGCAGTTGATGCCCGTCGTCGCTCGGACTCAGCAGCGTCATCTCCCAGAAACCCGCCCACAGTGGCGTCGTTACCCACATGCTCGATGGCGCTGAAGTCGAAGGACCGTGCCTTGCCACGCCCTTTCCTCCGAGAGGGCTTCGTCGGCTCCTGCGTCGATTCCTCCGGCGAAGACGTCATGACAGACCCCGAATCCGGTCGATGATCTCGACAGTGAGGTCCTCAAACCAGCCGCTTGCTGCGTAGCTGGGCTCGTCAATGACAATCGGCCGGCTGATGCCGTACGACGCGGAGATCTGCGGGCTCGTCCTGATCTCCTTCTTGAACGGTGCCAGGTCGTGCTTCTTGAGGAAGGTGTCAACGGCGTCTGCTTCCTCGGTGCGCTTCGACGGAGGTTGGGCCTCGTTGATCACTGTTCCGAGGAATACGGGGCGGCAGGTGCCTCCCGTACGCTCCGGCACCTTCGCCACGTTGTTTCGAACGACGCGAGCGCCGTCCGCTGTTGCGAGCCGCGGGTTGCAGACAGCGATTACGTAGTCGCCGGCGGCGAGGGCTACGGAGGCCAGGGCGTCGGCTGACGGCGGGGTATCGACGATGATGAAGTCGAAGTCGTCCTGCAAGGTGAGGAGGAGGTGGCGAAGGCTTGACACAGCCTCCCAGCCTCGCTTCGCGATTTCAGTACGAGCGCGATCAGTCACGTTCATCACCGAGCCGATGACGCTGAGCGTGCCGGGCTTCTCGAAGTCCTTGAGCAAGACCGTCCTGTCAACCATGCGGCTACGCAGGGGCGCCATGGTTGCAATCTCGTCTGCATCGACCGCGTCGATGTAGTCGATCAGGGCGCTTCCGATGTCCTGTGGCTTGCGCGCGAACGCACCCAAGGAGACTCCGAGCTGGCCCTGGAGCTCGAGGTCGACCATGCCGACGCGGGCTCCACCACTGGCAAGGCTCGAACCGATGTTGGCGGATGTTGTGGTTTTACCCACTCCACCCTTTTGGCTGGCGAGGACGATGACCTTCATGGGTGCCTTCCTCCCATTCCCCAGATGCCTCGCCCTAGCTCTTCGCTTACCGGGATGCACTGCCGACGTCGATGGGGACTGGGACTGACAGATTCATGCTGACGGCCAGAAGGTTAACAGCAGGAGGGGTGCTCTCTATGTGGAACCTGGGCACTTACAGCGTGTCGGTCACCGTTGACCGGGGATCGGGCGAGCCTGTCAGACTCGCCTGCGCTGGCATTGTGGATGGTTTGCGTCATTTTGCAGCGTTTCACGATTTTGCAGCTGCCGGCGGCTGTACGTACTGGTGTGCTGTGAGGTTCGCACGGGGCTAGCC
>NZ_JAVRFH010000208.1:0-1421 GCF_031845825.1 Streptomyces lancefieldiae | reverse complement strand
GCGTCGTCGGGAACCCGCCCTACATCACGGTGGCCGACGCCCAGCAGCGCGATCTGATCCGCAAGGCGTATCCGCGTGTGGCCGCAGGGAAGTTCCCGCTGGCGCTGCCGTTCTGTGAACTCATGTTCTCCCTCGCGGTCCCCGGCGGGCATGTCGCGCAGCTGACCTCGAACGCGTTCATGAAGCGGGAGTTCGGTCGCAAGTTCGTCACCGAGTATTTGCCCCAGTTCGATATGCGGTGGGTCATTGACACCTCCGGGGCGTACATCCCTGGCCACGGCACGCCGACGGTCATCCTGTGCCATCGCGTACGCCCACCCCAGGGCGACACGGTGATCACGGTCCGGGGGGTTCAGGGTGAGCCGGCGATCCCGGCGGACCCGGCCCGGGGAAAGGTGTGGTCGGCGATCGCCGAAGCCGTTCGCCGCAGGCTTGCCGAGGACCGGCTGAAGGAAGCCCTCGCCCATCCCCGTTGGATTGCATAATTGGATTTATGGCGGTAGGCTTGTGTTGTGACGGTGACCCGCAGTCCGATGCGGTCGCCGCGTTCCACCGACACGGCCAGGCGCCGTCCGGTCGCCCGACTTCCGGAGAACCATGTCCGTACCTTTTCCAGGCCGTGAGCGCACAGTTGTCCAGGCGCGCCGTGGCACCTCACGCCGCTCGGGCCATGGGCTGGCCGTGACGGCAGCCGCCGCCACCGGGGCGGGCATGACGGCTCAGGCGGCCACCGGCATCACCCCGGCACGGTTCGCCGACGGAGCCGTCACCGTCGACTTCCTGGCGCGCGCCGCGATGCACTCGGCGTACGGGCTCGCCATCGTCAGCGCCACGGCGCTCGCAGCCGTCACCACCGCGGTGCGGCGGCGGAAGCGCCCGCAGCCGTCGTCTCCCAGTAGCTACAAGGATCTGCCATGACCATTTCGCCCACCACCGCGAGCGCCCCGACGCAGCGCACCGATTCGGCCGAGGGCCGTACCGGGCGCGGCCGCGGGTTCATACGACAGGCCCTGGACGCAGGTATCCACCCGGCGACCCGGCGCCCGCTCCAGGCCGGACAGCACTGCGGAGGCTGTGCTCATCTCCAGATGAAGAAACTTGCCGACGACTCGCGGCACTTGAAGTGCGCTCTGGTGATCGGCACGGGCCGCCGGAACGGCGGTCCCGACCTCCACAAGGAGACCCCGGCGTGCGTCGCCTTCGAGGCCGCGCCCCTGGCGCCGACCAACGACGGCACGCGAGAGACCTCATGAATCCGATCACGGTCGCCGAGTTGCGCGCCGACTGGCACGACGCCCCCGACTTGAGCAGCGAACAGAGGCAAGTGCTCGGGCAATTGGCCGAGACGGACTTGCAAGAGGCTCTCGGCGCGGCTTTCCGGCGGCACGAGGACACGTACTTCCGGATCCTCGACTCGACCC
>NZ_JAVRFH010000207.1:0-1451 GCF_031845825.1 Streptomyces lancefieldiae | reverse complement strand
GTCGAACTTCGCAGTGTCGGTGCCCGTCGCGACGGGCGTGACCCGCAGCCGTGGCATCTCGATCTCCGGCAGCACGAACTGCCAGGCGAGCATCACCTGGAACAGGGGTGAGTAGGAGATGGACCGGTCCGGGTTGAGCATCCCCACCAGGCGCTCGAACGGGATGTCCTGGTTGTCGTAGGCCGCGAGAGCCTTGTCCCGCACCTGGTCGAGGACATCGCCGAACGACGGGTTGTTCGACAGATTCACCCGCAGCACCCAGGTGTTGGCGAAGAATCCGATCAAGTTGTCGAGTTGCTCGTCGCCGCGTCCCTCGATCGGGCTGCCGATCGTCAGGTCGTGGCCGGCACCGATGTGGTGCAACAACACCGCGAGCGCGGCCTGGGCGACCATCGGCGGCGTGGCACCGCGGTGCGCGGCGAGTTTCCGGAGCCCGGCGAGCAGTTCGGGTCCCAGCTCGAAGTCGACGTGGCCGCCGCGGTGGTCGGCCGCCGTCGGCCGCGGCCGGTCCAGGGGCAACTGCACAGGCTGCGGCACCCCGGCCAGTTCCTCCCCCCAGTAGCCGAGTTGCTCGGCGGCGACACTGTCCGGATCCGCCTCGTCGCCGAGCAACTGCCGCTGCCACAGCGTGTAGTCCTTGTACTGCACGGCAAGCGGCGCCCAGTCCGGCGGGCGACCCTCGTGGCGAGCCGAGTACGCCGTCACCAGATCGCGCAGGAACGGCCCCATCGACGCCCCGTCCGCAGCGATGTGGTGGAACACGAACAGCAGCACGTGCTCCTGGGGGGCGAGGCGGAAGACCGTTGTCCGCAGAGGCAGTTCCGCGTCCAGTTCGAACCCCTCGGACGCGGCCCCGTGCATCGCCGCGTCCACCGCGTCCTCGGCCACGTCGACCACCCGGAACCGGTGGTCCGCCTACTCCGACGGCACGACCCGTTGCTCCGGCGTGCCGTCCGCGCTCTCCTCGATCAGCGTGCGCAGACTCTCGTGCCGGGTGGCGACATCCCGCACCGCCGCGGCCCGGGCCGCGGTGTCCAGCTGCCCCTCCAGGCGCAGCACGAACGGAATGTTGTAGGTGGGGGTCGGGCCTTCCAGACGGTACAGGAACCACAGCCGGCTCTGGGCGAAGGACAACGGGATCATCGACGCTTCTCCTCAACGGTCATCTGACGCAGCTGCGGGCGGTTCGACGTGGCCTGTTCCTTGAGCCGGACCGCCAGCTGGGCGACGGTCGGATAGCGGAAGATCGTCGTGACCTTGACGTCGACGTTGAATGCGTTGCGTATGCGGCCGACCAGCCGGGTGGCCAGCAGCGAATGCCCACCGTGCGCGAAGAAGTCGGTGTCGATGCCGACCTCCTCCACATCGAGTAGATCAGCGAACAACCGGCAGAGGACTTCCTCGTCATGGTTGCGGGGCCCTCGTCCGGCGGCGGCCTCAGCGTAGCCGGG
>NZ_JAVRFH010000206.1:0-1498 GCF_031845825.1 Streptomyces lancefieldiae | reverse complement strand
GATTCGGGTGACGGTATGCAGCTCACCGGTGACCGTTTCACCTCGGAGACCGCGTCCTTCGGGAACGACCTGTCGACGCTGCCGAACTTCCCGGCCGAGATCCGGGCGCCCGCCGGGACGCTGCCGGGTGTCTCGTCGTTCCAGCTGCACTTCGCCGACCACGACATCCTCACCCCGGGCGACGCCCCCAACGTCCTGGTCGCGATGAACCCGGCCGCGCTCAGGGCGAACATCGGGGACATGCCGCGCGGGGCGGAGATCATCGTCAACACGGACGAGTTCACCAAGCGGGCGATGCAGAAGGTCGGCTACGAGACCTCCCCCCTGGAGGACGGCTCCCTCGCCGGCTACCGCCTGCACCCGGTGCCGCTGACCACGCTGACCGTGGAGGCCCTCAAGGAGTTCGACCTCACCCGCAAGGAGGCCGAGCGCAGCAAGAACATGTTCGCGCTCGGGCTGCTGAGCTGGATGTACCACCGGCCCACCGAGGGCACGGAGAAGTTCCTGAAGTCGAAGTTCGCGAAGAAGCCCGACATCGCCGCGGCGAACATCGCCGCCTACCGGGCGGGCTGGAACTTCGGTGAGACCACGGAGGACTTCGCGGTCTCCTACGAGGTGGCGCCGGCGGCGAAGGCGTTCCCGCCGGGCACCTACCGCAACATCTCCGGGAACCTGGCCCTGGCCTACGGCCTGATCGCCGCCTCCCGCCAGGCCGACCTGCCGCTCTTCCTCGGCTCGTACCCGATCACCCCGGCCTCGGACATCCTGCACGAGCTCAGCCGGCACAAGAACTTCGGTGTGCGCACCTTCCAGGCCGAGGACGAGATCGCCGGGATCGGGGCGGCGCTGGGGGCCGCGTTCGGCGGTTCGCTGGCGGTGACGACGACGAGCGGGCCCGGGGTGGCGCTCAAGAGCGAGACCATCGGGCTGGCGGTCTCGCTGGAGCTGCCGCTGCTGGTCGTGGACATCCAGCGCGGCGGGCCGTCCACCGGCCTGCCGACCAAGACCGAGCAGGCCGACCTGCTGCAGGCGATGTACGGGCGCAACGGCGAGGCGCCGGTCCCGGTCGTCGCCCCGCGCACCCCGGCCGACTGCTTCGACGCCGCCTTGGAGGCGGCGCGGATCGCGCTGGCCTACCGCACCCCGGTCTTCCTCCTCTCCGACGGTTACCTGGCCAACGGCAGCGAGCCGTGGCGGATCCCCGAGACCGACGAACTGCCCGACCTCGCCCCGCAGTTCGCCCAGGGCCCGAACCACACCCTGGACGACGGAACCGAGGTGTTCTGGCCGTACAAACGCGACCCGCAGACCCTCGCCCGTCCCTGGGCCGTGCCGGGCACGCCCGGGCTGGAGCACCGGATCGGCGGCATCGAGAAGCAGGACGGCACCGGGAACATCTCCTACGACCCGGCCAACCACGACTTCATGGTCCGCACCCGCCAGGCCAAGATCGACGGCATCGACGTCCCCGACCTCGAGGTCGACGACCCGACCGGGG
>NZ_JAVRFH010000205.1:0-1507 GCF_031845825.1 Streptomyces lancefieldiae | reverse complement strand
GAGGTGCACTGCCGGTACGTCGCGGAGTGGGTGGGCACGAAGCTGCGCTGGAGCCTGGCGGCCGATGAGACGGAGGTGGCGGCCCTGCGTGAGGTGGCGGCCGGGTGTTCGGACCAGAGTGTGACGTACGAGTCGGCCGCGTAACCGGCCTGTGCAGTCCCGTCCCCGCCGCCTCGAGGCGGCGGGGACGGGACTGTGGTCTGTTGTGGTCTGGTGCGGGTGGGTCAGCCGCAGTCGTTGCGGTTGATTTTCAGGGAGCGGGTCTGGTCGTTGAGGTTGTAGCCGCGCAGGTCGTGGATGGAGCCGCCGCTGCGGGTGACGCACACCCACCGGCCACTGTGGTTGCGCTTCTCGTAGACGCGGGCCGTGCGATCACTGTTGTTGCGGATCGAGCTGCCGTGGTCACGGATCGCGGAGGGCAGGTCCTTCACGCTGCCGTCCGAGGCCCGCCTCACCCAGGGCTGCCCACCGAAATTGATCTCGGGATAGATGCACACATAGCCGGACGGGCAGTCGATCGCGGCCCGCTGTGTGCTGGGCTCGGGGGAGGCGGAGGCCGGGGCGGCCAGCGGGAGGATGGTCAGGGCGGCGAAGGCCGCGCCACACATCAGGTTCTTGATCACAGCACTACCCATACGGGCTGCAGGGCGGTGGCCGGGCGGCTTTGCCTGCCGGTTCACTCCAGCGGAGGAACCCGCTGCGCCGCACGGTTCAGCCACGGACGCGAGAGGCCGCCGACAGCGCGGTGAGGATCGCGCCGGGCCAGCCCCGGGTGTGCATGGCCGGCGCCACTGCCCTATAGTTGATCTTGTGAGGCGGTCGCTGCGGCGGCTGTACTCCGTGCGTTGGTCGTCTAAGGAAAGACGTCCCGCTTCCTGCGGGGAAATGCAGGTGCAAGGCCTGCCCGGCGCTCCACACACGTCCCGTACCTGCCACGGCAGGCACGGGACGTCTTCATATCCGCGGCCCCGCTGGGCGCGGGTAGCCGGCCAGGGCCGCGGCACCCGCCGCGTCGGCGGCCAGGACTACCACGTGTGCGCCAACTGCTCCAGCACCGTCCGCCTCCACCGAGGCTCGTTGGGCAGTCGCTCGCTGAACAGTGGCCCATCTCGCCGGGGCCTGGAGGGCCGTTGGCCCGCCGATGCGGACGGCTGGGAAGTGATGGCGAGCGCCTTCCTTCGCATGGTCGGAGCGCGGCACTCTGCCGGCGGGGCATGAGGGAGCACCGCTGTATCCGCTCCGGCCGGTCAGGGCAGCCGCGTGGTCTACGTGCCGGGCAGGGTGCGGGTGGTGCCAGCCGTTGCGCCACCGCTTGCCCGTCCGCAAGTTGATGCCGACGATCCCGGACGCCTCTCTGCTGCTATAGCCCTGCTGCATGAGCTGGAGATATACCTCCCGCTCACGCAGCAGCCGACGGCCGCCCCCACCACGTCTGTCCTTGCGGATCTCGAAGTCCATCGCACCCCTTGAGCTGGGGTGTTGCGACGACCGCTAGAACTCAAGCCCG
>NZ_JAVRFH010000204.1:0-1530 GCF_031845825.1 Streptomyces lancefieldiae | reverse complement strand
GAAGTCGGAGGCTCGTTACGGGCGCGCGGCCGTGACGCTGGCGCGGCTGCTGGGATGCGGTGTGCCCGTAGCCGCGACGGTGCTGGAGCGGCTCCGTGTCGCCGGGGTCGTGACGGGCGGGGCAGGCCAGCTCCGGCTGCCGGCTGTGGCGGCCGCGCACGGGGCCGCGGCCGCCGGTGAGGACGCTGCTGCCTCTGAGGGTTCGGAGCTGGTGGGTCCGGCGCCTGCTGACGGTGGCGTGCGCTGTGTTCGGTGTGCCGAGCAGGACAAGGCCGACGGCGCGGTTGTGGTGGAGGGGGACGGATGGCGACAGCTGTCGTGGGCCGATCTTGAGGCAGCCGTGGAGGCTTCCGAAACTGCCCCCAGGGATCTCGGCGACGGCGAGGACGATTTTTTCGCAGGTCAAACCGCCTTTGAGGCGTTCGAGGCGAGTTGCGCTGCTTCGGACCCTCACGCCGACCACACTCCTCTGGCTGATGTATCTGGTGAGGTTGCTGGTGGTCTCGGGTTTTCCGGCGAAGCCGCATCGGGGTCCTGCCGTCAGCCGATACGCGCGTGCGATGGCCGGAACTCCACGGCATCGGACGATGGCCTCCACGATGACGTGCCGGTCGTCGATGGCGGGGACGGCCCGCTTCGCGGGGAGAATCCTGATCTGCTGCTAGCGAAGGGGCAGTCGGATTCGTCGGCCGCGGCGTCGACGCTTCAGGCGTGGCGGTCTGCGTCGGGCGGGCCGCCGCCGGTGTGGGCTCAGGTGCCCAAGGGTCTGGAGCGCGTGCTGGAGCCGGTGGCGATGGTGTGGGGCCGGCTGGGACGGCTGACGACGCGGCGGTACGTCACGAAGGTGGTGCGGGCGGAGCTCGGCGAGATCTCGGGAGCGTGCGGTCCGGAGGTGGACGCCGAGCGGATCTTGCGGGAGCGGCTCAAGCGCCGGTTGGCTCAGCAGGGCACGGTGCCTGTCACCGACCCGGTGGGCTGGTTGGTCGGCCGTGCTCTGCCGCGCCGGGCGGTGTGCCCGGATCGCCGGTGCGACGACGGACGGCGGATGGACACCCGCGCCGACTGCGCCGCCTGCCAGATGCTGGTCCTGGACGGACGGGCGCTGCGGACCCGTGCCTTCACCAAGGCGACCACGGCCTTGGCCGGCGGCCGGGTTGACCGCCCAGTGTTCGAGGCGGAGCTGAACGCATGCTGGCAGCAGGAGGCCGCCTTCGCGGCAGTGCGCCGGGAGCAGGCCGTCCAGGAGCGCCAGGTCCGTGAGCGGGTGTGGGCGGAGCAACGGGCCCAGCACGCGGCCCAGGAGGCCGCACGGCAGGCGGTTGCCTGCACGGTGTGCGGGAAGCCGGAAGCGGCCGGTCTGTGCGACCGGTGCCGTGACGAGCGCCGGGTCGAGGAGCTGGTGGCCGAGGCCGTCGACGTGGCGGTGGCCACCTGGGGGATGGGCGCTGAGCTGTGCCGGCTCGACGCCGTTCGCCGAACCGAGCGGGAGATCCGTGGCGCGGTCGACCAGGCGGTGACGGATCTGCTGTC
>NZ_JAVRFH010000203.1:0-1544 GCF_031845825.1 Streptomyces lancefieldiae | reverse complement strand
GCGTCGACCTGCCCGTCAGGACGATCGTCCGGTACCCGACGGCGGCCGAGTTGGCCGCGCTGCTGCTGGGCAGCGGCATCCCCGAGGACCACGTCGACTCGTTCGACGTCGTGCTGCCGTTGCACAAGGACCCCGGCACCGGGAAACCGCCGGTATGGTTTGTCCATGGAGGTGGCGGTCTGGGCTGGATGTACTTCACCTTCGCGCCGTACGTGCGGGACCGGGCGGCCTACGCCCTGCAGTCCCGTGGCTCCGGCGGCAAGGGCACGCTGGCGGGATCGGTGCAGGAGATGATCGACGACTACCTCGCCCGGATCCTCGAGACCCAGCCGGAGGGGCCCTACCACCTGGTCGGCTGGTCCTACGGAGCCCCGCTCGCGCACGCCCTGGCGGAGGCCTTGGACCGGAGCGGGCGCGAGGTCGGCGTCGTGGCCATCCTGGACTCCAAGCCGGCGAGCGGTTTCAGGGACCTGACCGGCGCCGTGCCGAACGTCTACCGGCAGCACATCGAGGAATTCTTCGGCCGGTTCATGAACACGGACAAGATGGGCCTCTTCCTGGACGCCATGGCACAGGTGGGGGCCAACAACGTGGCCAGAATGCAGGAGTTCGCCCCGCCGGTCTACCGCGGCGACGTGCTGTACTTCAACGCCAAGCTGGACGAGCACGAGGGGTCCTACGGACCCGAGTGGCGGCCGTACGTTCTCGGGTCCATCGAGGAGTACGACGTGGACGGCACGCACGACTCGCTGCACATGCCCAAACCTGCGGGCCAGGTCATGAAGGTCGTCGCCCGCAAGCTGGTGCGATGACTGCGGACGACGCGCGCGTGGCCGGACGAGAATCCTCCGGCCACGGCTCCACGAATTGTCGCATGGATGATGGAGGTTGGTCGGGGTGACAGAACTCCGCAGGGCCGGGGACGACCGGGACCGGACCGTGCTCCTGTGCGTGCCGTTCGCGGGAGCAGGGCCTTCGTTCTTCCACCCGTGGCGGGCGCTGTCCGCCGGCCGGTGGCGCGTGGTCCCGGTCGAACTGCCCGGCAGGGAACGGCGCATCCTTCAGACGCCGTACCGGAACGTCGTCGAGGCCGCCAAGAACTCGGTCGATGACATCGTCGTGGAGCTCGGCGAAGGCACCGGGACCGTGCTGTTCGGGCACAGCCTGGGTGCGGTCCTCGCCTACGAGCTGGTGCACCTGCTGAGCGCGCGCGACGTGAGGGTCGAGCGGTTGTTCGTCAGTGGTTCGCCGGGACCGTGGACCCAGCGGGAGAGGCGGGCGACGGGGCTTCCTGACGAGGAGTTCCTCGCCCGGGTCGAGGAGTTCGCGGGGTTCCGGCACGAGGCCCTTGACCACCCGGAGATGCGTGAACTGATCCTCCCCGTGCTGCAGGCCGACTGCGAGATGCACGAGAACTACGTGCCGAGCACCGACGAACCGGTGTCCGTGCCGATCTGCTCGATCCGCGGCAGCTCCGACGGCCTGGTCTCGGCGGACCAGGCGAGGCAGTGGCTGGGAGCGACCACGGGCGAGTTCGGCTACGC
>NZ_JAVRFH010000201.1:0-1654 GCF_031845825.1 Streptomyces lancefieldiae | reverse complement strand
ACTCCTACCGGCTCAAGAACCGCGACATCGGCCGCACACCAAGCGCGGCAACCGGGTGAACAACTGCACATGCGGGGTCAAAAGTCACCGACCCCAAAGGGGTCCAGGTTCAGAGACCGCCGACACCGCCTACAACGTGGTTGCAACTCGACGGCGAGCAGTGCTCGTCGAGAACCACCTGGTTGCTGGGCGACACAATGGCGACCCGTCAACCGCATGGGGCCTGGTCTGCCTCTCTTAAGACGTCGTTTCTTATGGCGTGATCGTTCGTTGAGCCGTGCATGACGGATTTGGTCGAGCGGCTGGTGCCGGACGAGTTGTGGATGCTGTTTCGGCGGGTGGTACCGCCGACGGAGGTCATACGCCCGCAGGGCGGCGGCCGGCGCAGGGCGGGTGACCGTGAAGCATTGGCCGCGATCACCTTCGTGGCAACCTCGGGCTGTACCTAGAGGCAGCTCCCGCCGGTGTTCGGTCCGAGCTGGCAGACCGTCTACCGACGCTTCGCCCACTGGAGCCGAGCCCGGGTCTGGGCTCGGCTCCACCGCATCATCCTCGACGAGCTCGGCGCCCGCGGGGAACTGGACTGGTCGCGCTGCGCGATCGAATCCGTCAGCATGAGGGCTGCAAAAGGGGGGCCTCTGACGGGACCGAATCCGACCGACCGTGGCAAGCCCGGATTGAAAATCCACCTGATCACCGACCGGAACGGACTGCCGCTCTCACTGGGCATCTCGGGCGCGAACATGCACGACAGCCTCGGCCTCGAACCGCTCGTGCGGGGCATCCCGCCGATCCGGTCCCGACGCGGACCTCGTCGACGGCGCCCCCACAAGCTCCACGGAGACAAGGGCTATGACTACGACCACCTGCGTCGATGGCTCCGCGAACGCGGCATCCGCCACCGCATCGCACGCAAGGGCATCGAGTCCTTACAACGTCTCGGCCGCCACCGGTGGGTGGTCGAACGGACCGTGTCCTGGCTCGCCGGTTGCCGTCGGCTTCACCGTCGATACGAGCGCAAGGCCGAGCACTTCCTCGCCTTCGTCGGCATAGCCGCAGCCCTCATCGGCTGTCGCCGGTTGGCGACCCTGCTCAAGGCCTGAGCCGGTCCTGCTGCACGTCGAAACAGACCAGACCCATGGACTCCGCCACGGCTGCCGCGTAGGCCGATGCCTCCTCGGCCATGCTCCACCGCATCGGGAAGTAGATCAACGGACCACTGGCCTCGCCGATCAACGGGCCCGTCGACCAGGGCGAAGTGTCCTCCTCGTTCTCGGTGAGGTCGCACCACCGCTCAAGAAGCGCCGCGACGTATGCCGCTATGCGTTCGGACGGAGGCTCCTCGACCTCGCTGTCGATATAGCGGTCGTACAGGTCGCTGAAGACCCGGCCAGCGGACTTGTCATCCGCTGGCCTCTCGCCTTCCCACACAGTCAAGTCGTAGCTCATGCCCGGAGGCTCTCACAGAGCACTGACACACATCGTCCCTGGTCAACAGCACGGACCGACCTCAGCCAAAGGAAACGACGTCTTAGAAGCTGTTGTCTTTCCGGACGTGATCGACGCGTTTCCGCTGGTCGGGGATAGGGGTGGTGGTTCCGTGGGAGTGGTGGCCTGTCGGGTCGTCGTTCCCGGGGAGGTCACGGATGCCGTC
>NZ_JAVRFH010000200.1:0-1664 GCF_031845825.1 Streptomyces lancefieldiae | reverse complement strand
TGTCGATACTCATCGGCAGCGGGGCCGGAGATGTGTTCGCCGGACTCCAGCAGTCGGGCGTCCTGTTCGTTCTGTTCCAGCACCATCTCCAGGGTCTCCAGCTGAATGTCGTCCATCCAGGAGGAATCATCCCGGCCTGCGTAGCTCAGGGTGACTTTGGTGTGGACATGGGCGTACTGCAGCGCGGCGGCCACCAGACCGCGGGGCCGGCGGACGATGAAGTACGCCAGGGTTCTCCTGAAGCGCGAAGCATGCAGGTGTTTGGTCGGGTCCGGCGGGATGGGCACGTCGGCGCCGGGGCGGCCGAACGTGTTGTTCACCCAGGCAACGAAGTCCTCCAGATCCCGGGTGACCGACTCAACCTGCCGGGCGTTGAAGTCGTTCGGCCGCTTGGTGTGGGCGTTGGTGAAGCTGGCGGGAAACAAGAAGGCGTAGTCACCGAAGCTCTCCAGCAGCGCGATGGCGTCGTGCACCGGCGTGACGACGACCCACGGCCGTTGTTCCGGCGACGCCTCCCCCTCTGCCACTGGGAGCGAGGCACGGTCGTACCCCTTGCCCCGGCGGCCGACGATCAGCAGTTCCCCGGTCTCCTCGTCGGTCGCCCTGCAGCCGGGGCGCAGGTTGAGCACCTCGCCGGGACGGGCCCCACTGAGGTAGCAGATCACTACGAAAGCCGCCGCGGCCACCATGCGGATGAGATTGCGCAGTTCGGACACAGCGATGGGCGCATCGCGCCACGGCCGACCGTCGATCGCACCCGAGATCTGGCCGATGTAGGTGTCTTCGGCGATGGGCAGCCCCGACTCCCGCAGCGTCCGCTTCTGATTGGGGGTGAGGGAGATGCCCGTGGTCGTCTGGATCATCCGCTGGATGGCCGAGAAGTTGATGGCGCGCTGCCCGTCCTCCATGCGGTGTCCGGGCAGCGGGGTCCCCTCCCGTCGGCAGCGGGCGATGTACCGCTGGATGCGCTCCCCCGTCGGAAGGCCGTCGAGTTCGGCCTGGGAGGGGTGCGTCCCGGCTCTGAGCTGCTGATGCTCAACCCATGCGTCCCGTACGTCGGGGCCGATGACCTCGATGGTGTGCAGCGCCCAGGCGAGCAGGGCCGTCATGGTCACCGGTGCGATCCGCGGCGTCTTGTTGTCGCGGCCTCCGGCAGGGCTCTTGAGCTCCTCGTCGGATGCCCTGGGCCAGGGGTAGCCGGTGGCCAGCCGTCCCTCGTCGGGCAAGTGCGGGCCGTACAGCCACAGTGTGCGCACCGCCGCCAGCATGTCGATCTTCCGCCCCGGCTTGCGTTGCAGGGCCAGGACGTAGGCGCGGTAGGCGTCTAGATGCTGTTCGGTGACGTCGCACAGGCGCGAGATCCCCGCCTCGACGAGCCATTCCGCGAAGACCTGAAGATCCATGAACCAGTAGCGGAACGTCGCGACGCCCGGACGCTCGCCGCCGCGTTGCACGGTGATCGGGCTGCCCGGGTAGGGGTGGTCGAGCGCGGCGAGGAAGAAGGTCTTGAAGGGGAGGTGGAAGAGCGGAGGGTAGCGGCTCCAGATCAGCGGCGTGATGTTGAGGTGGGCATCAGGGTGTGCCGGCCTGATGTGCCAGATCATGTCGCCGAAGCGGGACAGGGCTGCCTTGTCCGTACCGGCGCGCAGAGGCCGGTTGCGGAG
>NZ_JAVRFH010000001.1:0-394190 GCF_031845825.1 Streptomyces lancefieldiae | reverse complement strand
CGACCACGTCCGCGCCGCCCCGACCCGGCCCGCCCGCGCCGCCCGGCCCGACCGCGCCCCGCGGCCGCGGGCGGACGCGGGGGCGTTCACGGTGAGTGCGATGCGGTGAGGGGCTGCTGCCCCGAGCGCAGGAGATCCGCGACGGCCTGCCGGACGGGGTCGTACGGGACGGGCCGCCCCGGCGGAGCGGGGCGGCAGGGTCCTCGGGCCCTTCCCGATCGCCGTCGGCAGCGAGGCGGCGGACGTGCCGGACCGTGATCCGCCGGCCGAGCGCCCTGCCCTGGGTGGGGCGGCGGGTCAGGCGCGCAGCCACTCCGTCATGACCACCTCACGACCGGTCCGCAGCCGCAGCGCGAACGGGCCGGTGGGCGGGGCGTCGCCGGTGAACCGGCCCATGTCGTCCGCCGTCAGCCGGGCATGGGCCCGCGGACCGCTCAGCACCTCGATCCGGGCCGGCCCCGGGGGCAGCACCTGTCCGATCAGGCCGTCCGCGGTCACTTCGACGTCGACGGTCACCTCGTCCGCGCGGAAGGTGAGCATCCGCGGCGGGTCCGCCTCTCCCCTGACCGGCAGGGCGTCGACCAGCGAGTCGAACGTCAGCTCGGCCACGCGCGTGTCCAGGTCGTGCAGCGCGAAGGCGTCGACGGCGATCCGCCGCAGCTCGGCCGGGACCGGGTCCAGGATCGCGGCGGCCTGCCGCAGTTCCTCCTCCAGCAGCGCGGCGTCCCACTCGCCCTCCGTGAAGGTCTCGTCGGTTCCGTCGCCGTCGTACCTGTCGCTCATATCGTCCCCCGGGCCTCGAGTCGGGCCCGCAGCCGGCGCAGACAGCGCTGGCGCATCGGCCCGATGCTGCCCACCGCGATCCCCAGCGCGGCGGACACCTCCTGATAACTGGGCGGTGGCGAGGAGATCAGCACCCGCAGCAACTGGCGGCACCGCTCGCCCAGTTCCTCGAACTCCTGCCACAGACGCCGGACGCGCTCGGTCTGCGTGGCGGCCTCCTCGGAGTCGAGCACCGACTCCTCCGGCGTACGGTCCTCGCTCGGCCGGTCGAGCAACTGCGGATCGTCGGTCGGTGTCCACCGCTTCGACGCCCTGAGCAGCTTCAGGCACTCGTGGCGCGCCGTGCTGGCCAGCCAGGAGCCGGTCTTCTCCGGTTCGCGGATGCGGCCCAGGTGCTGAGCGAACCGGAACCAGGCGGTCTGGTAGACCTCGTGCGCGTCGGCGTCGGACAGCCCGTGTGCCCGCGCCACGGACCACACCAGCGGGCCCAGCCCGTCGACCAGCGACTTCCAGGCCGCCGCGTCCCCGTCGGCGGCCAACTGGACGAGCGCCCCGACCTCTGCACGGTCCACTGCCCCACCCCTCGTATACGACACGTCATCGTACGCCGTGGAGTGGGTGGTTCCGCCCAGCGTCCGGCCGCTCACGACCCGCCGGCCGACGGGTCGACGGGGACCGGGCGCCAGGTGGGCGGCAGCAGCGCCGGAACGTGCGCCCCGCGGACCTCCGCGTACTCGGTGTTGGCCGCGAGCAACTGCGCGCGGGCCGCGCGCGGGTTCCGCTCCCCGTGCGCCGTCATGTGGGCGGCGACCAGGCCCGCGACCAAGGGCGTGGCGAAGGAGGTGCCGCTCCACTGCGCGTGCCCTTCGAACATCACCTGGTCGGGCTTGGCGGGGGCGTCGCCCGGCTCGCTCAGCACCCCGTTGTGCGGGGGGTACTGGCAGGTGCAGGCGTAGGCGAAGCCGTACCGGCAGGCGTCGTAGGTGGAGTGCTGGTAGACGTACGGCACGGGCGTCGCGAAGCCGGTCAGGGCGCTGGTCAGACGCTCGCCCGGGGCGTAGGCCTTGACCCAGCCGCCGTGGTTGCTGAAGCAGGCGCCGAACTCGCCGTCGGAGCGCAGCGCGCCGACCGACAGCACCGATTTCCTCCAGCCGGGCAGGTCGGCGTAGGCGGCGGGCCAGAAGGGCGTGGCGCTGCCGTTGTTGCCGGCGGCGGCGACCAGCAGGGTGCGCTGCTCACGCAGCTCCTCCATGAAGGCGTGCACGCCGAGCAGCCCGTCGGCGCGGCCGTTGGAGGTGCCGGCCGAGAGGCTGAGCACCTCGGGCCAGCCGCCCCGGTCGACGGCCTCGAACAGCTTCTCGCCCAGGTCGCACTCCAGGATGGCGCCGGCGTCGTTGAGAGTGCCCAGGACGGTCACCTCGGTGTTGGGGGCGACGGCGGCGACGAGCCCGGCGATGAAGGTGCCGTGGCCGACGTACTGCTGGAGGACGCCGTCGTCGTCGCACTCCCTGACCTGGGCGTCGCCGTCGGTGTGGGCGAGCAGCGGGTAGGCCCGGTAGTCGTGCATGAGGCCGGTGTCGACGACGAGGACGCCGACGGCGGTGCCCGCGTCGTACGGCGTCTCGGCGGCGGCCGGGTTCGGCGGCTCGCTGATCGGGACGGGCACGGGCTCGTCGCCGGGGCAGGCGTTGACGGCGATGGAGACGACGTGGTTGCGGCTGATCAGCCGGCGGCCGGCGCGGCCCTCCATCGTCCTGAGGGAGCGCAGGGCGTGGGCGACGGTGGGGTCGCCGCCGCTGTCGCCCTCGCCGGGGTCGCCGACCCGGATACGGGTGATGCCGGTGCGGTTGGTCTCGGGGCCCGCCCGGCGCACGTGGTCCGAGGTCAGGCCGGCCATGGTGGTGAAGTGGTCGCGCACGGTGTCCTCGACGAGGCGGGCCTCCTCGCCGTCACGGGCGAGCACGACGCCCTTCTCGTAGAGGAACTCGGCGGAGTCGTCCGGCCCCATCGCCAGCGGGACGTCCGGCATCGAGCGCTGGATCTGGTCGAACTGCTCGCGGAATCTCTGTGGTGCCATGGCATGCCCTCCACTGAGGCGGTGGTGGTGACGATCGCGGCGACGGTCGTCAATCAGAGTCGGCGGGTGGCTGATTGATACAGACTCGAACCTGTGGGGTGCGGTTCCGGAGCACTACCATCCGTGGGGTGACAGCGGGAAACGACTCGGTTCTCCAACTGCTGCCCATGGTGTTCGCCGCCCCCAACGAGGCGCTGGCGCGGGCGGAGGAGCTGCTCGGGGCCGATCCGTCGCCGCTGCACGCCTCGGTCGCGCATCAGGTGATCGGCATCTGGCAGCGGGACTTCGGCGACACCCGGCGGGCCCTGGCCCATCTGCGGCGCGCCCGCGACCTCGCGGCCCGCGCCGACTCGGCCGAGCGGGAGGCGGACGTGCTCGCCACGCTCGGGGTGGCGCTGGTGCACTCCGGCCGCACCCGGGAGGGTCTGGCGGCGTTCGAGCGGGGCGTGGCGCGCGGCACCGGGCACACCCGGGCGCGGGTGCTGTACCGGCGGGCGTACGTGTGGTGGGTGCTGGGCCGGCACGGCGAGGCGCTGGAGGACGTGCGGCGGGCGATCCCGGTGCTGCGGCAGGCGGACGACGTGATCTGGACGGCGCGGGCGCTGACCCTGCGGGCGACGGTGCACCTGGCGCTCGGATCGGTGGAGCGGGCGGACGCCGACTTCACCGCGGCGGAGGCGCTGTGGGACACCACCGGCCAGGAGCACGACAAGGCCGACGCGGTGGAGAGCCGGGGGCTCGCGGCGTTCCGGTCGGGCGACGTGCCGGCGGCGCTGCGGCTGCTGGACGAGGCGGAGGAGCGGTACGCCAAGCTGGACACGCCGACGTTCATGCTCACCATCCGGCGCTGCGAGGTGCTGATGGCGGCGGGGCTCGCCACGGAGGCGCTGACCGAGGCGGACGGGGCGATCGCCGCTCTGGACGGCATCGGCGGGCAGTCCACCCGCAAGGCGGAGCTGCTGCTGGTCGCCGCGCGGGCAGCCCGGCTGGCGGACGATCCGCAGACCGCGATCGCGCGTGCCGCCGTCGCGGTACGGCTGTTCGCCGCGCAGCGGCGCACCTGGTACGAGACGCACGCCCGGCTGGTGCTGATCGAGGCGCGGGTCGCGACGGGGCGCGGGTCGGGCCGGCTGGTGGCGGACGCCGCCGCGGTGGCGGAGCGGCTGGCCGCCTTCGGGGCGCCGGCCGCGCCGGAGGCGTCGCTGCTGGCGGGCCGGATCGCGCTGGGCCTGGGCTGGACGGCGGACGCGGAACGGCATCTGGCGGTCGCCGCGCGCAGCCGGCACAGCGGTCCGCCGCTGGCACGGATGACGGGCTGGGCGGCGCAGGCGCTGCGGGCGCGGGCGGCCGGATCGGCGCGGGGTGTGCTGGAAGCCTGCCGGCGGGGTCTGGACGTACTCGACGACCACCGGATGACGCTGGGCGCCTCGGAGCTGCGGGCCCGGGCCACCGCGCAGGGCGCGGAGCTGGCGGCGCTGGCGCAGCGGGCGAGTCTGGTCTCGGGCGGGCCGCGGCGGCTGCTGGTGTGGAGCGAGCGCTGGCGGGCGACGGTGCTGTCCGCGCCGCCGACCCGGCCTCCGGCCGACCCCGCGCTGCTGAGCGGTATGACGGCGTTCCGGGAGATCGCCGCCCGCGCGGACGAGGCCCGGTTGGACGGTGGCCGGCCCGCGCCCGCCCTGGAGCGGGAACAGCGGCGCCTGGAGCGGGAGATCCGCTCGCGCACCCTGCACATGCGGGGCGAGGCGCCCGGTGACGGTGACCGGTTCGACGTCGGCCGTCTGCTGCGGCGGCTGGGTGAGGACGTACGGCTGGTGGAGCTGGCCGTGCTCGACGGACGGGTGCACGTACTGCTGTGCGGGCAGGGCCGGGTGCGGCGGTTCGAGGCGGGGCTGCTGGCGGAGGCGGAGCGGGAGGCCGAGCACGTGCAGGCCGGGCTGCGGCGGCTGGCCCATCCGGGAGCGGAGGCCCGGCTGCCGTTGGTGGAGGCGGCGGGCGCGCGCCTGCAGGAGCTGCTGCTCGGCCGCGCGGCGGCGCACCTCGGCTCGGGCCCGGTCGTCGTGGTCCCGCCGGGCCGCCTGCACCGGGTGCCGTGGGCCCTGCTGCCCGCCCTGCGGGAACGGGTCCTGAGCGTGTCGCCGTCGGCGACCAGCTGGCTGCGCGCGAAGGAGACCACGCCCCCGCCCGGCGGCCGTCAGGTCCTGGTCCGCGGGCCGGGACTGGCGAGCGGCGGGGCGGAGGTGCCGCACCTCGCCGACCGGTACGGGGTGTCGCGGGGTGCCGGGTCCGGCGGGGCGTGGGGGCCTTCGGCCGGGGGCGAGTACGAGGCGGGTGCCGCGGGTGCTGCGGGAGTTGGACGGGGCCGCGCTGGCGCACATCGCCGCGCACGGCACCTTCCGTGCGGACAGCCCCTTGTTCTCGTCGCTGCGGATGGCGGACGGGCCGCTCATCGTGCACGACTTCGAGCGTCTGGCCCGCAGCCCGTACCGGATCATCCTGTCCTGCTGCGACACCGCCCGGTTCGCGTCGGTCGGCGCCGACGAGCTGCTCGGGCTGGTCACCGCGCTGCTGCCGCTGGGCACGGCCGGGGTGGTGGCGTGCAGCGCGCCGGTCAACGACGCCGCGGTGGTGCCGCTGATGCTCGCGCTGCACAAGGGCCTGGACGCCGGGCTCTCCCTCGCGGAGGCGCTGCGGGACGCGCGGGCCGCGCTGCCCGGTGACGCGGTGCACCAGGCGACGGGGTGGGCGTTCTGCGCGTTCGGCGCGGCCTGAGGCCTCGTACGTCGCGCGTCGGGCCCGGTCGGGCCGCGCGTCAGGCCGGTTGGGCCGCGCGTCAGGCCGGTTGGGCCTCGGGCAGTTCCACCAGCCAGGGCAGGGCGGCCCGGTCGCCGGCGCCGAGGCGGGTGTAGGCGCCGTAGAGGTGGTTTCCGACGGTGCGGACGGAGAGGGTGAGTCTCTCCGCGATCTGCCGGTTGCTCAGGCCGGCGGCGGCGAGGGTGACGATCTGCCGCTGGCGGGCGGTGAGTTCGCCGAGCACCAGACCGGAGAGTGCGGGTGTCCGGGCGCCCTCGCAGCGCCGGGCGAGGGCGGCGGCGCGGGTGCGGGCGGTGCGGGCGGCGCTCGGGTCGCGGTGCGCGCGTACCGCCTGGGCGTGTGCCTCGGCCGCGAACAGCAGGAAGCCGCGCCCTTCCAGCTGCTCGGCCACCTGGTCCAGGGCCGGTCCGTCGCCCCGTGCGAGGGCGTCGGCGTGCGCGGCGAAGACGCCGGTGAGGCGGCCGACCGTGCACTCGGGGGCACCGAGCCGGACGGCGTCGTACGGGTCCTGGGCGAGCGCCGCCTCACGGACCGCCTCGTCGAGGTCACCGCGCGCCGCGGCGGACCACACGGCGGCGTCCGCGGTGGGGGCGCCGTGGGCCGTTGCCGGTGGCGCGTCGCCCGACTGCGCTGCGGCGAGGGCGAGTTCGGTCATGCACGCGATGTCGTCGGTGGCCGTGCGCAGGCCCTCGCGGGCCCAGGCCGCGGCCTCGCGCAGCCGGCCGCGCAGGCGGGCGAACCGTGCGCGCAGTGCCGCGTACTCCGCGGGCAGCGGCACTCCCTCGGCCACCAGCCACTCCCCCACGGGCGTCTCCAGGGCCCGTACGTCGGCCTGCTCGATGCGTCGGACCAGGGCGGCCCGCTCCTCGGCCAGCGCGGGACCGCACTGGTCCGGGGTACGGGACAGGCGCCGGGCCCGCAGCCGGCCCGCGGCGGCCCGCAGGACGGGGCCGTGCAGAGGGTGGCTGAGCCGGGTGGCCCCGTGCTCGTCGACGACGACCAGGTCCTCGGCCTCCAGTTGCTCCAGGGTGCGTGCGTCGAAGGAGTCCAGGTCGAGCGGCAACGGCTCGGCGAAGGCCAGCCGCTCGAGCGTCTCGCGCTCCTCGGGCCGGGCGCGGTCGAGGACGTGGGCGGTGCGCTCCCGCACGGCCGCGGTGACCGGCACCGGACCCCGCCACGCCCGCCGGTCCGTGTCCGGGACCGGCGTGAGAAGCCCCCGCTCGCGTACGGCGGTCAGCAGTTCGCGCAGCAGCCGCAGGTCTCCCCGGCACAGGCGGTGCAGCCGGTCGACGGTGAGCGGCTCCACGCCGACGCCCGCACCCGCCGAGAGCAGTTCGGCGGTCTCCTCGCGGGGCAGCGGCTCCAGGGCGAGGCGCGGCAGCAGCTCGCCGGACCACAGCCGGGACACCGCGCCCGGCACGGGGACGCCTTCGGTGGCGACGATCAGGAGCCGGGTACGGCCGTGCACGGCGAGCTGGTGCACGAGGGCCGCGGAGGCGTCGTCGAGCAGGTGGGCGTCGTCGACGATCAGCAGCCGTACGCCGGACAGCATTTGCACGGCACGGTGCAGGGTGACGGTCTCGGGCAGCAGGTGCGCGAACGCGGCGAAGGGAATGCCGTCGGTCGCGGGCGTCCCGGCCGCCCTGGAGTGTTCCGTGCCGCGGACGGCCTCCGTCACGAGCCGGGTCTTGCCGCAGCCCGCCGGGCCGGTCACCACGAGGCCGTTCCGTCCGGCGGCCAGGGACCGGCGCACCAGCTCCAGTTCGTCCGCCCGCCCGGTGAACGGCCAGGCCGGCTCCAGCGTCTTCGCGTCGCGCAGAGAAGTCGTCACGGCAACAGGAGTCGGCGTACTCATCCCTGATACAGGGGGACTTGAGTAGCCCTCGACTCAGGCGCCGGACCGGGGCGCACGGCAGTGTGTGGGCCATGACCGCACGCTACTGCTCGCTCGCGCAGCAGCCCGCCCCCGCGTTCCCGCCGGGGCTGGCCGCCGAGCGTCTCGCCGCGCTCGTCGGCGGGCAGCGGATGTGGGTCAACGGCACCGTTCTGCACTACTGCTTCCTCGGCGGCGACACCGACGCCTCGGTCGTGCCCATGCCGGGTACCGGCCGGCCCAGGCGGGTGTCGTGGTTCGGGACCGAGGAGCAGCGGGCCGTGGTGCGCGACTGCTTCCGGGAGTGGCAGGACCTCGGCATCGGGCTGGTCCTCACCGAGGTCGGCGACCGCTCGGAGGCCGAGCTGCGCATCGGTTTCCAGCCCGGTGACGGGTCCTGGTCGGCGGTGGGCAGGGACGCGCTCCGGGTGGGTCTGAACGACCGCACGACGAACTTCGGCTGGGACCTGACCGCGCCCGGGGAGCGCGCGACGGCCCTGCACCAGATCGGGCACGCGCTCGGCATGCTGCACGAGCACCAGAGCCCGTTCGCCGGCATCCTCTGGGACGACGAGGCCGTCTACGCCGAGTTGGCGGGCCCGCCGAACCACTGGAGCCGGGAGCGGACCTTCCACAACATCCTGCGCAAGCTGGACACGGACGAGGTCAACGGTCCGGTCTGGGACCCGCAGTCGATCATGGAGTACCCGTTCCCGTCGGGGCTGATACTGGAGCCCGAGCACTACCGCTCGGGCCTGCAACCGCCCGGCACCCTCTCCGCGGCCGACAAGGAGTTCGCCCTGCGCTGGTACCCGCCCATCGGCCGGCCGGGGCCGCTGGTGCCGTTCCGCTCGGTGCCGCTCGGCCTCGGGCCGGGCGAGCAGGCCGACTTCCGCGTGGATCCGCCGGAGACCCGGGAGTACACCGTGGGCACCTTCGGCGACAGCGACACCGTCGTCGTGATCTTCGAGGAGCGGGACGGGCAGCCCCGCTACCTCGTCGGACAGGACGACGGGGGAACCTCCCGCAACGCCGCGATCAGGGCCCGTTTCGTCAAGGGCCGCCGCTATGTCGTCCGGGTGCGCCTGTACTCCGCGTGGGGTGCGGGCGAGACGGCGGTCATGTGCTGGTGACCGCGCGTCTCCGGAGCACCCGGGCACCGAGACCACAGTCCGGCGCCGGGGGCCGGCCGGGACACGTCGCCTTCGGGGGACAGTGTCGCTTAGACACTGAGGTGACGTTTCCCGGCTCGCCGGGCCCTGCTTCTTCGGGGGAGGAAGCAGGGCCCGGCCATGGGCAGGTGCTACAGCTCGGTGATCTCCTCGATCAGCTCCAGCACGTCGCCCAGTCGGCCGCGCGGTCGCTCGACCGGGTGTCTTGTTCTGCGTGTACTCTCCACACGCCTAACGGCGACCGCATCCGCAAGGCGCGCCACCGGAAGATCACTCATGAGCAGTTGCACCTCCGTGCCGGTATGAGCCGAGACGTACTCCACAAGTTCGAAGCGGGGAGCCATGACCCTCCGCTCTACGCGCTGCCGCGGATCGCCCGCGTTCTTGACGTACCCATCACTGACCTCGTCGGCTGACGGACGGCTGACCACTCCTTGAAGCTCGGTACGGGCAGCCGCGGACGGTTCAGCCAAGGTGGGATCCCCCGGCCATCGCTGTCGTGGCGTGCAGACGGGTCAGCCGTGCAGTCTCGTCGTCACGGAAGGCAGCCACCTCCCGGCAGCGCTGGCTCATCACGAACTCGCCGAGCGTCAGGCACAGGTCCATGCGCTGGATGCACACGCCGATCATGAACGGGCCGTCCACAGCCCGGTACAGCCGGACGCCGTAGTAGCCCTCCTGGCAGTCGTCCGGGTTGTTGAACTGGCAGTCGGCGCAGGTCTCGGGTAAGCGAACGGGCCGGATGCTTTTCGCGTACACGGTGCGTCCGTCGGGCAGGCGGTACCGCACCCGCTGGTCGGACGCGCCGGCCGTGATGATGCGGCGAACCGGTAGGGCACCCAGGCGGTCGATGACCTCCTGCATGGCGTCCAGTGAAGCGCCGCCGTCCTCGAGCGACACGAGCATCCGGACGACGACGGAGCGGCCGTGGCGTTCGATGATGCGGAGGACACGGTCGACGTGGTCGCGGTCAGGGATCACGATGTTCGCGGACACCTTGATGCCGTGCATGGTCGCGGCCTCGATCGTTGCGTCGAGGGCGGCCAACTTGCGCTCAGCCAGCTTCGAGGAGGACAGGCGCGGTGCCTGTACCGCAGCGAGCTCGGCGGGGGTGGTACCGAAGACGCTGAGGTTGATCCGGTCGAGGCCGGCCGCTGCGGCGGCGGGCAGGACCGCGGCGCCGTTCTCGCCGTTCGAGGTGAGCCCGACCGTGAGCCCGAGGCGCCGGGCGATGGTGATCAGGCCGGGCAGGTCGGGGTGCAGCGTTGGTTCCCCGCCGGTGAAGTGCACCTCGGTCGTCGGGAGGCTGCCGCGGACGGCGGCGAGGGCCAGGGCGAAGTCGGGGGTGGCGGGGATCCGGGCGGGCAGGAAGCCGGCGCCGTTGGTGCGGAGGTAGATGGAGACCCGACCGGAGCGGCCCGGGGTGCCGGTGAACTGGTCGGCGGAGCGGTCGGCGTTGTCAGTGACAACGGGCGTTCCCTCGTTGTGGCAGAAATTGCAGGCGAGTCCGCACGCATCGATGATCTTCACGCGGAGCGTGCGATCCGGTTTCACCACCACCGGCACAGTGCTCAGGTCGTGCATGAGTACCCCTCTCCGATCCGGCCGGGGCACGGTGCCCCGGCCGGGATCAACGGGTGCCGCCCTACTCGAAGCGCAGGTCGGCGATGAAGTCCAGGTCGATGCCGTACATGGCGTAGACCTTGGTCGTGTTGATCGACGTCAGACGGTCGCGGTCGATCCCGAGGGCGGCGGCGGCCTCCCATACCCGGGTTTCGGTGTCGGCCTCGATCTCCAGGTACGGCGGGATGCGCGGCCACTCGTCGACTTCCAGGCGGACGGCGCCGAGCGTGTACGAGGTGCGCCGGTTCTCCTGGTAGCCGCGCGGTGTCAGACCGGTGAGGCGTAGGAGTGCGGCGGTCTCCTCGAAGCTGTCGACGGTGACCTCGGTCTCGTGCGTTCCGTCGACGGCGTCCGTGCGGATCTCCTTGACACACAGGGTCGTGCCAGCGCCGGTGTCGCGCAGTCGTACCCAGCGGCCGGGTACGGCCGGGATGGTGTCGTACACGTACCGGCGCATCAGGCGCGGTTCGGTTTGCTGCGTGCCGCCGGCGTCGCGGATGAGCTGGGCCATCTTGTCGGGGTCGATGTCGAGGGTCTTCGCCTCGAACTCGATGCCTGCCATGGGTTGGGTCTCCGATCGTTGGGGGCTGCTGTTGACTCAACGACCGTGCAGCGTAGGGGCGTGTGGTGGTGAGCGGCCCGCCCCCGGCGGGGGACGGAGACGGGCCGCCTGGAAGCCACCGGCACGATCGGCGACGGACACGCGCCGGTGACTGGTCTTCATGCGTGAGCCGCGAGTTCCTCAGTGAGGGTCACGATCGTGCAGTCGTACAGCGCGCGCACCAGCTGCGTCGCGACGACGAGCGGCAGTAGCGGCGACTCGAACGGGTAGATGTCGCCCTCGACGGGGATCGGCCCGACCCGGCTCGCGGTGTACCGGAGCCCGAACACGGCGCACGCCTTGGAGGCCTTGACGCGGACAGCGACGCTGCCCGCCCACAGGTGCGGGCACTGCTGCCGCGCAAGTGGGATGCAGTCGAGGCAGATCGGCGGGTGCACCGTCATCAGGTCCTCGGGCCACTGCGGGTACTCCCGGGCACCGTCTTCGAGTAGCCACAGCACGCCACGGTCGTCCTGGTCGGCGGGACCGCCGCACACATGGCACAGCAGGCCGGCCATGGCTTGGCGCTGGCGGCCGCTGTGTACCTTGCCGTACATCGGCCGACCGACGCCGCGGCTGTCGGGCCGGCGCTGCCACAGCACGCCGCGGTCGTCACGGTCGAGGGCGGTCTCGTCGGCGTAGGCCACGCCGCTGAACGGGCTCAGGACAACGGTCGGGTCCGATGCGGTCTCGCCCGACCACTGTGCGATGAACGGCACGATGGTCGGCCGGCCGCGGCACGCCTTGTGGGTGTGGCTTGTCGCCAGGACACTGCCGGTGAGATCGCGGCGTCGGTGCCGTCGGAACGGCTCCCCTTCTTTGATCGCCTTGTCGCAGATCGCGCAGCAGGTCACGCCCCGACCTCCGCAGCGTCGCCCAGTCGTGGCCCGAAAGCGTCCTCGATCGCGGCACGCAGCGCGGCCGGGTCGGTGTGCCAGCCGCCGTCGCCCGGGCACATCCGCCGGTGTGGGCCCGGGCCGGTCGTGCGGCGCCGCGGCGGGATCGGGATCCGCGTGCCTCCGGGGACCGCGTGGGTGTTCTCCGCGTCCCAGGTGTCGGCGGTGCCCGTCGGCACGAAGAAGAAGAGGGTCCCTGCGACAGGGGCCTCCACGACCGCGCCGGCGCACGCGCCCAGCATGGTCATCGCGGCGAGGCCGAGCTGCCGGGGCACGCGGATCACCTTCGAGCCTCTCATCGCGGCATCCGGAATGGTAGGTAAGGGCGTGGTCGGCATGGTGGCTCCTTGGCACCGTGGTGATCAGGTGCGTATAAGAGTGGCCCCCGTCACAGGTCACGCCGAGGGCTTCGAGAGGTCTCTTCATGGACAGAAAGAGGACTTTCCTTGCGTCTGTCGGGTGACGACTGGCCAGCGAGGGGACTTCCGACGACACTGGCGGCAGCACATGACGACGGAGGTGCACCAGTGGCCAACACCCAGCTCAAGGCGGCCCGGCTCGCGGCCGGTTACCACTCTCAGCAGGCCCTCGCGGACGCCCTACGGGTGGGCGTACGGCAGGTCCGCCGGTGGGAGTCCGACCAGCCACCGATGCCGCAGCCCGAGGTGGCCCAGATTCTTACCCGCCTCCTCGGCCAAGACCTCGCATCGCTGGGATTCACCACAGACGGTGCGGTCCCAGGCCGCCGGACCGTCCTCGCCGCCGCCGTGGGGCTCGCCGCGGTCCCCACCCAGTCCGTCGCCGTGCAGCCTGCCACCGCGGCCGAGGACTACGAGGCCGTCACCCGCTCCCATCGACGTCTGTACTGGTCGGTGGCCCCCGCCACCCTGCACCCTGCGGCGATCGCGCACGCCACCCTCGGCTGCGCGCTGCTCCCCGAGACGGCCGGGCAGACACGGCAGCGGATCGCCGCGGCGCTCGCCGAGACGTACTTGCTGGCGGGCAGGATCGAGTTTTTCGACATGCGGGACGCCGACCGTGCGCAGCAGACCCTGCTCCGTGCGCTCCAGGGCGCAGGAGAAGCCGACGACTCTCTACTCGGCGCTGCGGCGCTGGCTCACATGGCTTTCGCCCCCGCGTGGGAGGGCGACCGTGATGCGGCCGTCGAGCGGATGGTGGCCGCGCGAACCTATGCCCGGCGCGGTCCGGCCTCGGCCGAGCTGCTCGCCTGGCTCGACGCGGTGGAGGCCGAGTGCGAGACCCGCTGCGGCAACACGAGGACGGCGCTGCACCTGATCGGGCACGCCGAGGACGTCCTCGCCGACGGCAGCGAGCACGAGAGCCCCGACTGGCTGGACTGGTTCTCCTCGGTCAGGCTCGCCGCGTTCAAGGGGAACACGCAGCTGCGGGCCGGCCACCTGCCGCAGGCCCGCGAGACTCTCCTCGGTGTCCTTGACCAACTGGGGCCCGCCGAGGAGAAGCAGCAGACCGTCGTGCTCGGCGACCTGGCAGCCGTCGAAGTCGCGGCCGGAGACCCCGAGGCGGCCTGCGGGTATGCGCTGCGGGCGCTCGCCCAGCTGGAGCGCACGTGGTACGCGATGGGCATGGACCGGGTGCGGGAGGTACGGCGCGCGTTGGCGCCGCACCAGCACGAGAGGTGCGTGCGGGAGTTGGACGACCGGCTGTACGGGTGGTCGACGACAGTCAGTGCTCTGGCTCGTTGAACCTGCGGACCGCGCCGGACAGTTCCAGGAGGCTTTCCACCCGGAAAGTAGGCGCCTTCCTGGCGTCCACCGACCACCATTGGATCGTGGCCCAAGGGCCCCGGCGTACCAGAGCAGTCCGCATGCCCGCCTCGGCGGCTGGACGCACGTCGTTGTCCAGACGGTCCCCGACGTAGAGGATCTCGTCGTTGTCGTACGGAGTGACCTCGGCGACGCGTTCGAAGAACTTGGGGTCGGGCTTGGACGCACCCCAGTCGTCCGAAGTCCCGATCAGATCGACGTCGTCGGAGAACAGGCTGCGCAGGATCTTCCCTGAACGAACTGTCTGGTTGCCTGCGATACCCAGCCACAGGCCATCGCGTCGTAGCTGTGCCAGCGTCGGACGAACGTCGTCGTAGAGGTCTTCCTCTCCAAAGGTCTCGGGCTGGCCGGCAGAGGCCCGCGCCTCGCGTTGCTCGTAGAGGTCGAACCCCGGCTGGAATTCCTGGAAGACCTCCCTGTAGTCGCGGCCCTGGGCGATGACGGCTCCGAACATCGCGTGAAAAGTATGGCGCGGCACTCGAAGCCAGTCGGCCCAGGTGCCGTACTCCCGGGTCTCGTCTACAAGGCACTCGCCGACATCGAAGATCACAGCGCGAATCATGCGGCCGACCCTATCCGGACATGACGAAACGGCCCCCACCGCCCGCGAGGGCGATGGGGGCCAAAATCTCATGGGTACTGGCGGCGCTGCGGGTCCAAGGCCAGCGGAAGAGGACTCGTAGGCGTATCGCCTCCAACGTCCGGTGCACTGTCGCGACGGCACACGAGGGCGTCCGCGTCATCCTGTGGCGCCTGAAGACTGTAGCCGGAAGGACACGACGGCCCGGCCGGACCCTGCTCCCCGCGGGGCCCTGCTCACCTTACGGTCCGGCCGGGCCTGCGGGACCCGCCGGCCCTGCGGGGCCGGGCTCACCCTGCGGGCCCTGAACCCCGTCCGTGCCGTCGGCCCCCGGGGTGCCGGGCTCTCCGTCCGCGCCCGGGGCGGAGGGTGACGTGTCCCGGCCACGCCGTGTCCGCCGGGAGGGGCGGCGGACACGGCGGCGCCATGACGCAGGGCGGTTGCCGCACGCCCTCCCGGGGGTGCCCCGTCCGCTGAAACGGCATGCGAGCGTGGCGCCTTGCGCGCGCGGCACGCCGTGCCGAACTCCAGGCGGATCCAGGCGCCCGCGGCGGCGGTCGGCGCGGGGGCATCGGAGTCGAACGGGACGATCACGCGGCCGGCGTGTGCGGGGATGCGGCGCGGGTGGGACCGGTGGTGGCGGCGTCGGCTTCCTCCGCGTCAGGCGGGACGGCCCGCGAGGTGCCGGCCGAAGGCCGGGTGGGCGGTCAGGCGCCGCACGTGGGACCAGAGGGCGGGGTGGTCGGCCGCACGCCGGGGGCTGTCGTGCCGTACGAGGGCCACCCACACCTCGACGTCGGCGGCGGTCGGCCGGTCGCCCAGGACGTAGGCGTGCGCGGTCAGGCGTCGCTCCAGGAGGTCCAGCACGTCGGGCAGGGCCGCGGGGTCGGCGGTGCGCGCGCACAGCAGCTCGACGCCCTCGATCTCCGCCTCCGCCCCGGCCGGGTACAGCACCGGACCGGCGGCCGGCGTGAAGTACCGGGCGAGGTCACGCATGATGTCGCGGGCGTGCGTGCTCACGATCCGGCCCGACCAGTGGTCGCTGAGCACCGGCGCGACGGCCGGCCCCCGGTAGCGGTGCGCGCTCGCCTCGTACAGCGGGCGCAACACGGAGTGACCGCCGTCGGAGCAGTCGGGGACCGCGTCCAGGACGGTCACCGGACAGACCCGGTCCAGGCCGAGCAGGCCGTGGACGACGGCGATGCGCAGACAGTCGTCGTGGTCGGGCGCCAGGTGGAGGCGGTAGCGGCGCGGCACGGCGTAGTGGCCGCTGCGCGGGTCGCGGCCGATCCGTCCCCGGAAGGCGGGGGCGGGGGTGAGCGGTGTGACGGTCATGGTTCTCCCCGGGTGCGGGCGCGTGACGTACGCGCGGTGGAGGCAGGCGTCGGGCCGTGAGCGGCGGGCGAATCCGGGCAGCGTCCGTACGGGGACCGCCGTCGGCCGGCGTCGCGGTGGTCAGCGCGGGAGGCTGAGCGCGCTGCAGACGCGGAGGAGGTCGATGTGACGGCGGGAGGTGAGCTCGGGCGAGGGTGCGGGCGTACTGGCCGTACGGCTGCCGACCGGAACGAGGCGCCCCATGCTTTCCCCACCTGTTCACTAGGATTACTAGGGAAGTCTCGACCGGCGCCCGTGAGCCGTCAAGGGGGTGTCCAGCCGTCGGTACACCGCATGCGAAAAGGGCCCCGCGAGCGGCTGTTCGCGAAGGCCCTTCAGGCAGGTGTCGGTCGGCGCCACCCACCGGCCGACCCGGCCGTGCTTCACCCGGCCGACGGACCGATGCGGGACCGTAGCCGGTCGAAGATCGCGCCGAGCTGAGCCACCTCGTCCGCGGTGAGCGCGTCGAACACCAGGTCACGTACGGCGCGCACATGGGCGGGGGCGGCACGCTCGATGGCCGCCCGCCCCGTCTCGGTGATGCGGACGAAGGCGCCACGGCCGTCGTCCGGGCACCCGCGCCGCGACACCAGGTCGCGCTTCTCCATCCGCGCGACATGGTGGGACACCCGGCTGCGTTCCCACTGCAACGACGCCGCCAGGTCGGACACCCGGATGCGGCCTTCGGCGGAGTCGGTCAGCACGACGAGCACCTGGTAGTCCGGATTGGACAGCCCGGTGTCCGCCTGCATCTCCCGGTTGAGCGTCGCCAGAAGCTCCGCGTGGAGACCCATCCACTGCCGCCACATGTGCTGCTCGTCGTCGTTCAGCCACGGGATGTCATTCGTCATTGCCACCCGAGCAGTCTAGCAGGGTAGGTGACACGTCATGTATGGTCCACGTCATGTAGATGACACGTCACCAACATGCCGCCGCCCGTGGCCTCCCATGGCCTCCCATGGCCGAAATCCGCATCCGAGGACGGACATGACACATCCATTTGAAGTCGGGATCATCACCTTCGGTGAGATCGGTCCCGATCCCGCGACCGGTCGACCGATGTCACCGCGTGACCGCATGGCCGAGATCGTGGAGCAGGCGGTCGTCGCCGACGACGTCGGCCTGGACGTCTTCGCCGTCGGTGAGCATCACCGATCCGACTTCGTCGCTTCGGCTCCGCCGGTCGTCCTGGCGGCGGTGGCCGCCCGGACCCGGCACATCCGCCTCACCAGCGGTGTGACGGTGCTGGGCTCGGAGGACCCAGTCCGGGTCTTCCAGAACTTCGCGACCCTTGATCTGCTCTCCGGCGGCCGAGCCGAAATCATCGCCGGCCGGGGTTCCTTCACCGAGTCGTTCCCCCTGTTCGGCTACGACGCCGCCGACTACGCGGACCTCTACCGGGAGAAGCTCGACGCCCTTCTCGCCATCCGCGGCGGCAACCCCGCGGTCTGGTCCGGCGGGCCGCACACCCGTGACCTCACCGGGCTCGACATCGCTCCCCGTCCGGTCGGCGAGTTGCCGGTCTGGATCGGGAGCGGAGGCACTCCCGCCTCCGCCGTCCGAGCGGGTGCACTGGGCCTGCCTCTGGCGCTCGCCCTGCTCCTCGGGCCGATCGGCCAGTTCGCCGACGGGGTGGCCAAGTACCACGAGGCGTTCGAGACCTCCGGCCGTCCCGCGGAGGCCGCGCGGGTCGGCATCACGACCCACGGCCATGTCGGCGCGACGAGTCAGGGCGCCCGGGACACGATGTTCCCCTATTTCAAAAGGGGCATGTGGGAGAACAACCACCAGCGCGGAGCCGGATCGCCCTGCCGCGACGCGCCTTCGACGCACAGGCGACACCGGGCGGAGGGCTGCTCGTGGGAAGCCCGCAGGAAGTCGTCGACAAACTGATGGCCTACCACGAACTCTACGGAGCGACCCGAGCCGTTTTCCATCTCGGCTACGGGCACATGCCGCAGCGGGACGTTCTCGCCGCCGTCGAACGTCTCGGCACCGAGGTCGCGCCCGTGATGCGGCGTGAGCTGTCCCGCACCCCCGAGAACGCGGCATGAGCCGCGCCCTGAGCGTCGCCGTCGTCAACGGCAGCCCGAACGAGCGGTCCAGGACGATGGGGCTCGCCGGCCTCGTCACCTCCCGGCTCGGCGACCTTCTGCCGGTCGAACTCCATCAGGTCGATGTCTACCGGCTCGGGCCGAGCTTCACCGGAGCCACCCTGCGCGAGGACGTGTCGCCCGAGGTCGAACACCGGATTCGCCTGGTGGAGGAAGCCGACGTGGTCGTCGCGGCGACACCGGTGTTCCGAGCGTCGTACTCCGGGATGTTCAAGCACCTCTTCGATCTCGTCGACCAGTACGGCCTCACGAACAAACCCGTCATCCTGGTGGCCACCGGAGGAAGCGACCGCCACGCGCTCGTCGTCGAGCACGCGCTCCGGCCCCTCTTCGGCTTCTTCCAGGCCGCGACCGCACCGGTCGGCTTCTATGCCCATGCCGGTGACTTCGACGGCACCCTGGTCCTCAACGGCGAGGTGTACAGCCGTGTCGAAGTCGGCGTGAACGACATCCTGCCGCGGCTGAAGGCGCTGTCCACGGGCGCGGAGACCACCGCGGTGTGACTTCCTCGCCCCCTGAGTCGTAGTGCCGTGAGCCCCGTCCGGACGCACTCCTCTTCCCGATCAAAGGACACCACTCCATGACCGACTCGAAAGTCGTACTCGTCACCGGAGCGAGCAGTGGCATCGGACATGCCACCGCGCTGCGGCTCGCGGGTGAGGGACACCACGTCGTCCTCGGAGCCCGCCGTACCGATCGCCTCGCCACGCTGGCCGGGGCGATCCGGGACGCGGGCGGGAGCGCCGACACGCACCGCCTCGACGTCACCGACCCGGGGAGCGTCACCGCCTTCGTCGACACCGCCGTGGACCGGCACGGCCGGATCGACGTGATCGTCAACAACGCCGGGATCGGACCCCTGTCGCGGCTGGACTCGTTGCTGACCGACGAGTGGGACCGGACGATCGACGTCAACATCCGCGGCCTGCTGCACGGCATCGCCGCGGCGTTGCCCCACTTCCAGCGCCGCGGCGCCGGCCACTTCGTCACCATCGCCTCGGTCGGTGCCCACGAGGTCATGCCCACGGGCGCCGTCTACTGCGCCACCAAGTACGCCGCCTGGGCCATCACCGAGGGCCTGCGCCTGGAGGTGGACCCGAGCATCCGCGTCACCACGGTCTCCCCCGGGATCGTCGAGTCCGAGATCGCCGACTCGATCACCGAGCCGGACGTCCAGGAGGCCATACGCGCCTACCGGGAAGCGCCCATCTCCGCCGACGCGATCGCGGCCGCCGTCTCCTACGCCATCGGCCAACCGCCCGACGTCGACGTCAACGAACTCGTCATCCGCCCCACCAGGCAGCGATAGCCCACGGATCAGCAGGCGTCCCGCATCACTTGAGGAGCTCACCCATCGTGACCACCCCACTCGGACTCGGCCTCCCGCAGAACCGTCAGTACGACGTCGGCAGGGACGTGCCCGACGTGGCACGCACCGCCGAGCAGATCGGATACCAGAGCCTGTGGGCCTACGAACGGGCCCTCTTCCCCGAGCCCGCCACCCAGGGCCTGTTCGGCGTCCCCGGCCTGGCCTGGCCCGACGACTACCGTTTCGTGGCCGAGCCGCTGATCACGCTGTCCCTGGCGGCCGCGGTCACCGAACGGGTCCGGCTGGGCACGTCCGTACTGGTGGCACCGCTGCACGGGCCGTTCCAGCTCGCCAGGTCGCTCGCCACGCTGGACGCGGCGAGCGGCGGCCGGGTGGTCGCCGGCTTCGGCTCGGGGTGGTCCCTCGACGAATACGCGGCCGCGGGCGTCCGGCCCTTCGAGGATCGCGGCAAGGTGCTGGACGAGGTGATCGAGGTCTGCCGGGCGGTGTGGGGGCCGGACCCGGTCGTCTACGAGGGGGACATCACCCGGATCGCGTCGGCCGTCGTCGGCCCCAAGCCCGCCCGACCGATTCCGATCATGCTGGCCGCGGGCAACGGGCGGGCCCTGCGCAGGCTCGTCGACCACGCCGACGGCTGGCTGCCGCTGGCCCTGGGCGCCGAGCAGACGGCCGCCCAGTGGCGCGTTCTGCGGGAACTGGCGGCCGAACGCGGGCGTACCAAGCCGATCCGGACGGTGCTGCGGGCGAACGCCGCGTACACCCCCACACCGTACGAGGGCCGTGACCGCGCCCTCTTCCAGGGCGACGCCGGGCAGATCGTCGAGGACCTGGTCGCGCACGCCGGGATCGGCTTCGACGAGATCCTCATCGACCTCCAGAGGGGGCCGCGCGACGCCCAGGAGTTGAAGGACGTCGCCGCCGGGGTGTACGAGAAGGCGCGCGCGGCCGGAGTGTGAACGCCGCCGGGCGTGCGGGTCTTGGATTCAAGTAGTTGGAGTTCAGGAGCAGTCAAGGCGCCTTGCCCTTCATTTTGTTACAGGCAGATGTACAGCAGGTGCCGCCTGGATTCACCGTTGGCGCGAAGGTGATCCTCACCGCCCAGGAGTTGTGCGCGCCCCATCTGCTGGTGCGCGGGGGCGCAGTTGCCCCTACCGCGCACACAAACACGCTGATCACAGCGCTGATGTGGGATGGTGTTACCCCAAGTGGGTTTCTGTTCGGGCATGTTGGATGACGGGCCGAACGCTCAATGGGTTTCGGACAACGATTCGACTACTCCTGCCCATTCTCTTCACTTCTTGAAAGCATCGACCTGTTCCGGGCGGACCACACCTCCGCCCGGAGACGGTCGTCCGGTCCACCCGGGCGTCCGCGTCACCGGCCGTCGCGCGTACGGCCGGACACAAGGAGAGCTACAGAAGTGGCTGACAGAGTGTCATCTTCCATACCTGCACGCATACCCGGATCCCGAACCCCCCGAGGCGGTGCCACTCCGCGAAGGCGCGCCGCGCTGACCGCGGCACTCACGGTGGGCGCGCTCCTCCTCCCGGTCACGACGGCGGCGGGACCGTCCGCCTTCGCCGCGGACACGGGCCGGGCGCCCCGGCAGATCGAGGTCGCCCCGCGCCCCGGATCCGGGAGCCTCGAACTCTCCGCCGCGCAGCGGGAGAAGCTCCTCGGGGCAGCCTCCGACCAGAGCACCGCCACCGCCCGGAACCTGAAACTCGGGGACCGCGAGAAGCTCATACCGAAGGACGTCGTCAAGGACGCGGACGGCACCGTCCACACCCGCTACGAGCGCACCTACGCCGGACTTCCGGTGCTCGGCGGCGACCTGGTCGTCCACGAGGGCCGGGCCTCCCGGACCGTCACCAAGGCCGCTGCGGCGCAGATCACCGTGGACTCGATCGAACCCGCCGTCGCGGCGGGCGCCGCCAGGAAGGAGGCGCTGGCGGCGGGCGAGGCGGAGGACACCGCCAAGACGGCCGTCTCCCGAGCGCCCCGCAAGGTCGTCTGGGCGGGATCCGGCGAACCCGTCCTGGCCTGGGAGACCTTCGTCACCGGCATCCGGGAGGACGGCACCCCGAGCCGCCTCCAGGTGGTGACCGACGCGACCACCGGCGAGCAGCTGCACAGCTCGGAGCAGATCCACGCCGGCGACGGCCAGAGCCAGTACAGCGGCCCCGTGCGGATCGGCTCGGTCCACAACGGCACCGCGTACGAGCTGACCGACCCGGCGCGGGGCAACCACCGGACCTACTCGTTCGCGCCGGACAACACGCAGAGCCTGCTCACCGACGACGACGACCAGTGGGGTGACGGCACCGCCGCCCACGAGCAGACGGCCGCCGTGGACGCCGCGTACGGCGCGCAGAAGACGTGGGACTTCTACCAGGACCGCTTCGGCCGCAACGGCATCGCCGACGACGGGGTCGGTGCTCGCTCCCGGGTGCACTACGGCAGCGGATACGCCAACGCCTTCTGGGACGACCTCTGCTTCTGCATGACCTACGGCGACGGTCTCGGCGACGCCCGGCCCGTGACCTCCATGGACATCGCGGCCCACGAGATGACCCACGGCGTCACCCACGTCACCGCCAACCTCACCTACTCGGGTGAGTCGGGCGGCCTCAACGAGGCGACCAGCGACATCATGGCCGCCGCCGTGGAGTTCTACGCCGACAACCCGCTGGACACGCCCGACTACACCATGGCCGAGCTGATCGACCTGCGGGGCACCGGCCGGCCGATCCGGTACATGGACCAGCCCTCCAAGGACGCCTCCGCGAAGGGCACGTCCCAGGACTACTGGACCTCCGAGACCAGGAAGCTCGACCCGCACTTCAGCTCCGGCGTGGGCAACCACTTCTTCTACCTGCTGGCCGAAGGCAGCGGCCGGAAGACCATCCAGGGCATCGCGTACGACAGCCCCACCTACGACGGCAACCCGGTCGCCGGCATCGGCATCGAGAACGCCACCGCGATCTGGTACCGGGCCCTCACGGTCTACATGACCAGCCGCACCGACTACGCGGGTGCCCGCACCGCCACCCTCCAGGCCGCCAAGGACCTCTTCGGTGTGGACAACGGCGCGTACACGGCCGTCGGCAACGCCTGGGCCGCGGTCAACGTCGGCCCTTCGTACGTCAACAACATCGCGGCCGTCGTCCCCTCCGCCCAGAAGGCCGCGGTGGGCCAGCCGACCGAACTGCGGATCGACGCGGTCTCGACCCGTCCCGGCGCCCTCGGTTACGCCGCGGCCGGCCTGCCCGCCGGGCTGAGCATCGACACCGCCACCGGAGTCATCAGCGGCACCCCGACGACGGCCGGTGACTTCGCCCCGGTCGTCACCGTCACGAACTCCGCCTCGGAGACCCGCGACCTGTCCTTCACCTGGTCCGTGCTGGCCTCGGGCGGGGACTTCTTCACCAACCCGGCGCGGGTGGACATCCCCAACTGGGTCACCGTCGAGTCCCCCCTCACCGTCACCGGCCGGACCGGCAACGCGCCGAATGATCTCAAGGTGACCGTCGACCTCGTCCACGACTTCATCGGCGGCCAGGTGATCAACCTCGTGGCCGAGGACGGCACGGTGATCCTGGTGAAGGACTTCGTCTGGGACGAGGGCAGAGAGCTCCACGACACGTTCACCGTCGACGCGTCGGCCGTGCCGGCCAACGGCAGGTGGAAGTTGCGCGTCACCGACAACACCCCCGGCATCTTCACCGTCGACCCCGGTTACCTCGACGGCTGGAGCCTGACCTTCTGACGCTCCGGCCCACCCGGGCATGACGTCGAAAACGGTCAGGGGCCGTTTCAGAGCGCTCTGAAACGGCCCCTGATCTACGACTCTCTCGAGTCGGGACGACAGGATTTGAACCTGCGACCCCTTGACCCCCAGTCAAGTGCGCTACCAAGCTGCGCCACGTCCCGGTGCGCGTCGCATGGATTCCGTGTGATCGGCTTCCGTGTGATCGCGCTGGTCAACCCTACCTCATCCCGGACGGTGGGGTGGAGCCGACGGCCGCGTCCGTGCCCTGCTCGGCCTGGGCGGTGCCGTCGTCGCGACACCGTTGACCACTACTCCGTCGGCGGCGGGGAGAACCGCGACACGGGCGGCCATGAGCGTGTACCCGACGGGCTCCGGGGCGCCGCCGCTCGCGCACGACCGCGACGAGCACCTGACGATCCCCGCGGAGCGGTGAAGCCGGCCATCCCGATGATCACATCGCGAGACGGCTTTGCGTCATGCCGCCCACCAGGCGTTACCTCGCACGGTGCGAACCGAACGACCCGAACACCTCAGCAACGACGCCACCGGCGACCGCTCCGCGCGGCGCGCCGTCACCGTCTTCCCGATCCTCGTCGTCGCGGCCGGCGCCCTCGGCCTGCTGCTCCCCGGCGGTTTCACCGGCTGGAGCGAGTCGGTGCCGTACCTGCTGGGCGTCGTGATGTTCTGCATGGGCATCACCATGACCCCGGAGGACTTCCGCGGGGTCGCCGGGCGACCCTGGGCGGTGGCCCTCGGGCTGGTCGCGCACTACGTCATCATGCCGGGGCTCGGCTGGGCGATCGCCCACCTGCTCGACCTCCCGCCGCAGCTCGCCGCCGGTGTGATCCTGGTCGGCTGCGCGCCCAGCGGCACGGCGTCCAACGTGGTGACGTACCTGGCCCGCGGTGACGTGGCCCTGTCGGTCTCCGTCGCCACCGTCTCCACGCTCGTGGCCCCGCTGGTCACCCCGCCGCTGACGCTGCTGCTGGCCGGGGAGTACCTCCCGGTCGACGCGGGCTCCATGGTCACGGACATCCTCAAGACGGTGCTGCTGCCGATCCTCGCGGGCGTCGTCGTACGGCTCGTGGCGGGGCGGTACGTGCAGCGGGCGCTGCCCGCGCTGCCGTGGCTGTCCGCGCTGACGATCTCCGTGATCGTGGCCGTGGTCGTCGCGGGCAGCGCGGAGGCCATCAAGTCGGCGGCCGGGATGGTGTTCCTCGCCGTCGTGCTGCACAACGGTCTCGGCCTGGCGCTCGGCTACGGCGCGGGACGCCTCGGCCGGCTGGGTGAGCCCGGCAGCCGTGCCATGGCCTTCGAGGTCGGCATGCAGAACTCCGGCCTCGCGGCCTCCCTGGCCACCGCCCACTTCAGCCCGCTGGCGGCGCTGCCGCCGCGGTCTTCTCCGTCTGGCACAACGTCTCCGGCGCACTGGCCGCGGCCTGGCTCTCACGCCGGGGGCGGTGACCGGCGGTCGGCCGAGCGGGGTTCTCCGACGCGGCCCCCGGTCGGCGCGCGTCGGAGAACGGTCAGGTCCGGACCGGCTCGCGCACCATGAAGACGTCCACGGCGTCCACGGCCTCGACGGTGAACCCATGTCGCTCGTACAGCCGTCGGGCCGCGCTGCCCCTCAGCACGTTCAGGCGGACGGGGTCACCGCTGCGGTCGCACCGCGCCAGCAGCGCGCGGAGCACGGCCGAGCCGATGCCTGCGCCCTGCAGGCGGGGGACGAGGTAGAAGTGCTCCAGCCACCGGGCGTCCTCGGCCGGTCGCAGCGCCACGCAACCGGCGAACGCGCCCTCCACCTCGATCACCCAGGTGTGCGTCCGGTCGAACCCGTCCCTCAGCCGCTGCCGCACCCGCCGTTCGTCGTACCGGCCGAGCCGCTCCAGATCCGCCCGCAGTACCACGGCCCGCAACTCGGCGACGGCTTCCACGTCCGATGTCGACGCGGGCCGAAGTTCCCACTCACCCATGATCGCCACGCTACCGGCCCTGGTCCCGCCCGGTTCCGGATGGCTACCGGTCCGTACGCCGACACCGACCGCGGCGTCCTCGCGGTGGTCGACGTGCGTCCCCCAGCCGCCGGAGGCGGTCGGTGCGCGGCGACCAGTTTCCGCTCCGCGCTGTCGCCGACTGGACTCGTGCGCGGCGCCGCGATGCCGATGAAGAGCAGAAGACGGGCGGCGCGCCGATGAACTCGCCCTCGTCCGGATAGCCGATGGCCCGGGCGAGGACGCGGGCCTCCAGGGCCATGCGGTGGGCGGCCGGGTGGTCACTGTCGTACGGTCCTCGGCCGGGTGGGTGAGCACGACGTCGGGCTGGGTGGCGCGGTGGAGCCCGACCAGTCGGTCGGTCGGGCTCGAGGGGTGGCGGTCAGCGGGTGATCACCGGCTCGAAGAAACGGCCCTCGGCGCCGAGGACGGCTGCGGCCTTCTCCGCCCCGGCCCGGCGCATCGCCTTGTTCTCTCCAGCTTCCTGGCCTCCCGCCAGGCCCTGGCGGACTCGCCTCGCTCGCCGAAGGTCAGGCACGCGACGGTGATCTGCTCCCCGCGCGAGGCGGCCAGGGCCGCCCTGGAACTTTGTCCTGTCAAAAGGTTGACATGATGCCGATGCCGCCCCAGGGTGGCCTGGACAGATCGCGGACAGGTCCGAAGAGGGGGTCTCAGGTCTCATGGTGGACGCACTCGGTGTCGCCGTCGTCGGGTTCGGCTGGATGGGCCGGGTGCACACCCAGGCGTACGCCCGGGTCCGGCACCACTACCCCCGGCTGGCCCTCCGCCCTGAGCTGGTGACCGTCGCCGAGGAGGTGCCGGGGCGTGCCGAGGAGGCCGCCGCCCAGTTCGGGTTCGCCTCGACGACCCGCGACTGGCGCGACGTGGCCGCCGATCCGCGGGTCGGGGCGGTCAGCATCACCGCCCCGAACTTCCTGCACCGCGAGATCGCCGTCGCGATGGCCGAGGCCGGCAAGCACATCTGGATCGAGAAGCCGGTCGGCCTGACCGCCGAGGACGCGCGGGCGGTGGCGGACGCGGTCGCCAAGGCCGGCGTCCAGGGCGCGGTCGGCTTCAACTACCGCAACGCGCCCGCCGTGGAGGCCGCCCGCGACCTGATCGCCGCCGGGGAGATCGGCACCGTCACCCACGTCCGCATCCGCCTCTTCAGCGACTACGCGGCCCATCCCGAGTCCGCCTTGACCTGGCGCTACGAGCGGGAGCGCGGCGGCAGCGGGGTGCTCGGCGACCTCGCCTCGCACGGCGCCGACCTGGCCCGGTTCCTGCTCGGCGACATCGCGTCCCTGACCGCCGACACGGCGGTCTTCGTGTCCGAGCGGGCCCGGCCGACCGGCGCCACGGCCGGTCACTCCCGGGCCGCGGGCGGCGAGACGGGCCCGGTCGAGAACGAGGACTACGTCAGCTGTCTGCTGCGCTTCGCCTCCGGCGCCCGCGGTGTCCTGGAGGCCTGCCGGGTCTCGGTCGGCGAGCAGAACAACTACGGCTTCGAGGTGCACGGCACCACCGGGGCGGTGTTCTGGGACTTCCGCCGCATGAACGAGCTGGGCGTCAGCCGCGGCACGGCGTACCAGGACCAGCCCGTCAGCACGGTCTACGTCGGCCCCGCGCACGGCGAGTTCGCCGCCTTCCAGCCGGGAGCCGCGAACGCCATGGGCTACGACGACCTGAAGGTGATCGAGGCCTACCGCTTCCTGCGCTCGATCGCCGAGAACACCCCGCACGGCGCCACCCTGGTGGATGCCGTGCACAGCGCGGCCGTACTGGACGCCATGGCGCGGTCGGCCGAGCGCGGCGCCTGGGTCGAGGTGCGACCGGAGGGATGAGGGCGCGCAGCACCCGGCGGAGGGCCGCCGCTACCACCCCCCGCCCAGGTCGGACGACACGTTCCGGGCACTCGTCGAGCGTCCTGACTCATCAAGGAGCACAACACGTATGCGTATCGGAATCCTCGGCCTCGGCCGCATCGGCGCCTTCCACGCCGAGACCCTCTCCGGTCTCGACGCCGTCGAATCGCTCGTCGTCGCCGACCCGTTCGCGGACGCCGCGAAGGCGGCCGCCGAGCGGTTCGGCGCCGAGGTCGCGGACTCGCCCGAGGCGGTACTGGCCGCCGGGGTGGACGCGGTGGTGATCGCCGCCGCGACCGACGCCCACCCCGGTCTGATCCTGGCCGCCGTCGAGGCGGGCATGCCCGTCTTCTGCGAGAAGCCCGTCGCCCGCACCATGGCGGAGGGCGTCGAGGTGCTCAAGGCCGTCGCGGATCACGACGTACCGATCCAGATCGGCTACAACCGCCGCTTCGACGCGGGGTTCGTCGCGGCGCGGGCCGCCGTGCGGGCGGGTGAGCTGGGCACGCTGCACACCGTGCGGTCGACCACGCTGGACCCGGCGCCGCCGCCCGCCGCGTACATCGCCGCCTCCGGGGGCATCTTCCGCGACTGCGCGGTGCACGACTTCGACATCATCCGCTGGGTGACCGGCCGCGAGGTGCGTGAGGTGTACGCCGTCGGCGGCAACCGCGGCGCCGACTTCATCAAGGACGCGGGCGACGCCGACACCACCGGCGCGGTCCTCACCCTGGACGACGGCACGATCGCCGTGGTCTCCAACAGCCGTCACAACGCGCGCGGTTACGACGTCCGTATGGAGATCCACGGCTTCGCGGACTCCATCGCGGTCGGCCTGGAGGACAAGCTGCCGCTGCGCTCGGTCGAGCCGGGCGTGACCTTCCCGGCCGGCACTCCGCACGACTTCTTCATGGACCGCTTCACCGCCGCCTACCGCGCGGAGCTCACCGCGTTCACCGAGGTCGCCGCCGGCAACCGCCCCTCCCCGTGCACGATCGAGGACGCCCTGGAGGCGGGCTGGATCGCCGAGGCGTGCACCCTGTCGCTGCGCGAGCACCGGCCGGTGACGATCGCGGAGGTACGGCAGGGGTGAACCGGGCGCCGGGGCCGGCGGGCCGCGCGGTCAGCTCGCCGACTCGCTGATGTTCACCATCCAGGGGACGCCGAACCGGTCCGTGCACATGCCGAAGACGTCGCCCCACATCTGCTTCTCCAACGGCACGGCGACGGTCCCGTCGGCGGACAGCTTCTCCCAGTAGCCGCGCAGCTCGGCCTCGTCGTCGCCGCTGAGACTCACCGAGAAGTTCGTCCCCGCGCTGTACTCCATCCCGGGCGGGGTGTCGGAGGCCATCAGGGTGAAGCCGTCCGGCGTCTCCAGCATGCCGTGCATGATCTTTTCGGCGTGCGGGCTGTCGGACTCTCCGAACGCGCCGAAGGTGTTCAGCGCCAGTGAGCCGCCGAACACCTGCTGGTAGAACTCCATGGCCTGTCGGGCGTCGCCGTCGAAGCCGAGGTAGGGGTTGAGACGTGAGGTCATGGCTGCCTCTCTTGACGGGACGAAGTGCCGGTGCTGTGCACGCTAGCGCGCATGACCGACGACGGCCCGCCGAGCGGTGCGCCGGCGGGACCCGCCCCGCCGGCGCGGTCGGCCTCAGGCGCCGCAGGAGCGCAGGAACCTGCGGGTGCGCACGGCGATGGGCAGCGGCTTGTCGGGCTCGCAGGGGTACATGTCCTGCTCGACGATGGCGAACAGGTCCACGCCCAGCTTCTGGGCCGCCGTGAGCACCGGGCCGAGCTCCGGTACGCCGGTGGGCGGCTCGCACATCACGCCGCGCTGCACGGCCGGCCCGAACGGCACCCCGCCGGCCCGCACCTCGGCGAGGATCTCGGGGTGGACCTGCTTGAGGTGCAGGTAGCCGATGCGCTCGCCGTAGGTCTCGATCAGTTTGACGCTGTCGCCGCCGCAGTAGGCGTAGTGGCCGGTGTCCAGGCAGAGGTTGACCACCTCGGAGTCGGTGACGTCGAGGAAGCGCTCGACGTGCTCCTCGGTGTCGATGTGGGTGTCGGCGTGCGGGTGGACGACGATGTCCAGGCCGTAGGTCTCCTTCACCTCGCGGCCGAGGCGTTCCATGCCCCGGGTGAGGTGGGCCCACTGCTCGCCGGTCAGCTCCGGCGGCTCCAGGATCTCCGCGGTCTTGTCGTCGCGCCAGAAGGACGGGATGACGACGAGGTGCTTCGCGTCCATGGCCCGGGTCAGGGCGGCGACGCGGCTGACCTGCTCCCACGTGGCGTCCCACTCGGAGGGACCGCGGTGCAGGCCGCAGAAGATGGTGCCGGCGGAGACCTTGAGGCCGCGCCGGGTCACCTCGTCGGTGAGCCGGGCCGGGTCGGTGGGGAGGTAGCCGTAGGGGCCCAGCTCGATCCACTCGTAACCGGCCTCGGTGACCTCGTCCAGGAACCGTTCCCAGGGCACCTGCCGCGGGTCGTCGGGGAACCAGACGCCCCAGGAGTCGGGGGCCGAGCCGACGCGGATGCGGTCCAGGGCAGCGGGCATGTCAGGCCTTCCCTTCGGCGGTGTCGGGTGCGGCGGCTTCCGAAGCCGCGGTGGCGGGTGCCGCGGCTTCCGAAGCGACGCCGGCGGGTGCTGCGGTGGCGGGCGCGGGAACCTCCGGCTGCTCGTCCGGGAGCGCCGCCACGTCGACCCCGCCGACCTGCGCCAGTTCGTGCTTGAGGGCGGCGAGTTCGGCGCCGCCGGCCATGTGGTTGGTGAGTTCCTCGAGGGTGATGTCGGCGCGGGCGGCGCTGAGTTCGAGGGTACCCAGACGCAGCACGCTGAAGTGGTCGCCGACCAGGTAGGCGTGGTGGGGGTTGTGGGTGATGAAGATGACGCCGAGGCCGCGTTCCCGGGCGGCGGCGATGTACTTGAGGACCACTCCGGACTGTTTGACGCCGAGGGCTGCGGTGGGCTCGTCGAGGATGAGGACGCGGGCGCCGAAGTGGACGGCGCGGGCGATGGCGACGCACTGGCGCTGGCCGCCGGAGAGGGTGCCTATGGGCTGTTCCAGGTCGTCCAGGACGATGCCCATGTTGCGCAGCTCCTCGTCCGCGGTCTTCTTCATGCGGGCGATGTCGAGGCGACGAACGGGCCAGGGGCCCTTGGTCATCTCGGAGCCGAGGAAGAAGTTGCGCCACACCGGCATCAGGGGCACGGTGGCGAGGTCCTGGTAGACGGTGGCGATGCCCCGGGCGAGGGCGTCGCGGGGCGTGGTGAAGCGCACCGGTGCGCCGTCCACGAGGAAGTCGCCCTCGGTGTGCTGGTGCAGCCCGGAGATGATTTTGATGAGGGTGGACTTGCCGGCGCCGTTGTCGCCGAGCACACAGGTCACCCGGCCGGGATGGACGGCGAGGTCGACGCCGTGCAGGGCGCGGATGTTGCCGTAGGCCTTGCCGGCGCCGCGCAGTTCGACGAGCGGCCGGTCGCCGTCCTGGGGGGCGGTGTCCTCCAGGACGGCGCCGTGGGTGCCGGTGGTCTTGCTGGTCATTTCCGATCACCTCCGGGTCGCCGCGCGGCGGACCCACAGATTGATGAGGACGGCGCCGAGGAGCATCACGCCGAGGAAGGCCTTGAACCAGTCGGGGTTCCAGCCGGCGTAGACGATGCCCTGGTTCACCATGCCGAACATGAAGGCGCCGAAGACCGGGCCGATGGCGGAACCGTAGCCGCCGGTGAGCAGACAGCCGCCGATCACCGCGGCGGCGATGTAGATCAGCTCCTGGCCGACGCCCTCGCCGGACTGCACGGTGTTGAAGGAGAACAACTGGTGCATGCCGACGAACCAGGCGCCGAAGCCGACCAGCATGAACAGCGTGATCTTGGTGAAGGTGACGGGGACGCCGACCGCGCGGGCGGACTCCTGGCTGCCGCCGACCGCGAAGATCCAGTTGCCGTACTTGGTGCGCAGCAGCACCCAGGTGGCCAGGGCCGCGAAGACCAGCCACCACACGACCGTGATCTTCACCTGGACGCCGCCGACGTCGAAGGAGGAGGCGAAGAGGGCCTTGGCCTGGCCGAAGCCGTCCATGTCGCTGATGTCGTCGGTGGCGACGTTGCCGGTGACCAGCTTGGTGACCGCCAGGTTGACGCCCTGGAGGATCAGGAAGGTGCCGAGCGTGACCAGGAAGCTCGGCAGGCCGGTCTTCACCAGCACCCAGCCGTTGAACGCGCCGACCCCGAGGGAGACCGCGAGGGCGACGATCACGCCCACCCAGACGTTCATGGTCAGCTGGTAGCTGAGCATGCTGGCGGTGAGCGCCGAGGTGACCACGGCGACACCGGCCGACAGGTCGAACTCGCCGCCGATCATCAGCAGGGCGACCGGCAGCGCCATGAGGCCGATGGTGGACGACTGGTAGAGGACCGTGGCCATGGAGCTGCCGTCGCGGACCGAGGGCGCCGCGACCAGGAAGAAGACGAACACGGCGACGGCGCCGAGGAAGACCCCGACCTCGGGCCGGGCGAGCAGCCGCAGCGCCAGGGAGCGCTGCCGGGTCCGCCCGTCGGTCTCCTTCGGGCCGGGAGCCGGCGGTGTGTTCACCGCCGGCGCAGCCTGTTGGGTCATGCTCCTCACCGGGTGCCCTTCGCGGCGAACCCGGCGACGGCCTTCACGTTGGACTTGTCGACGAAGGCCGGGCCGGTCAGCACCGGCTGCTCACCGCCGCCGCTGTAGTTGCCGTTGTTCTTGTAGAGCCACAGGCCGTCGACCGCCAAGTAGCCCTGGAGGTAGGGCTGCTGGTCGACGGCGAACGCGATGTCGCCCTTCTCGACGGCGCCGGTCAGTTCCTTGTTGAGGTCGAAGGTGGCCACCTTCGCCTTGCTGCCGCCCTCGTCCACCGACTGCACGGCGGTCATGGCGAACGGGGCGCCGAGCGTGACGAGGTGGTCGATGTCGCCGTCCTGCTTGAGCTTGGCGGTGATGGTCGACTTCACCGAGGGCATGTCGGTGCCGTTGACGTACAGGTTCTCGATCGACCCCTCGAAGGTCTTCTTCACGCCGTCGCAGCGCTGGGTCAGGCCGACGTTGCCCTGCTCGTGGATCACGCAGACGGCGTTCTTGGCGCCGTCCTCGTTCAGCCGCTTGCCGAGCGCCTCGCCGGCCACGGTCTCGTCCTGCCCAAAGAACTCCATCAGGCCGAGCTTCTTCCAGTCCGCGAGGCCCGAGTTGAGCCCGACGACGGGTATGCCGGCCTTCTCCGCCTTGTCGAGGACGCTGCGCAGGGCGTCCGGCTTGGCCAGGGTGACCGCGATGCCGTCGACCTTCTGGTCGATCGCGTTCTGCACCAGGTTGGCCTGGTTGCCCGCGTTCGGGTCGGCGGAGTAGACGAGCTTGACGTTGTCCTTGGCGGCGGCGGCCTCGGCGCCCTTGCGGACGATGTCCCAGAAGGTGTCGCCGGGCGCCTGGTGGGTGACCAGGGCGACCGTCATGCGGGGGGTGTTCGCCTTGCCCGCGGAGGCGCCCGAGGCCCCCTCCTCGTCGGCCTTCTTGCCCCCGGAACTGCTGGAGCAGCCGGCCAGGGTCAGGGCCGCGGCGGCGGCGAGGGCCACCGCAGGGGCGAATCTGCGGGAGCGGGCGTGCGAAGAGCGGTCCATCTTTTCCTGCACCTCACTGTGCGACTGTGCTACGGGGAAGCCGTGTGCCAGACCAGAGAAGAACGGCTGTTGCGCTGGGACCGGATACAAGTACTTGGGACGCCCGCTGTCAATACTTTGTTAAGACATCATTTCACCAGCAGGTCCGAATGTAAGTACAAAGTATTGACATGGTCCGCCAGGAGTCATACACCTGGGAGGCGGCAGGCCCCGCCCAGCCCGAGGAGCGTCGCACATGGCCGAGTCAGTCCAGCATTTCGATCTCATCACGATGGGGCGCATCGGGGTCGATCTCTACCCCCTGCAAACAGGTGTGTCCCTGGCGGAGGTTGAGACCTTCGGCAAGTTCCTCGGCGGTTCGGCCGCCAATGTGGCGGTCGCCGCCGCCCGCCTCGGCCGGGCCACCGCCGTCGTCACCCGCACGGGTGACGACCCGTTCGGCGGCTATCTGCACCAGGCGCTGACGGAGTTCGGCGTCGACGACCGCTGGGTCACGCCGGTCGCCGCCCACCCGACCCCCGTCACGTTCTGCGAGATCTTCCCACCGGACGACTTCCCCCTGTACTTCTACCGCCGTCCCAAGGCCCCCGACCTGGAGATCCACCCGGGCGAGCTGGACCTCGGCGCGATCCGCGCCGCCCGCATCTTCTGGATCACCGGCACCGGACTGAGCGAGGAACCGAGCCGTACGGCGACGCTGGCCGCTCTCGCCCACCGGGCGAAGTCCGGCACCACGGTCTTCGACCTGGACTGGCGCCCCATGTTCTGGACCGACCCCGACCAGGCCCGCCCCTACTACGCCGAGGCGCTGCGGTACGCGACCGTCGCGGTCGGCAACCTCGACGAGTGCGAGATCGCCACGGGCGTGCGCGAGCCGCGCGCCTGCGCCGAGTCCCTGCTGGCCGCCGGTGTGGAACTGGCCGTCGTCAAGCAGGGCCCGAAGGGCGTCCTCGCCGTGCACCGCGACGGCCGGACGGCCGAGGTACCGCCGGTGCCGGTCGAGGTGGTCAACGGCCTCGGCGCGGGCGACGCGTTCGGCGGCTGCCTCTGCCACGGTCTGCTCTCCGGCTGGGACCTGGAGAAGACCATGCGGTACGCCAACGCGGCCGGCGCCCTCGTCGCCTCCCGGCTCGCCTGCTCGTCCGCGATGCCCACCGAGGCGGAGGTCCACGACCTCCTCGCGCGAACCACCCCCTGAACGGAGCTTCGTCTTGTCCCTCAGCATCCCCGACCTCACCACGGTCAGAGCCCGGCACCCGGAGGCGATCGCCGAGGCGGCGGCCCGCCGGGTACGCCGCCCGCTGATCGGCGACTCCGGCCGCCTGATGATCGTGGCCGCGGACCATCCGGCGCGCGGCGCGCTCGGCGTCGGCGACCGCCGGCTCGCCATGGCCAACCGGGCCGACCTGCTGGAACGCCTGTGCACCGCGCTGTCACGGCCCGGCGTCGACGGGGTGCTCGCCACCGCCGACGTGCTGGAGGACCTGCTGCTGCTCGGAGTGCTGGAGGACAAGGTCGTCATGGGCTCGATGAACCGGGGCGGCCTCGCGGGCGCCGCCTTCGAGATGGACGACCGCTTCACCGGCCACCGCGCCGAGGACATCGCCCGGATGCGCTTCGACGCGGGCAAACTGCTGCTGCGCATCGACTACGACGACCCCGGCTCGCTGACCACCATGGAGGCCACCGCCCGCGCGGTCGACGCCATGGCCGCGCGTGAACTGCCCGTGTTCGTCGAACCGTTCATCTCCCGCCGCGTCGACGGCCGGGTCCGCAACGACCTGTCCGCCGAGGCGGTCACCCGGTCCGTCGCCATCGCCTCGGGTCTGGGCGGCACCTCCGCCTACACCTGGCTGAAACTGCCCGTCACCCACGACCCGGACGACATGGGCGAGGTCCTGGAGACCTCCACGCTGCCCGCGGTCCTGCTCGGCGGCGACATAGGCGGCTCCCCCGCGGACCAGTCCGCCGCCTACGAACGCTGGCGCAAGGCGCTCAGGCTCCCCACCGTGCAGGGCATGGTCGTCGGCCGCTCGCTGCTCTACCCGGCCGAGGGCAGCGTGGAACAGGCCGTGGACACCGCCGTCGGCCTGTTGTGACACAGGAGCCGAGTCGGCCCAGGAGCTGAGCCGGCAGAGGAGTTGAGTTGGCAGAGGAGTTGATCCGATGACGTACCACCTTTCGGCGGGCAAGGCCGCACGCGGCCCGTATGCCGTGGACGTGGCCCCCGAGACGGCCGGCTGGGGCCACTCCGGTCTGCGCGTCCTGCACCTGCCGCCCGGCGGCGGCCACACCTTCGACAGCGGCGACAGCGAGTGGATCGTCCTCCCGCTCAGCGGCGGCTGCACGGTCGCCACGGCCGACGACTTCGGCCGGGACACCTTCGTCCTCACCGGCCGTGGCAGCGTGTTCAGCGGCGTCAGCGACTTCGCCTACGTGCCGCGCGACGCCCGTACGACCGTCACCTCCTCCGGCGGCGGCCGGTTCGCCCTCACCGGCGCCCGCTGCACCCGCCGCCTGCCCGCACGGTACGGGCCGGCGTCTTCGGTGCCGGTGGAGCTGCGAGGCACCGGGAACTGTTCCCGCCAGGTCAACAACTTCGGCGCCGCCGGGGTCTTCGCATGCGACAAACTCATCGCGGTCGAGGTCATCACCCCGGGCGGCAACTGGTCCTCCTTCCCGCCGCACAAGCACGACGAGCACCGCCCCGGCGAGGAGTCCGTGCTGGAGGAGATCTACTACTTCGAGTTCGCCGACCACGACGGCACCCCCGGCCTCGGCTACCAGCGGGTCTCCCCGTCCGGGCGGGGACGGGGCACGGACGTGCTGGCGGAGGTGCGCGACGGAGACGTGGTCCTCATCCCCGACGGCTGGCACGGACCGTCCATGGCCGTGCCCGGCCACCACATGTACTACCTCAACGTCATGGCCGGCCCGGAGGCCGAACGCGCCTGGCTGATCCGCGACCACCCCGACCACGCCTGGATCCGCGACACCTGGCCCGACCAGCCGGTCGACCCCCGGCTCCCCCTCTACACCGCACCGGAGAGGTCCGCATGAGCGCCGCCACCCGCCGACTGACCACCGCGCAGGCCCTGATCCGCTTCCTGGCCGCCCAGTACGCCGAACGCGACGGCGTGCGGCACCGCCTGATCGCCGGCACCTGGGGCATCTTCGGCCACGGCAACGTGGCCGGCCTCGGCCAGGCGCTCGTCGAGTACGCCGACATCATGCCGTACCACCAGGGCCGCAACGAACAGGCCATGGTGCACGCGGCCGTCGCTCACGCCCGTCAGCTCAACCGCCTGTCCGCGCAGGCGGTGACGACGTCCATCGGTCCCGGCGCCACCAACCTGGTCACCGGCGCCGCACTCGCCACCATCAACCGTCTGCCCGTCCTCCTGCTCCCCGGCGACTACTTCGCCTCGCACGCCGCCGACCCGCTCCTCCAGCAGCTGGAGCACCCGATCGAGGCCGACGTGTCCGTCAACGACACCCTGCGGCCCGTCTCCCGGTACTTCGACCGCATCACCCGCCCCGAGGCCCTGCTCGCCTCCGCGCTCCGGGCGATGCGCGTGCTCACCGACCCGGCGGAGACCGGCGCGGTCACCCTCGCCCTCCCCCAGGACGTGCAGGCGGAGGCGTACGACTGGCCCGAGGAGTTCTTCGCCGACCGCGTCTGGCGCGTACGGCGCCCCGCGCCCGACCCGTCCGAACTGGCCGAAGCCTCGGACGCGATCCGCGCCGCCGAGCGTCCGCTGATCGTCGCGGGCGGTGGCGTCCACCACAGCGAGGCCGAACAGGCGCTGAAGGCGTTCGTGGACGCCACCGGCATCCCCGTCGCCTCCACGCAGGCGGGCAAGGGCGCGCTGCGCCACGACCACCCGGCCGACCTCGGCGCCGTCGGCCACACCGGCACCGCCGTCAGCGACGACCTCGCCCGCACCGCCGACCTGGTGATCGGCGTCGGCACCCGCTACTCGGACTTCACCACGGCCTCCGGCACCCTCTTCCAGCACCCGGACGTACGCTTCCTGAACCTCAACATCACCGCCTTCGACGCCCACAAGCTCGCCGCCCGCACCCTGGTCTGCGACGCGCGGGCGGGGCTCACGGCGCTGACGCAGGAGCTGTCCGGGCACCGGGTGACGCCGTCGTACGAGGCCGAGTACCGTGCGGGCAGGAACCGCTGGGACGAGGTCGTGGAGGCGGCCTACCGTGCCGACGACGACAGTGCCGTGCCGACCCAGACCCAGGTGCTGGGCGCACTGGACGCGGTCGTGGGCGACACGGACGTGGTGATCAACGCGGCCGGCTCGCTCCCCGGTGACCTGCACAAACTGTGGCGCGCCCGCTCCCCGCGCCAGTACCACCTGGAGTACGGCTACTCCTGCATGGGCTACGAGATCCCGGCCGCGCTCGGCGTGCAGCAGGCGGCGCCCGGCACGAACGTGTGGGCGCTGGTCGGTGACGGCACGTACCTGATGAACCCGACGGAGATCGTCACCGCCGTCCAGGAGGACCTGCCGGTCAAGCTGGTGCTGGTCCAGAACCACGGCTACGCCTCCATCGGCGGCCTGTCCGAGTCGGTGGGCGCCGAGCGCTTCGGCACCGCCTACCGCCACCGGGCCCCGGACGGCACCTTCACCGGCGCCCCGCTCCCCGTCGACCTCGCGGCCAACGCGGCCAGCCTCGGCATGGACGTCCTTCGCGCCAAGACGGTGGGCGAGCTGCGCGAGGCGCTGACGGCGGCCCGCACGTCGGACCGTCCGACCTGCGTCTACGTCGAGACCGACCCCGCGCCGACCGCGCCCCCGGCCGAGGCCTGGTGGGACGTGCCGGTGGCCGAGGTGTCCACCCGAAAGGCCGTCACCGATGCCCGTGCGCACTACGAACGCGCCGTCGCCGACCGCCGCCGCCACCTCTGACAACCGCCGTCCGTGGCACTCGGCCACCTGTGCAAGGAAGGGACGTCCATGGCGAAGACCGGCGACCCCGCACGTGCCGTGACCGGCCCCGCGCTCAGCGCCCTGGAATTCGCCCTGGACCGGAGCAGTCCGGTGCCGCTGTACTACCAGCTCGCCCAGCAGCTGGAAGCGGCGATCGAGCACGGCGCCCTCGTCCCGGGGAACCTGCTGGGCAACGAGGTCGACCTCTCCGTGCGCCTCGGCCTGTCCCGTCCCACCGTCCGCCAGGCCATCCAGTCGTTGGTCGACAAGGGGCTCCTGGTACGGCGGCGCGGGGTCGGCACCCAGGTGGTGCACAGCCAGGTCAGGCGTCCGCTGGAGCTGAGCAGTCTCTACGACGACCTGGAGGCGGCCGGGCAGGGGCCCACCACGCAGGTGGTGCGCAAGGAGGTGGTCGCCGCGTCCGCCGACGTGGCGGCGGCCCTCGGCGTCGCGGAGGGCGGCGAGGTGACCGTCCTGGAGCGCCTGCGCCTCACCCACGGCCAGCCCGTGGCGGTGCTCTGCAACTACCTGCCGACGACGCTGCTGGACCTCGACAGCGCCCGGCTGGAGTCGACCGGCCTCTACCGGGTGATGCGCGCGTCCGGCATCACCCTGCACAGCGCCCGCCAGACGGTGGGCGCCCGCTCGGCCACCCGCGAGGAGGCGGACCGCCTCGACGAGGAGGAGGGCGCCGCACTGCTGACCATGTGGCGCACGGCGTACGACGACACCGGGCGTCCGGTCGAGTACGGGACGCACATATACCGCGCGTCCCGGTACGCGTTCGACTTCCAGCTGCTGGTCAGGCCCTGACGGTTGGGGCGTACTTCGGGTCAAGCACCTCGGGCGGCTTACCGGAGGCGGGCGAACGGGCCCTCCAGCGCCGCCCACTGGAGCAGCATGATGGTCTTGGCGTCGGCGATCGCACCCGAGCGGATCATCTCCAGTGCGCGGTGGAAGGGGAGTTCGAGGGTCTCGATGTCCTCGCCCTCCTCGTCCAGGCCGCCGCCCTCGTGGGTGCGGGTGGCCGGGCCGTAGGCGGCGGCGTAGAAGCCGACCCGTTCGGTGACCGAACCGGGACTCATGTACACGTCGAAGACGTGCCGGACCTCACCGACGGTGTGCCCGGTCTCCTCGACGACCTCGCGCCGTACGGCGGCCTCGGGGTGCTCGTCCTCGTCGTCGAGCACCCCGCCGGGGGTTTCGATCAGCATGCCGTCGGGGTGCCCGTTGACGTACGCGGGCAGGCGGAACTGGCGGGTGAGCAGGACGGTTTCGCGTTCGGCGTCGTAGAGCAGCACGGTGGCGCCGTTGCCGCGGTCGTGGGTCTCGCGCTCCTGGGTGCTCCAGGTGCCGTCGGCGCGCCGGAGGTCGAAGGTCGTGGTGCGTTCGACGTACCAGTGGCTGGAGAGGAGCCTCACGTCCCGGATCTTCACCCGGGGGTTGCCGGTCAGGTCCTGGCCGGCCCGGTCGAGTCCGGTGCGGCCCCGGCGGTCCGGGGTGTCGATGCCGGCGGTCATCGGGGGCCGTCCGCTCGTGGGCCGTCCAGGGGCACGGGGTGGCGCAAGGTGGTCATGCCCGCTTCTATCACCTGGTCCGGCTCCGTACGAAGTCGAGCGAGGCGGTGAAGCAGCCCTCCACGTCGTGCTCGGCCGCCCCGATCCACAGGTGGTCGGCGCCCGGGACGGCCCGGAATCCGGTCTCCGCGCCCACCGCGCGCAGGGCCGAGGCGAGGGCCTCGCCCTGGGCGAGGGGGATGACCGTGTCCTCGGCGCCGTGCAGGATCAGGAAGGGCGGGGCGCCCGGCGCGACCCGGGCGAGCGGGCTGGCGGCGCGGGCCCGTTCCGGGGCGTCGACGGCGGCGGCGCCGAGAAGTGCCGCTTCGGGGGTGTCCGGCGGCGCGGCGGTGAGGTCGGTGGGGCCGTACCAGACGACGCAGCCGCGCAGGGCGGCCGGGGCGGTGGTCAGGGCGAGCAGCGCGGCGAGGTGGCCGCCCGCGGACTCGCCCCAGGCGACGGTCCGTTCGGCGTCGACGCCGAGGTCAGTGGCGCGCACGCGCAGCCAGGCCAGTGCCTCGGTCAGGTCGTCCAGTGGGGCGGGGAAGACGGCTTCGCCGCTGAGCCGGTAGTCGGGGCAGGCGACGGCGAACCCGGCCTGGGCGAGGCGGGCGAAGGGGCCGGGCCGCCAGGCGCGGAAGCGTGGGCCGAGGTCGTCGCGCAGTCCGGTGCGCCAGGCACCGCCGTGGACGAAGAGGATCACGGGCGGCGGACCGGCGGCCGGGGCGTCGGGGAGCCACAGGTCGAGCTCCAGGGGGCGGCTGCCGTCGCGCACGGCGTACGGGACGCCGCGCAGGAGCCGTACGCCGTCCGCGGGGTGTGCGGCGGGTGGCAGGGGCAGCGTCGCGGGGTCGGGCGGGGCGAGAAAAGGGGCGAGTTCGGGGTGCACCGGGTCACTCCTCGGGGGTGCGGAGCGGGCGGCCGGCGAGGCGGGGCAGCAGTCGGTGCGCGTTGGCCGTGGTGAGGGACCGCCAGTCGGCGGCACCCGTCGGCACCGGGGCCGCGTCGACGGAGGCGATGTGGGCGTCCACGCCGTGGGCCGGGGTCCAGCAGTAGTCGCTGCCGTAGAGCAGCCGGTCGGGTTCGACGAGTCCGAGCAGTGCGGGGACCTGGCGCGGGAAGGCGGGGCCGGCCATGTCGTAGTGCAGGCGGCGCAGTTGCTCCACGGCGTCGGGGGCGCCGGACCCGGCGGCCGGCAGGAAGAGCTTCATGAAGCCGTTGATGCGGTCGGCGAGGACGGGCAGCGCACCGCCGCAGTGGGGGACGATCACCTCCAGGCCCGGGTGGCGTTCCAGGGTGCCGGCCATCAGCAGGTCGGTGACGGTGCGGGCGGTGTCGAAGATGAACTCGACCATCGGGCGCGGCCGTCCGAGGGCCGAGCGCTCCCAGCAGACGGGCGAGGTCGGGTGCAGGAAGACGACCGCGCGACGGCGGCCGAGCTCGGCGAAGACGGGCTCCAGCCGCTCGTCGCCCAGGTACACACCGTGGGTGTTGGTCTCCAGTACGACGCCGTCCGCACCGAGTTCGTCGAAGGCGTGGGTGATCTCCGCGAGGGCGCCGTCGACGTCCGGCAGCGGCAGGGAGGCGAAGAAGCCGAAGCGGCCGGGGTGTTCGGCGGCGACGCGGGCGGCGTCCTCGTTCACCTCGCGGGCCAGGCCACGGGCGGCCGCGTCGTCGCCGAAGTGCACGCCGGGGGACGACACGGACAGGAGCGAGGTGCGGATGCCGTTTCTGTCCATCAGCTCCAGGTGGGCTTCGGCGGACCAGGCCGGCCAGGCGGGCACGCCGTCCGGCAGCTCGTGGCCGGCCGCCCTCGCCTGTCGCACGTAGGAGTCGGTGACGAAATGGGCGTGCACGTCGACGAGGCCGGGGCCGGGTTGATCAGCGGTTTGTTCAGCGATGTGTTCGGCGGTGCGGGTCATGGGCTTGTTCCCTCCGGGTGTGGTGTCTCGATGCGGCCGCGCGCCCGCGTCCCCAGGTGACGGCGCGCTCGCCGAGGACGATGCCGAGCAGTCCGGTCAGGCCGATCAGGGGCGGGGCGGGCGAGGTGAGGTCGAGGGCCCAGTAGACGGCCCCCATCAGCAGCCCGGCCGCGAGGCTGACGACGGCGGCCCGTGCGCGGGCGACGACGGCGCGTGCCCGGATGAGGGTCGGTCTCACAGCGCCCCCAGCAGTGCCTGGCCCGCGAGCATGCCCAGCAGGCCGAACAGGGCGACCGGCGGTGGTGCCGGGGACCTCACCTTCAGGGCGGCGTAGAGCGCGCCCACGAGAGCGCCGGCGAGCAGCGCCCGTACGTACGCCATGGTGCTCTCAGCTTCCCGTGCGCCACTGGTGGTCGGGCAGGAAGGTCACGTCGTACTGCTGCGGCACGGTGGCGAACTTGTGCGGCTCGGGCACGAAGGGAGGCTGCGGCAGGCTGAGCGCGTCGGTGTCGGTGCCGAGGGTCTCGAAGAACCGCTCGAAGGTGCCGCCGGGGCCGGCCGCGACGCCGACGATCTGGCTGTGGTGGCGCTCGATGCGGTAGGCGTGCGGGCAGTTCTTCGGTACGAAGCCGAAGTCGCCGACGGTGAGCAGCTTCTCGTGCTGCTCCCCCTCGAGGTCCTCGACGAAGAGCCGGACGGCTCCCTGGGTGATGAAGAAGACCTCGTAGGTGTCGGGGTGGGAGTGGGCCGGGATGATGTCGCCCTTGGGGCCGTCGCAGGTGAAGAAGTTGAAGGTGTTCTCGGTCTGCGGTCCGCCCGCGTAGATCGTGAACAGGTCGCCGAAGAGGTGGGCGCGGTCGCCCATGCCCTTCTCGATGAAGTAGGGCTTGCCCGGCTCGGCGGGAATGAGGGAGTGGGAGCGCCTGGCGAATTCGATGGTCATGGAAGCCTCCGGCTCGACGCGGTGCGGGGACGAACAATGTCAGGGTGCCTGACGTTCAAATGTCAGGCTACCTGACAGCGAGCTCGAGCGACACCCTTGACACGGTGGCGGCGGAAATTCCCCGCGCCTGCGCCCGTATGCTCAAGACCGACGAGCCGAGGAGTCATGACGCAAGCCAAGGAAGCCCCGCACAACATGCCCATGCTGCTGGCCGGTGCCAGGCGCTGGTTCGACGACGCGCTGATGGCGAGCATGCGGGCGGCCGGCGAGCAGCCGCTGAGCAGCGCCCAGGGGCAGGTCTTCGCCCTGCTGGACGCGGAGGGCACCACGGTCGCCGAGCTGGCCCGCCGCCTCGGCGTCACCCGGCAGACCGCCCACCAGGCCGTGCACGGTCTGCTCGCCCTCGGCCTGCTGGAACAGGTCGCGGACCCCTCCTCGGCACGCAACCGCCTGATCCGCATCACCGCGGAGGGCATGCGCGTCCACCGACGCGCCCAGGCGACCCTCACCGTCGTCGAGGACGTCCTGGCCGAGCGCATCGGCGCCGCCGCGGCCACGGCACTGCGCGACGCCCTGACCCTGCCGCGTGGCGAGCCGCCGGTCGTGGAGGCACCATGACCCGACGGCAGCGCAAGAAACTGTCCCAGCGTCTCGTCGTCGCCGCCCTCCTCGGCGACAGCACCGGGGTGCGCGCACTGCTGCGCGCCGGGGCACCCGCCGAAACGGCCGACGCGGCCGGCACGACGCCGCTGTACCAGGCGGCCGTCGACGGCGACGCCGAGATCGTCCGCCTGCTGCTGGCAGCCGGGGCCTCACCCGACACGGAGAGCGGCATCGGCTCGGAGGGGACCCCGCTGTGCGGTGCGGCCCGCTGGGGCCACACCGACGCGGTCCGCGCCCTCCTGGAGCACGGCGCCGACCCGAACCTCCGCGAGGACCGCGGCACGGGGTGGACGCCGCTGGAGTGGGCCACGAGGGGGCCCCGTCCCGAGACGGCCGACCTGCTGATCGCCGCGGGGGCGCGTGGCTGAGGGCGGCACGGCGACGTCGGCGACTTCGCCCTGGCCCAGGCCGGGCGCCAGGATGTGAGGGCCGCCGATCCGCCCCCCAACGCCGCCGGTGGGCACCCCGTCGGGGCCCGAGGTCGTCCGGCCCACGGGCGATCTAGGGGGATGCGGGAGTGGCAGTCCCTGACCGTGCCCGGGCCGTCGTCGACCGGCGTTGCGCGGGGTCCCGCGACACAGCTGCATGCCGGTAGTCACGGGGAGGCATGCCATAGGCCTCACGGAACGTGCGGCTGAAGTGGGCCGGGTCGGGGAAACCCCACCGTGCCGCGATGGCCTGGATGGGGAGGGAGAGCTTGGAGGGGTCCGTGAGGGCACGGCGGCAGCACTCCAGGCGGCGCTCACGGATCCACGCGGCGACGCTCACGCCCTGGTCGCGGAAGAGAGCGTAGAGGTGGCGGGTCGATATGTCGTGGGCGGCCGCGACGGTCTCGGGACTGAGGCGCGGGTCGGCGAGGTTCTGCTGGATGAAGTCCCGGATGCGCAACAGCAGGGCCCGCCTTCGGGCCTGAGGGTCCATCGCCGCTTCGGCTTCCAGGTTGCGGGCGAGGAGTGAGGCGAGGAGGTCCACGGTGACCGAGGCCAGGGTCGTACCGTCCGCCGGGGTGTGCTCGGCCGCGCGTGCGGTGAGGTCGGTCAGCCAGCGGGCGAACGTCCCGCCCATGCCGTGGCGCCCGCTGAGCGGGACGGCGAGCAGCCTCTGCACCGTCTTCTCCGGCAGGGGCAGCATCCTGCGGGGACACTGCATGGTCACATGCGACCAAGGGCCCGGATGGTGGTGGACATCGCCGCGGTAGGGGCGGCTGCTGTCCATCACCACCAGTTCACCGCTGCGCACCGCTGCTTCGCCCCCGGCCGTCGAGAGGGTTCCCTCCCCGTTGAGAAAGTAGTTGATCTGGTACACCTCCGGGTCGGACTGCCGGATCACCTTCGCCGAGCGCACGACCCCCAGATGCGGGTACGCCAGCGCGGACACCTGTAACTCCCCCAGGTCCACGACGCGCATTCTGGCTCGGAAGTCGTCCTGCTGCCTGCTGTGCAGTCGGTTGCGCATGTGCGACCGCGCTGTGGTGTCCTCCCAGAGCGCGAACCGCTCCGGCGCTCGAACGGTCTCCGTACTGAACTCGGTCACCCGCATGTCCGCCCTCACGTCTCCCGGTTGTCTCCGCCGCTCGCCGGTCTGCCCGTGCTTCCGTCGACTGCGTCCGCAAGCGCTCGCGTCGGACGTTTGCAGTGCGGTTTCACCGCAGCAAGGGCTCGCCTGCGTCCCGGACACCTGAATCCTGTCCGGGCTGGTCAGGGGGCTGTCCGGCGGACGGCCGGACAGGACGCGACGACCGGAAGGCGGCCGTCCGCCGCCCGTCCCCCAGTCCTTCGCCCGGTCACGTACGGGTCCGGGGAGGCGTGTGCCCGACGGCGCGCTGGTGCTGCTGGGGGACAACTCCGCCGTCAGCGTGGACTCGCGCACCCTCGGCTTCTTCCCCCACGACCGGATCCTCCCTGCGACGAGGCCGAGCACGGTCAGGCAGGGGCGCGGCACGGCCGGCCGTGGCTCAGCCGCATCGTCCCGGACACGCACCGGTCCCCAGAAACGATCAAGGGCCGGGTTCGGATGCCTCCGAACCCGGCCCTGACCTGCGACTCTCACGAGTCGGGACGACAGGATTTGAACCTGCGACCCCTTGACCCCCAGTCAAGTGCGCTACCAAGCTGCGCCACGTCCCGATGTGCTCACACGGGGTGAACCGCGCGATCACGCGAAGAGAACTTTACCCCACACCCCGGGCCACGCCTAAGCGGGCCGGGGGGAGGGACAATCGGCCCATGGACAGTGCACTGGACAGCACAGCCTCGAACCGGCCGGTGGACGGGCGGGACCGCGACGAGGAGGGCCGGGCGCGCAACGCCCGGCCGCGGGACGGGCTGGGGCGCCCGTTGCCGTACGGCGCGGACGGCGTGCCCCGTCAGCCCGAGGGCGTCGTGCGGGCGCCCGAGGAGACCGTCGCCGAGGCGCAGCGGCTGCTGGACGAGGGGAAACCGTTCCACGCCCACGAGGTCTTCGAGGACGCCTGGAAGTCGGGTCCCGAGGAGGAGCGGGAGCTGTGGCGGGGGCTGGCCCAGCTGGCCGTCGGGCTGACGCACGCCGCTCGCGGCAATGTCACCGGCGGGGCGAGGCTGCTGCGGCGCGGAGCCGGGGCCGTGACTCGGTGGGCGGCGTCGGCGGCCGGGCGGGAGCGGCCGTACGGGATGGATCTGGGCGGGGTCGCCGGGTGGGCCTCGGAGCTGGCGGGGGACGTGGAGGGCGGCGCGGTCGTGGACGCGGGGGCGCGGGCGCCGCGGCTGAAGGGCTGAGGAGGGGCTGAAAGCGCTGAGGGGCGTCAACGGCGACCGGTGATGAGAGGGCGGCCCGGTCCGGGCGTTGTCAGTGGCGTACGGCAGACTCGTGGCGTGCGGAAGATTCATGTGATCGGTATCGGCGCGGGCGACCCCGACCAGCTCACCCTGCAGGCGGTCAGGGCGCTGCGGAGCACGGACGTGTTCTTCGTCCTGGACAAGGGCGAGGCGAAGGCCGACCTGGTGCGCCTGCGCCGGGACATGCTGGAGACGCACCTGCCGGAGGGGACGTACCGGGTCGTCGAGGCCCGCGACCCCGAGCGGGACCGGAGCGCGGGCGGGGCGGCGTACTCCCCCGCCGTCGGGGACTGGCGCAGTGCCCGCGCCGGGATCTACGAGCGGATGATCGCCGAGGAGCTGGGCGAGGACGAGAGCGGCGCGTTCCTGGTGTGGGGAGACCCTGCGCTGTACGACAGCACGCTGGGCATCCTGGAGGAGATCCTGGAGCGCGGTGAGGTGGCGTTCGACTTCGACGTCGTGCCCGGCATCAGCAGCGTCTCCTCGCTCGTCGCCCGGCACCGGACCGGGCTGAACCGGGTCGCGCGGCCCGTGCAGATCACCACCGGGCGGCGGCTCGCGGAGGGCTTCCCCGAGGGCGTGGACGACGTCGTGGTCATGCTCGACGCCCACCAGGCCTTCCGGCGGTACGCGGACCAGGACATCGACATCTACTGGGGCGCCTACCTGGGCACCCCGGACGAGATCCTCGCCTCCGGCCCGATCGCCGAAGCCGCACCCCGCATCGAGCGGCTGCGCGCCGAGGCCCGGGAGCGCAAGGGCTGGATCATGGACACGTACCTGCTGCGGCGCAACCCGAAGGACCGGTAGTCCGGCCGGCGGGCGGCACCCGGGCGGACCGTTCCCGCATGCGTGGCCGGTGCACCGGTGTGATCGTGACCAGGTGACAGCCGTCGAGGAAACGCCACGGACCGCCGCCGCCCAACCGCCCGTGCTGGACAAGCGTCGCCGCAACGTCGTCTTCGTCACGATCATGCTCGGGATGCTCCTGGCGGCCCTGGACCAGACGATCGTCGGCACCGCGCTGCCGACGATCGTGTCGGACCTGGGCGGCGCCGCGCACATGTCGTGGGTGGTGACCTCGTACCTCCTCGCGGAGACCGTGGCGACGGTGCTGGTCGGCAAGTTCGGCGACCTGTTCGGCCGCAAGGTGGTCTTCCAGATCTCGGCGATCGTGTTCATCACGGGTTCGTTCCTGTGCGGGCTGGCCACGAGCATGCCGCTGCTGATCGCCTGGCGGGCGATGCAGGGCATCGGCGCGGGCGGCCTGATGGTCACGTCGATGGCCTTGATCGCGGACGTCATCCCCCTGCGGGAGCGCGGCAAGTACCAGGGCGCCATCGGCGCGGTGTTCGGGGTGGCGACGGTCATCGGACCGCTGCTGGGCGGGCTGTTCACCGATCACCTGTCCTGGCGCTGGGCGTTCTACGTCAACGTGCCCATCGCGATCGTCGTCGTGATCGCCGCCGCCCGCACCATCCCGGTGGTGAAGTCGGCCGCCCGCCCCGTCGTCGACTACCTGGGCATCGCGCTGGTCGCGCTGGGCGCCGGCGCGCTGATCCTGGCGACGAGCTGGGGCGGCAACGAGTACACCTGGGGTTCGGGCGTCATCATCGGCCTGTTCGCCGGCGGGCTGATCGCGCTCGGCCTGTTCTGCTGGGTGGAGAGCCGGGCGGCCGAACCGATGCTGCCGATGCGGCTGTTCACCAACCCGGTGTTCACGGTCTGCTCGGTCCTCAGCTTCATCGTCGGCTTCGCGATGCTCGGTGCGCTGACCTACCTGCCGACGTACCTGCAGTACGTCGACGGCGACTCGGCCACCGTCTCCGGCGTCCGGACGCTGCCGATGGTGGCCGGCCTGCTGATCGCCTCGGTCTTCAGTGGGAGCGTGGTCAGCAGGACGGGGCGGTACCGGCTGTTCCCGATCGTGGGCACCCTGGTGATGGGGGCCGGCCTGTACCTGATGTCCCTCATGGGGCCGTCGACCGGCGCCTGGCTGGAGTCGCTGTACATGTTCGTGCTGGGTTCGGGCATCGGCCTGTCCATGCAGGTGCTGACCATCGCCGTGCAGAACACCGTCGACTACGCCGACCTCGGCACCGCGACCTCCGGCGTCACCTTCTTCCGCACGCTGGGCAGTTCCTTCGGCACCGCCGTGTTCGGCACGATCTACGCGGGCGCCCTCGGCCCCAACCTGCGGGACGGCATCGCCGCCGCGACGAGGACCGGCGCCGCCGATCCGGCCGTGATCGGCGGGGCGGCGACCCGTCCCGAGGGCCTGCACCGGCTGCCGCCGGACGCGTCGGCGCCGATCATCGGCGCGTACGCGGACACCATCCAGACCGTGTTCCTGTGGACGGTGCCGGTCGCGGCGCTCGGTTTCCTGGTCGCCCTGTTCCTCAAACAGGTCCAGCTGCGCGACAGCGCCCGCGCGGGCTCCACCGACATGGGTGAGGGGTTCGCCTCACCGCACGACGCCAGCAGCAGGCGGACGCTGGAGACCGCCGTCGGGAAGATCATCGGCCGTACGGAGCTGGACACCGCCCGCCGGATCATCGCGGACAGCGACACCCGGCTCGATGTCGCCGGCGCCTGGGCCGTCATGCAGGTCGAGCTGTTCACGCGGCTGGTCGGGCACGCCAGCCTCGGCCTCATCGCCGCCCGCCGCAGACTGCCGCCGGAGGTGCTGCTGCCGGTCTTCGACCGCATGGTCGAGGAGGGCTTCCTGACCCGCCACGGCTCCCTGCTCACCCACACCGACGCGGGCGCCCGTGAGGCCCTGGTCATCGGCCGGGCCTGGGCCGCCTGGCTGGAGGACCGGGTGGAGCAGGACATCGGCCGTCCCTCGGACACGGAGCTGCGCGCCGCCGTCGACTCCATCGCCAAGCGCCTGCTGGTCGAGGACCTGAGCAGCGGCCTGCCCGATCGCGTGCGGCAGCCGGTCACGACCGGCTGAGGCCCAGCCGCTCAAGCCGCTCCAGTACCGCCGGCACGTCGGGCTCCACGGGCACCCCCGCCGGCGGCGGGGGCCTGCGGACCATCACCACGGGCAGGTCCAGCGCCCCGGCCGCGGTGAGCTTGGCCGCGGTGGCCGCTCCCCCGCTGTCCTTCGTCACCAGGACGTCGATGCGGTGCTCGCGCAGGAGAGCCGTCTCGTCGGCCACCGTGAACGGGCCCCGCGCCAGCAGGACCCGGGTGTCCGGTGGGAGGGGCGGCTCGGGCGGCTCCACCGAGCGGGCGAGGAAGTGGAGGCCCGTCAGGTGCGCGAAGGCCGCCAGGCCCAGGCGGCCGGTGGTCAGGAACACGCGGCGGCCGAGGTCCGGCAGCAGGTCCGCCGCCTCGGCGAGGGACCCGACCGGGTGCCAGTGGTCGCCGGAGCCGGCCTGCCAGCCCGGGCGGCGCAGGATCACCGCGGGGGTTTCCGTGATCGCGGCGGCTCGTGCCGCGTTCGCCGTGATCGTGGCGGCGAAGGGGTGCGTGGCGTCGACCAGGGCGTCCACATCCTGGTCGCGCAGCCAGGCCGCCAGCCCCTCGGCGCCGCCGAAGCCGCCGATCCGTACCTCGCCGGCCAGGGACCCCGGACGGGTCACGCGGCCGGCGAGCGAGGTGGTCACCCTGAGGCCGGGGCGCGCCGCCAGGTCGGCGGCCAGTCGGCGGGCCTCGGTGGTGCCGCCGAGGATCAGCACGTGCGGGGACATGACGCCGAGGGTACGGCCCGTCAGCGCAGCAGCAGCTGGAGGCCCCCGACCACCGTCGCCGCGATCACCAGCCGCTCGAACAGCCGCTGGTTGATCCTGCGCACAGCCCACTTGCCGAGGAACGCGCCGGGCACCACGAACACCACGAGCGCGGCGTCGAGCAGCAGCGAGCGGCCGTCGATCAGGCCGAGGCCGGCGCTGAACGGCAGCTTGGAGACGTTGACGATCAGGAAGAAGAACGCCGACGTACCCAGGAAGCCGAGCTTGCGGAAGCCCGCCGAGAGCAGGTACATCGACATCACCGGGCCGCCCGCGTTGGCGACCATGGTGGTGAAGCCGCCCAGGACACCGTACGAGCGGGCCTTCACCCGGCCGGATCGTGAGGTGATCTCGTCCGGCTGCCCGGCCGCGTCCGCCTGCCGTCGGCGCCACACCGTCACCCCGGCCATGACCAGCAGGATCACGCCGATCGACGTCCGTACGACCGCGTCGTTCGCCCACACCAGGAACACGGTGCCCGCGACCACGCCGACCCCCACCGCCGGGAACAGCCGCCACAGCGTGGGCCAGTGCGCGTGGCGCCGGTAGGTGAGGACGGCGAGGAGGTCACCGGCGATCAGGACCGGCAGCAGGATGCCGGTGGAGGCGCGGGCGGGCAGGACCGCCGCGAAGATCGCGAGGCTGACGGTGTTGGCCCCGCTCACGGCGGTCTTGGAGAAGCCGACGAGGAAGGCGGCGAAGGCGAGGGCGGCGAATTCCCAGCCGGTGAGGTGCCAGAGCGTCATGGTGTCCATTGCGGGCACCGATGCTATGCGCACCCGACCGTGGCCGTAAGCAGCGTCTTGCCAGATGATCCTTATGCGCCCGGGCGGGCGGCGTACCGCACCCGCAGTTCCCGCTTCAGCACCTTCATGCTCGGTCCCAGCGGCAGTTCGTCCGCGAACTCCACGCGGCGCGGGTACTTGTACCTGCCGAGGTACTGCTGGGACCACTCGGTGATCGCGGCGGCGTCCGGCGCGCTGTCCGCGGCGGGGACGACGACGGCGCACACCTCCTCGCCGTGCAGTTCGTCGGGGAGGCCGATGACGGCGACCTGTGCGATGCCGGGGTGGCGCACCAGGACCTCCTCGACCTCGCGCGGATAGACGTTGTAGCCGCCCCGGATGATGACGTCCTTCTTCCGGTCGACGATCCTGAGGAACCCCTCGTTGTCCTTGGTGCCGAGGTCGCCGGTGCGGAACCAGCCGTCGACGAGCGCCTCGGCGGTGGCCTCGGGGCGGCCGAGGTAGCCGGAGAAGACGTTGTGGCCGCGCACGACGACCTCACCGAGCTCGCCGGGTGGCAGCAGCTCGACGCGCTCCTCGACCTCCGCGCGGGCGATCTCCACGTCCACGCCCCACAGCGGGTGGCCGATGGTGCCGGGCCGGGCACCGAACACCGGCTGGTTGACGGCCGCCGCCGGAGAGGTCTCCGACAGTCCGTACCCCTCGTAGATCTTCGCGCCGAAGGCCTCCTCGAACCGCTCCAGCACGGCGACGGGCAGCGAGGCTCCGCCGGAGACGCACACCCGCAGCTCCGGCAGGGCGTCGGCGTCGGCCGCCGCGGCGGCGAGGGCGACGAACATGGTCGGCACCCCGTGGAAGGTGTTGACCTTCTCCTTCACCATCAGCTCGATCGCGCGGGCCGCGTCGAAGCGCGGCAGCAGGACGAGCGTCGCCCCGGCCCGCCAGGTGGAGTTCAGGGAGACGGTCTGCCCGAAGGCGTGGAACAGCGGCAGCGCGCCCAGCGCGACGTCGTCGGGCCGGATGTCGTTGGCGTCGAAGGCGTTGACGGTCGCGTTCATCACCAGGTTGAAGTGGCTGAGCACGGCCCCCTTGGGGACGCCGGTGGTGCCGCTGGTGTAGAAGACCACGGCCGGGTCGTCGGCGTCGCGGGTGACGTACGAGGGCAGCGGGTCCGCGTCCGCGGCGAGCTTGTCGAACTCGTCGCCGAGCGTGATCATCCGTACGCCCGTCTCCCGCGCGGCGGCCGCCGCGGTCTCCGCCTGCGCCGGGTGGCACAGCAGCAGCGTCGCGCCGCTGTCGCGCAGGACGTGTCCGACCTCCGCCGGGGACAGCAGCAGGTGGACCGGGACGACGACACCCCCGGTCGCGGCGATCGCGTAGTACGCCTGCGGGAAGTCGGCGGTGTTCGGCGCCATCAGCGCGACCCGGTCCCCCGGCCGGACGCCGAGGCCGGTGAGTGCCCCGGCCCGGGCCCGGGCCCGCTGCCACACCTCGGCGAAGGTGAGCCGCAGGTCGCCCTCGACCAGCGCCTCCTTGTCGGGGCGGCGCCGGGCGTTCTCGGCGAGGATGGCGGCGACGGAGAGGGTTGCCATGGGGTGTTGCTCCGTTTCCTTGCTGCGGCTCTGCAGAGGGATGGGTGGGGTACGGCGCCAGGAACTGTCTGACAATTCCCGTCGTCGCCCGGAGGGCGGCCTCGCGGCGTCAGGCAGGCCCTAGTGCCGCTCGACGAGCACCGCGCTGCCCTGCCCCACGCCGACGCACATGGTGGCGAGTCCGCGGGCGGCTCCGGTGCGCCGCATGCGGTGGAGCAGGGTGGTGAGGATGCGGGCGCCGGAGCAGCCGAGCGGGTGGCCCAGCGCGATGGCGCCGCCGTAGGGGTTGACCAGGCCGGGATCGATGCCGAGCTGGTCCACGCAGGCGAGGGCCTGGGCGGCGAACGCCTCGTTGAACTCGGCCTCCGCGACGTCCTCGATGCTCCAGCCGGCGCGGGCGAGGACCTTCTGGGTGGCGGGGACCGGGCCGATGCCCATGACGTCGGGGTGGACACCGGCCGAGCCGCCGGCGACGTAGCGGCCGAGCGATTCCAGTCCGAGGTCGTTGAGGGCCTCCTCGCTGACCAGCAGGAGTCCGGCGGCGCCGTCGTTCATCGGGGAGGCGTTGCCCGCGGTGACCGTGCCGCCGGGGCGGAAGACCGGCCTCAGGCGGGCCAGCTTCTCGACGGAGGTGTCCTCGCGGACGCACTCGTCGGTGTCGACGACCACACCGTCGGGGCGCTCGACGGGCAGCAGCTCGTCGTCGAAGTGGCCGTTCTTCCTGGCCTCGGAGGCCAGGCGGTGGCTGCGCAGGGCGAACTCGTCCTGGCGTTCGCGCGCGATGCCGTACCGGTCGGCGACCTCCTCGGCCGTCTCGCCCATGGCCAGCAGCCCGTGCAGGTCCTTCATCGCCGGGTTGACCAGGCGCCAGCCGAGCCGGGTGTCGGCGGTCTCGATGCGGTGCGGCAGGGCCTCGTCGGGGCGGGGCAGTACGAAGGGGGCGCGGCTCATCGACTCCGAACCGCCCGCGAGCACCACGTCGGCCTCGCCGGCGGCGATGGTGCGTGCCGCGGTGGTGACGGCCTCCAGGCCGGAGGCGCACAGCCGGTTCACCGTGGCACCGGGCACGGACTCGGGCAGGCCGGCGAGCAGGGCGGCCATGCGGGCCACGTTGCGGTTGTCCTCGCCCGCCTGGTTCGCGGCACCCCAGTACACGTCGTCGACGCGGGCGGGGTCGAGCGCGGGCACGTCGGCGACCAGGCCCCGGATCACGGTCGCGGCGAGGTCGTCGGGCCGCACGCCGGACAGGGCGCCGCGCAGCTTGCCGATCGGGGTGCGGCGGGCGGCCGCGAAGTGGACGGGACGCACGAGGGGACTCCTGACCGTGGTCGCTCGGCATCCATGGATCTCGACGTCGTCCGTGGATGCCGTGGGGCCTTAATTAGCACTGCTAGTTTTGGACTATAGACCGCCGGGCGGCTCCCTGGGAAGATCCGTCGGTGACCTTCACCGACGCAGCCGGAGGAGACATGGCCGAGACCCGCGAACACGTCCTGACCGGATCACGGGGGCGGATCACCGCCCGCGAGTGGCCCGCCGAGCGGCCCCGGTACGTGGCCCTGCTGGTGCACGGCTACGGCGAGCACATCGGCCGCTACGAGGAGGTGGCGGGCGTCCTGGTGGAGCACGGCGCGGCCGTGTACGGCGTCGACCACACGGGGCACGGCCGGTCGGACGGCGAACGGGTGCTGATCGAGGACTTCGAGGACGTGGTCACCGACCTGCGGAGCGTGGCGGACCTCGCCCGCGCCGCCCACCCCGACATTCCGGTCGTCATGGTCGGGCACTCCATGGGCGGCCTGATCGCCTCCCGCTACGCCCAGCGCCACCCCGGCACGCTGATCGCGCTGGTGCTGTCCGGCCCGGTCATCGGCGACTGGAAGCTGCCGCGCCGGCTGCTCGCCCTGGAGGAGATCCCCGACACCCCGATCAGCCCGGCCTCGCTCTCCCGCGACCCGGCGGTCGGCGCCGCGTACGCCGCGGATCCGCTGGTGTGGCACGGCCCGATGAAGCGGCCGACGCTGGAGGCCTTCGTACGGACCCTGGAGACCGTGGCCGAGGGCGGCCACGTCGGCCGGCTCCCGCTGCTGTGGGTGCACGGCGACGACGACCGGCTCGTGCCGCTGCACGGCAGCCGCGTCGGCGTCGAGCGGCTCAGCGGTGGCGGCCTGACCGAGCGGATCTACCCGGGCGCCCGGCACGAGGTCTTCAACGAGACGAACCGGGCGGATGTGTTCGCGGACGTCACGCGCTTCCTGGACGGCGCGCTCGCCCACTGAGCGGCGTCGGGCGTTTGCCCCGGAGCCCCATGGGCACCCGCGCCCCCATGGAGTGGTTGCGCCGCGCCGCCTGCGTCGACGAGGATCCCGAACTGTTCTTCCCGGTGGGCACCGCCGGACCGGCCCTGCGGGACACCGCGGCCGCCAAGCGCGTCTGCGCGCGGTGCCCGGTGACCGCCCAGTGCCTGGCGTTCGCCCTGGACTTGGGGCAGACGTCGGGCGTGTGGGGAGGCACCTGCGAGGAGGAGCGCGTCGCTCTGCTCCGTACGACCACGCAGTACGCACGTACGCACGACGAAAAGAGGGGCACCTCATGGCCGACGCCCTCGAACTCGACGCGCTGTGGGAGGACTTCCACCGCGTGGTGAACATGACGTCCGCGGAGCTCGCGGACTGGCTGCGGGTACGCGACTCCGGCGAGCTGACCGAGCCACTGCCCGACGACGCCGGCTCGCCGCTCGGTCAGCACGTCCTCGCGATCCTGCAGAAGCGCCGCACGGACCTGACGGAGGACGACCTCCGCGCGATGCGCAAGGTCGTGGACATCGTGACATCACAGACCGACCTGGAGAACGAGCCCCAGTCCGACGACACCCGGCTCAGGCACCGGCTGATGACGGTCGGTCACGACCCGCTGAAGCCGTAGCCGTGAGCCGTGACCAACGGCGCGTCGTACGCGCACTCGTCGACGCGCACGGGCAGACGTACGCGGAGGAGGCGGGCATCCGGCTGAAGGACACCCCGCAACCGCTGTACCGGCTGCTGGTCCTCGCCCATCTGCTCAGCGCCCGCATCCAGGGCTCGATCGCCGTGGCCACCGCCCGCGCCCTGCAGGAGGCGGGACTGCGCGACCCGCGCCGGATGGCCGACGCCGACTGGCAGGAGCGGGTGGACGCGCTGGGCCGGGGCGGCTACCGGCGCTACGACGAGCGCACCGCCACCCAGCTCGGCGAGGCGGCCGAGCTGCTGACCGAGCGGTGGGGCGGGGATCTGCGCCGGCTCCGCAAGGAGGCGGACGGCGAGGTCCCCGAAGTGCGCCGGCTGCTCCAGGAGTTCCCCGGCGTGGGCCCGACCGGTGCGGACATCTTCCTGCGCGAGGCCCAGCGCGTGTGGCCGGAGGCGGCCCCCTACCTGGACCCCAAGGCCCTCAAGGGCGCGGAACGCCTCGGCCTGCCGGGGGAACCGGACCGGCTCCTCGACCTGGCCGGGAAGACGGAACCGGCCGTCCTCGCGGCCGCGCTGGTGCGCGCGGCGGTCGACAAGGAGATCGTCCGGGACACCCTCGACCGCGCGGGGTGATCCTCCCGGCCCGGCGGCCGGTCGCCCGGTCACCCCTGCGGGGCACCGCCGTGTGCGCACCTCGGGCGAAACCCGGACAGCGTGATCACCGGACGGCACAATGGTGCGCGTCGGGCGGCACACGCACGAAGGAGCCGAGACGTGAGCGAGAGCGACACCGTGCCGGGCGGATTACCGGGACCGGGCACCGCCGCGGCAGGTACGGCCGCTCCCGCCGGTCCCGTTCCCGGCGGACGTCCCGGCGAGGTCGAGCGGGCCACCGCGCTGAGTGGTGAGCTGTCCGGGCAGGGCGTGCACGGTGTCGTGCTGGCCTACGTCGACACCGCCGGCATCGGCCGGGTGAAGACCGTACCCACCGCGAAGCTCGCCTCCGCGGCGGCCTGGGGCGTCGGCATGTCGCCGGTGTTCGACACCTTCCTCGCGAACGACGCGGTCGTCACCACGGACGTCCTCGGCTCCCCGGACGGCGACCTGCGCCTGTACCCCGACCTCGACCGGCTGGCCGTGCTGGCGGCGCAGCCCGGCTGGGCGTGGGCGCCGGTCGACCGGATCACGCAGGAGGGCGAACCGCATCCGGCGTGCGGGCGCACCGTTCTGCGCCGGATCGTGGCGCGGGCCGCCGAGCGGCACGGCGTCACCTTCAAGGCCGCGATCGAGATCGAGTGGATCCTGGGCCGGGACGACGCTCCCGAGGGCGCGTTCGTCCCGGCCGTGTCGGGACCCGCGTACGGCGCCACCCGGCAGGTCGAGCTGAGCGACTGCGCCGCGGAGCTGCTGGCGTCGCTCGCGGCGCAGGGCGTGGACGTGGACCAGTTCCATCCCGAGTACGCGCCCGGGCAGTTCGAGGTCTCGGTGGGGGCGCTCGACCCGGTCGGGGCGGCCGACCGCAGCGTGCTGGTGCGGCAGACGATCCGGGCGGTGGCCCGGCGGCACGGGATGCGGGTCTCCTTCGCCCCGGCGGTGCTGGGCCAGGGCGTCGGCAACGGCGGGCACCTCCACCTCTCCGCCTGGCGGGACGGGCGGAACCTGCACGCCGGCGGTGGGCGCCGGTACGGCATGACCGCCGGGGCCGAGTCCTTCGTGGCCGGGGTGCTGGGCCGCCTCCCGGCGCTGACGGCGGTGACCGCGCCGAGCCCGGCCAGCCGTCTGCGGCTCAGGCCCTCGCAGTGGGCGGGGGTGTTCACCGCCTGGGGCCGGGAGACCCGCGAGGCCGCCCTGCGGATCGTCACCGGCACCGCCGGGGTGCGCGACCGGGCGGCGAACCTGGAGGTGAAGCCGGTCGACCTGGCCGCCAACCCCTATCTCGCCCTCGCCTCGGTGATCGCCGCCGGGCTGGACGGGCTCGCGTCGGCGGCGTCCCTGCCGGCGGAGATCACCGGCGATCCGGCGCGGTTCGACGCGGACGAGGCCGCGGCCCGGGGCGTGCGCCGGCTGCCGGTCTCGCTCGCGGAGTCGGTCGAGGCGTTCCGCGCGGACGACGTGCTCCGCTCCGCGCTGGGGCCGGTCCTCGCCGACGCGGTGACGGCCGTACGCCGCGGGGAGATCGAGGCGGTCGACGGACTGGACGACGACCAGGTGGCGGCGGCCTACCGCTGGAAGTACTGACGTGGCGGCCGGACCCGTCCACGAGCGGCTCGCCGCGCTGGAGCTGGTGGACCACCACTGCCACGGCGCCGTCACCGACGACCTCGACCGGGAAGGCTTCGAGTCCCTCCTCACCGAGGGCGAGGCGTGGCCCGGGGTCTCCCCCTTCGACAGTCCCGTCGGCATCGCCGTCCGCCGCCACTGCGCTCCCCTGCTGGACCTGCCGCGCCACGCCTCCGCCGACGCGTACCTGGCCCGGCGGAGCGAGCTGGGCGGCGCCGAGGTGAACCGGCGGTTCCTGCGGGCCGCGCGCACGGGCGTGTTCTGCGTGGACACGGGGTACGCCCCGCACCGTCTGACCACGCCGGCCCAACTGGCACGGGCGGCGGACGCGGTGGCGTACGAGGTGGTCCGGCTGGAGGGCGTCGCGGAGGCGGTGGCGACGGGGGGTGTCGAGCCGGACGCGTACGCTCAGGCGTTCCGCACGGCCGCGTGGGAGGCGGTGCGGCGGCCGGGCGTCGTGGGCGTCAAGTCGGTGGCGGCCTACCGCACCGGCTTCGACCTGGACCCCGCCAGGCCCTCGCCCGACGAGGTCACCGACGCCGCCCGGCGCTGGCTCACCCGCGGCGGCCGACTCGACGACCCGGTGCTCGTACGGCACCTGCTGTGGACCGCCGTCGATCTCGGGCTGCCGCTGCAACTGCACACCGGGTTCGGCGACAGCGACATCCGCATGCACCGTGTGGACCCCACCCACCTGACCGACTGGCTGCACCTGACCGCGGGCACGATCCCGGTCCTGCTGCTGCACTGCTGGCCCTACGTGCGCCAGGCGGCCTATCTCGCGGCGGTCTTAACGGGTCCACCTCGACGTGGGCCTCACCCTGCACCACGTCGGCCCCGCCCGGGCCCCCGCGATCCTCGCCGAGGCGCTGGAGATCACCCCGTTCCGCAAGCTGCTGTACAGCTCCGACGCCTATGGCGTGGCCGAGTTCCACCACCTCGGGGCGCTGGCCTTCCGGCAGGGGCTGGCCGCACTGCTCCAGGAGCGGGTGGACGCCGACGAACTGGCCCTGCCGGACGCGCTGCGCATCGCGCGCTGGGCGGGACGGGACAACGCGCGCCGGGTCTACCGCTTGCCCGGCGGCCCTGCCGACGACCCGCCGGACGACGGCTGAGCGACGTGGGGACGGTCACAGTCCGGAGCGGCGCCCAGGAAGCACGAGACGCTGAAAGTATGATCAAGCGATGTCTGACATGACCGAAACCACGCCAGGCTGGCTCCCGAGCGACGAGCTCGAGATGGCGCGCGCCCGCATGCCGATCCTGTACGTCGAGGCCGTGCCCGTGCGCGTCGACGACAGCGGCGAAGTCACCAGCGTCGGCCTGCTCCTGCGCATCGGGCCCGACGGGACGGTCAGCCGGACTCTGGTCTCCGGCCGGGTGCTGCACCACGAGCGGGTCCGGGACGCCCTGCTGCGCCACCTGGAGAAGGACCTCGGCCCGGTGGCGCTGCCCCGGGTCCCGTCCTCGCTCCAGCCGTTCACGGTGGCCGAGTACTTCCCCACGCACGGCGTCACGCCGTACCACGACCCCCGGCAGCACGCGGTCTCCCTCGCCTACGTGGTGCCGGTGGCCGGAGACTGCCGGCCCCGGCAGGACGCGCTGGACCTGGTCTGGTTCAGCCCGCAGGAGGCCCTGTCGCCGGCGGTGCAGAGTGAGATGCCCGGTGGGCACGGGGTGCTGCTGAAGCAGGCGCTGGCGCATGTGGGCTGCGTGATCTGAGGGCCCCGGCGGGTGGCCTGCCCCGGCGCGGAAAGCCGGGGCAGGCCGCCGTACCGCCGGCCGGCCGGGGCTTCCCCGGAGCTACCCCCCGGGCCGCTCCCCGTCGCTCAGCTGCGGGTCCAGGTCGTCCCGGAGCAGACCCCGCGACCCCGTCTGGCCGGTGCGGTAGGCGGAGCGGGCCACCAGGTGGGAGGCGACCGGACTGGTGAGGAACTGGAAGAAGGCGACGAGCGCGAGGGTGCCCAGGTCGATGCCGTTGCGCAACCGCAGCGCCACGCCGACGAGGACGAGCAGCATCCCGAGGGTCTGCGGCTTGGTGGCAGCGTGGCTGCGGGAGAGCACGTCGGGGAAGCGGAGCATCCCGACCACACCGAGCAGGCTCTGCAGGCTGCCGAGGAACAGCAGGACCGCCCCCGCGAGGTCGGCGGCCTCGGCCCAGGCGTTCACCGGTGGTCCTCCTTGCCGTCCGCCCGCACCGAGGGCCGGTCGCGCACGGCGATGAACCGGGCGATGCCCACCGAGCCCGTGAAGCCGAGGAAGGCGAGCACCAGCATCACCGGGAAGTAGAAGGAGTCGCCGTCGTGGGCGGCCTTGACGCCGATGCCGGCGATGATGAGCGCCGCCGCCACGTCCAGGGCTACCGCTCGGTCCAGCATCGAGGGCCCGTACCAGATGCGGTACAGCAGCAGGGCGCCGGCGACGAGGATCATCACGACCGAGGCGACCAGCATGGCCTCTTCGACGGTGTGCAGGGTGGTCACGGCGAGACATCCCCTTCCGGTACGGGCTGAGCGGCGTGGGCGATGTCCTCGGCGGTGCCGAAGGCGCGGGCGACGAGTTCCTCCATGCGCCACGCCGACCGCTGGGCGCTCTCGATCTCGCCGGGGTCGTCGGCGTCGAGGACGTGCACGAACAAGGTGGCCGTCGACCGGCGCACCTCGATCACGGAGCCGCCGGGGACGTTGGAGACGGCGACGGCGGTGGCCGTGAGCATGAGGTCGCTGCGCACCCGTAGCGGGACGGCCACGACCGCGGCGTGGTGGGGGCCCTTGGCGAAGATCTGCCGGGTGACCTGGACACTCGAGGAGAACATGTCGTACAGCAGGTAGGCCGCGAGCCGCAGGATGCCCAGCGGGCGCAGCCGCAGGCCGAGGTCGACGGCGGGCAGCGGGAAGGCGAGGCACAGGCACACCGCGACGATGACGCCGTTGACGAGGTTGGCCCAGGACAGGGTGCCCCACAGCAGGATCCAGATGACCGTGAGCCAGGCGATGAGCGGCAGGTCGAGCACGCGTCTGCCGCTGCCGACGCGCAGGGACCAACTGTAGGGGGAGCGGTCGCGGAAGAGGTCGCTCATCGGCCGAGCACCGCCTCGACGTAGGGGGTGCGGGCGAGGAGTTCGGTGGCGGCGGCCTCGGTGAAGGTGGTGAGGGGGCCGCCGAGCACGGTGTAGAGCAGGCCGAGGGCGACGGCGGCACCGGTCGCCACCAGCATCGGCCAGGGCAGCCGCTTGGTGGTGGTGATGGACTGTCCCAGGAAGCCGGCGGAGACCACGGCGCCCGCCGGTACCGGCAGGCCGCTCCCCGGCCCGGCCGCCCCCTCGGCCTCGTCGTCCTCGTCGTCGCCCGGTTCGTCCTCGGCGGACTCCAGCACCACGCCCTCGCCCTCGGACCCGGGCGGGGCGTCGCGCCAGAACGCGAGGTTCCACACCTTCGCCATGACGTAGAGGGTGAGCAGGCTGGTGGCGGCGGACGCGGCGACCAGCACCCAGGCCCAGCCGCCGCCGTTGTCGACGCCCGCCCGCATCAGGCCGAGCTTGCCGATGAACCCGGAGAGCGGAGGGATGCCCGCGAGGTTCATGGCGGGGACGAAGAACAGCACGGCGAGCAGCGGCGCGGTCTTCGCCAGGCCGCCGAGGCGGGTGAGTTCCGTGGTGCCGCCGCGCCGTTCGACGAGCCCGGCCACGAGGAAGAGGGTGGTCTGCACGGTGATGTGGTGGGCCACGTACACGATCGCCCCGCTGATCGAACCGCGCCCGGCGAGCGCGATCCCGAAGACCATGTAGCCGATGTGACTGATGAGGGTGAAGGACAGCACCCGCTTCAGGTCGGTCTGGGCGACCGCGCCGAGGATGCCGATGAGCATGGAGGCGAGCGCGGCGAGCATCAGCAGGTCGCCGAGGCGGTGGCCGGGGAAGAGCAGGGTCTGGGTGCGCAGCATCGAGTACACGCCGACCTTGGTCAGCAGGCCGGCGAAGACCGCGGTGACCGGTGCCGGGGCGGTCGGGTAGGAGTCGGGCAGCCAGGCCGCGAGCGGGAACACCGCCGCCTTGATCGCGAAGACCGTCAGCAGCATGGCCTCCAGCAGGGTGCGCACCCCGAGCGGGATCTCCTGCAACCGCCCCGCGAGCTGGGCGAAGTTGACGGTTCCCGCGACCGCGTACGTCATGGCGATGGCGACGAGGAAGAGCACCGAGGAGAACAGCGAGATGATCACGTACGTCGACCCGGCCCGGATGCGGGTCGCGGTGCCGCCGATGGTGAGCAGGACGAAGCTCGCCACGAGCATGATCTCGAAGCCGACGTAGAGGTTGACGAGGTCTCCGGCGAGGAAGGTGCAGGAGACTCCGGCCACGAGGATGAGGTAGGCGGGGTGGAAGACGCCGACCGGGGTCTGGTCGTCACGGTCGGCCATGCCCTGGCCCAGGGAGTACAGGTTGACGAGCAGGGTGACGGCGCTGGACACGGTGAGCATCAGGCCGGCGAGCCGGTCGGCGACGAGGGTGATGCCGAGCGGGGGCGCGAAGTCGCCGAGGTTCACGCTGAGCGGGCCCTGGCGGTCGGCGGCCACCATGAGGATCACGGAGAGCACGAGGACCGCGCCGAGCACGGCGAGGCTGACGAAGCGCTGGAACCGCTGGAGCCGGGGGCCGATGGCCAGCTTCAGGCCCGTGACGCACAGGGGCAGCAGTACGGGGAGGGGGACGAGCGCGTTCACGTGGTTCCTTCCGTGCCGGCGCCCGCGGGGTCGTCGGGCTGGTCCGGCGGCGGGTGGCCGGAGTCCTCGCCGGGGTGCGAGTCGGGCTCGCGGCCGGACTCCTCGGGGTCGTTGGACGGCCCGGCGACACGGGCCGGTGCCGGCCCCGGGCGGCCCGTCGCGTCGGTGGAGCCCCGCTCCCGGCCCTCGCGGTAGTCCTCGGGGTCGGCGCCCAGGATGTCGTTCCAGAGGTTCCCGGAGACGTCGTTGGCGCGGGCCTGGTAGGCGCGCTCCTCGCGGACCCGCCGGCGCAGCCGCTTGCGTGCGGCGCGGTAGCGGGCGCGCTGCTCGTGGGTGGTGCCGCGCTCGGCGCGCACCTCGCGGTAGCGCTCCCGCAGTTCGCCGCGCCGGTCGAGGAACTCGGCGCGCAGGGCGACCAGCCGGTCCTCGGTGTCGTCGCTGATCTCGTCGGAGCCGGTGACCTGGTGGCTGCGGTAGGCCATGGAGAGGAGGAAGGCGGTGGTGGCGAGGGTGATGACGATCGCGGTGAGGGCGATGGCCTGGGGCAGCGGGTCGGTGACCCGGTTGCGGATGACGTGCGGGTAGAGCAACGGCGCCTCTCCCGCGCTGCCCGTGGAGGCGAGCACGAGCAGGTTGACGCCGTTGCCGAGGACGACCGCGCCGAGCAGGATGCGGGTCAGGGACCGGGTGAGCAGCAGGGTGGTGCCGACGGCGCTGAGGACGGCGGCGGCCACCAGGAGGGCGAGGCTGACGGTCATGCGGGGCCCGCCTCCCCGCGTGCGGCGCGCTGGGCGGCGGCCCGTTCGATCTGCCGGTCGATCCGGGCGCCGAGGGCCCGCACGATGTCCAGGACCACTCCGAGCACGAGGAGGTAGACCCCGCAGTCGAAGAGGACGGCGGTGGACAGGTGGGCGTCGCCCCACACGGGCAGGTGGCCGTGCCAGGTCCAGCCGTGCAGCACGGTGCCCTCGGCGAGGCCGCACAGCGCGACCCCGGTGGACAGGAACAGCCCGAGGCCGGTGAACAGTCCCGGCTTGAAGGGCACGGCGTCGGCGAGTTCGTGGCGCCCGCCCGCGAGGTAGCGGGCGATGAAGGCGACGCCGGCGGTCAGGCCCGCGACGAAGCCGCCGCCCGGCAGGTTCTCCGCGCACATCAGCAGGTAGACGGAGAGGAGGAGGATGGGGTGGAAGATGAGGCGCGCGACCACTTCCAGGATGAGGGAGCGGCGCTCGGGGGCGAGGGTGGAACTGGCCGCGAGCCAGGTCCGCTCCGGCGCGCCCTCGTCGCCGCTGGGCAGGCCCGCCAGTTCGTACGAGGTGGCACGCCAGGCGGTGCGCAGCCCGGCGTGCGGGTGGTCCCCCGGCAGCGGCAGTACCGGCTGCTCGGCGCTGTCGGTGCGGCGGTGCAGGTAGATGAGGCTGGTGACGCCGATCGCGGCGGCGGCGAGCACCGCGGACTCCCCCATCGTGTCCCAGGCCCGCAGGTCCACGAGGATCGTCGCGACGACGTCCTTCAGGCCGTGGTGGGCGGTCTCCTCGACCATCGCCGCCCCGGCGCTGTCGGCTCGGCGGTGCCCCGCCGCGATCCAGACGACGACGGCGACGGCGGCGCCGCCCGCGAGCGCCACCGGCATCCGCAGTGCGCGCCGCCACCTGCTGTAGGTCTCCTCGAAGTGCACCGGCATCCGGCGCAGCACGAGCACGAAGACGATCATCGAGACGGTCTCCACGCAGAACTGGGTCAGCGCGAGGTCGGGCGCGCCCTGCACGACGAAGAGCAGCGCGGTGCCGTATCCGGTGAGCCCGGCGAGCACGACGGCCTTCATCCGGCGCCGCACGCCCAGGCACAGCAGGGCGGCGGCACAGGTCAGCAGCGCGACGCCGGCCTGGGCCGGGTGGTCCCACAGTCGCGGGGCGGGGACTCCGCTCCAGGGTTCGTCCACGAGGAGGACGGCGGTCTGCCCGGCGAGCACCACGCTCATGGTCGTCACGAGGTACACCGACAGCGAGCCGCACTGCACGAAACCGGTGCACTGCAGGGCGGTGCGCTCCAGTCCGAGCAGGAGCCGTCCGAAGAACCGGTCGGCCGAGCGCCAGGCGAGGACCTGCCCGACGCGCCGGACGGGGCTCGCGGCGAGGAACAGCAGGACACCGCCCGCCCAGGCCGCGCAGGACAGGCCGAGGGCGAGACCCGCCCCGTGCCACAGCGCCAGGTGATAGGGGTGGGCGGGTACGGGGAACTGCTCGGCGTAGGTGCCGAGGAGCCCCTGGAGCCAGGACACGCCGGGTCCCAGGGCGAGGCAGGCCAGGGCCAGCACGGCGGGCGGCGCGAGGAAGGCCGGCGGGACGGCGTGCGCGTCCGTGTCCGGGACACCGGGCTTGCGGGCGAAGGCACCCCACAGGAAGCGCAGGGTGTAGGCGGTGGTCAGGGCCGAGCCGACGACGGTCATGGCGAGCGCCCAGCGGTCGGCGGTGGTCCCTTCCAGGAGGGACTGGAAGGCGGCCTCCTTGGCGGTGAAGCCGAGCAGCGGCGGTACGGCTGCCATGGACAGTCCGGCGACCGAGGCCGTGGCGCACACGGCGGGCAGCCGGCGCCCGAGCCCGGAGAGTCTGCGCAGGTCACGGGTTCCGGTGGCGTGGTCGATGATTCCGGTGACCAGGAAGAGCGGGGCCTTGAACAGGGCGTGGCCGAGGATCATGACGGTGGCGGCGAGGCCGGTGTCGTGACGGCCCGCGCCGGTGAGGACGGTGAGGAAGCCGAGCTGGCTGACGGTGCCGTGGGCGAGGACGAGCTTCAGGTCGTTCAGGCGCAGCGCCCGCCAGCCGCCCAGCAGCATCGTCGCGGAGCCCAGGACGAGCAGGAGCGGCCGCCAGGGCGTGACCTCAGCGAAGGCGGGGGCGAGCCGGGCGATGAGGTAGACGCCGGCCTTGACCATCGCGGCGGCGTGCAGGTAGGCGCTGACCGGGGTGGGGGCGGCCATGGCGTTGGGCAGCCACAGACTGAACGGCCAGATCGCGGACTTGGAGAGGGCGCCGACGAGGATCAGCACGATCGCCGTGGACAGCGCCGCCGACGCGGGCGGCGGGTCGGCGAGGATCGCCGAGATCCGGTAGGTGCCCGCCTCGTGACCCAGGATCAGGAAACCGACGAGCATGGTCAGTCCGCCGAGCGTGGTGACCGTCAGGGCCTGCAGCGCGCTGCGCCGGTTCCGCTTGTGGTCGCTGGTCTGGCCGATCAACAGGTAGGAGAAGACGGTCGTCAGTTCCCAGAAGACGTAGAGCAGGACGAGGTCGTCGGCGAGGACCAGGCCGAGCATGGCCCCGGCGAAGGCCAGCAGACTCCCGGCGAACCTGCCCAGCTGCCGCGACCGGTCGTCGAAGTACGAGGCGCAGTAGACCAGGACGAGGGTGCCCACCCCGGCGGCGAGCAGCACCATGAGTTCGGCGAGGGCGTCCAGCCGCAGCGCCCAGTCCACGTGGTAGGCCGGTAGCCAGTGCCACTCGGCGGTGTCGACGCCGCCCGCGGCCGTCGCGCTCCACCGTGTGGCCGCCCAGACGGTCGCCGCCGCGGGCGGCAGGGCCAGCACGAGGAAGGCACGGGTACCCCACCACCTCACGAGCGGCGCGGCGAACAGCGCGAGCACGAAGTGGCAGAGGATGAGCGCGGTCACGTGGGCCCGTGCGAGGGCACGGGGGCGGCGGGAGGACAGGACACCCGTCAGTGATATATCGGGCATATCGACCGGGCGTCCAGGCACGCCGCAGCGTCCGCGACGCCACCGGACCGGCCCCGGGCCGACCCGGCTTCCGGGGAACTCCCCGCCGCGCGGACCCGTCCACGACCGAGGGGCGGTTTCGGATTCCTCCGAAACCGCCCCTCGATCCGCGACTGTCTCCAGTCGGGACGACAGGATTTGAACCTGCGACCCCTTGACCCCCAGTCAAGTGCGCTACCAAGCTGCGCCACGTCCCGTTACCCGTCTGACCTGGGGTTTCCCTGGCCGGACGCGCAGGAAAACCATACCGCACTCGGGCCGGTGGTCGCGCACCGGTTTTCGAGGCCCGGGCCGCGGTCAGCGCTTGTGGGCGGGGGAAGGCCCGGGCACCGCCGTCCGGGCCGAGCCGGCCGCCGCGGCGTCGACCCGGACCAGTCCGCGTACCGCGGGTATCAGGAGCAGGGTGGTGCAGACGACGAAGCTCGTCGCGCCGGCGACGAGCAGGACGTGGCCGGCGCCGAGGGCCGAGGCCGCCGGTCCCGCGAGGGCCTGGCCGACGGGCATCATCGCCAGTGAGCCCGCCACGTCGTAGGCGTGGATCCGGTTGAGCACGTCCTGCGGGACCTGCGTCTGCACGCTGGTCGCCCACATCACGCCCCAGAAGGACATGCCGGCCCCCGCGACGGCGGCTCCGGTCGCCATGGCCGGTGGACCGAGCCCGGCTCCCACGGTCGCGGGGAAGGCGGCGAAGCCGAAGAGCGCGATCGCGCCGGCGCGGAGCATGCGGCGGGGCCGCAGCCGCAGCGCGAGGAGCCCACCGACGACGGTGCCGGCGCCCAGGGCGGAGTTGACCAGGCCGTAGGCGCGCGGGCCGTGTTCCCGCACCACCTCGGTGGCCACCAGGGGCACCGTGGGCCCCCAGACGGCGATCATGTAGAGACACCAGACGGCTATGACGCCCCAGAGCCACTGGCGGGAGCGGAACTCGCGCCACCCCTCGACCAGGTCGGCACGGAAGGCCTTCGTCCCCCGGCCGACGGCTGCCCGCCCACTGCCCGGCGCGAGCGGGGGGAGCCGGAGCAGCAGCAGGCACAGGGCGCTGACGGCGTAGGTGGTGGCATGGGCGGCGAAGACTCCGCCGGGCGAGGCGAAGCCGACCAGGAGCCCGGCCACGGCGGGGCCCGCGAGCTGGGCGGCGGACTCGGCGACCCGTATCGCGCCGTTCGCGCCCTGGATGTCGGAGGCGAGCCGGGGGACGGTGCTGGCGACGCCGGGCTGGAACACGGCACCGGCGACGCCGTTGACGAACCCGATCGCGCAGATCTGCCACAGCACGACATGGCCGGAGAAGAAGAGCGCGGCGGCCAGGGCCTGGGTGCCCAGCCGCACCAGGTCGGCGCCGATCATCAGCTTGCGGGTGCTGAAGCGGTCGGCGACGACTCCGCCGAAGACGACCAGCCCGGCGAACGCGGCGGCCGTCGACGCCATGGCGAGACCGACCGCACCCGCCCCGTACCCGTGCTGGAGCAGTCCGGCGGCGAGCGCCACGGGAAGCATGGTGTCGCCCAGCCGGGCGATGGCCCGGGCCATGAAGAACAGCGCGAAGTCCCGCGACCAGACGGCTCGCGCCGCAGGCGCCCCGGCCGTCCCCTCGCCCTCACGCGTGGGCTGCGACGACATCCCGGTCATTGCGCGCTCCCCTCCCCGGCCGGCCCCGCCGGCCACCCCGTGCCACCGCTGCCGATCCCCCGCTCACGTCGTACGTCCGACAGCCGGAGCCCCCTCCGGCCCCGGCTGCCGAGCACGTCTGCGGATCATGCCACGGCGCACTGACCGTGCCCGAGGGGTTTTCAGCCCCCGGCCGGCAACCCCAGCCGGGGATGGGCCTCCAGCAGCCGGGGCGGAGCCGCCTGCCGCCAGGAGTCGGCGAGGACGTCACGCAGCTCGTCCTCGCCCTCCAGGGCGGCGAGGCGGGCCCGCACCCAGGCGAACTGGGCCTCGTGGCCGGCGATCCAGAACTTCTCCGGCTCGGCCAGCACGAGCTCGTCGCGCTCCTCCTTCGGGCAGCGCACCGCGATGGAGGTCTCGTCCTCGGGCAGCGTGGCGAACATCTTCCCCGCGACCCGGAAGGTGGGCATGCTCCAGGCGGTCTTCTCCGTCGTGTCCGGCAGGGACAGGGCGATACGGCGTACGTCATCTGCGTCCGGCATGTCAGGCACCGTAGCGGCCCCCACTGACAATCACCCGGTGACCGCCGAGGCGCCGACCTGCTTGAAGTAGAGCGTCGTCGGCCGCAGCCGCCCGCCCGGGTCCGCGGCGTAGTCGGGGATCGTCCCGGCCCGGGTCCATCCGGCGGAGCGGTAGAGGTGTTCGGCGGGGCTGTCGGTCTCGGTGTCCAGGTGGAGCAGGGTGATGCCGGCCGCCGCGGCCGCCTCCTCGGCGGCGGTCAGGAGCCTGCGGCCCAGTCCCCTGCCGCGGGCCTCGCGGGCCACCATGAGTTTGACCAGCTCGGCGCGGTGGCGGCTGTTGGGTTTGTCGGGCAGCGCGAGGCTCACGGTCCCCGCCACCCGCTCCCCCTCCCGCGCCACCCAGACGGCGAGCCGCCCGGCGGCCACGGCGGCGGTCCGCTCCCGCCACCAGGCGACGGCCTCCGCGCGGTCGAGCGGCGCCAGGAAGCCGACCGACGCCCCGCCCGCCACGGTATCGGTCAGCAGGTCGGCCAGCCCGCCCAGCAGCGCGGTCAGTCGGTCCTCGTCGAGGCGGCTCACGATCACGGCAGCACCACCGCCAGCGCATAGCGCACGTCCCCGGGTCCGGCACACCGGAACCTCGTCGGCCCCCACACCCGCAGCCGCAGGCAGTCCCCGGTGCCGAGGTGGTGCCCGACGTCCTGGGCCGTCACCTCCAGGGCTCCGTCCAGGACCCAGATGTGCTGCTCCAGGCCGGGCACGGGCGGCCGGTCGTAGGCGATGTCGGCGCCGGCGGCAAGCCGTCCCTCGACGAGTTCGCCGCGCAGCCCGGCGTGCGGCGGCGAGACCGATCGTCGCGCGAACCCGGCGGCCCGGTCCTCCCACAGCGGCTGTTCGGCGGCCCGCACCAGGAGCGCGGGCTGCGCCTCGACCTCGCTGAGCAACCGGGACATGGTCCGTCCGTAGACCGCGCACAGGCGGTTCAGGAAGGAGGCGGTGGGGCTGATCTCCGCCCGCTCGGCCCGGGACAGCGTGGACCGGCTCACTCCGCTGCGCTCCGCCAACTCGTCCAGCGACCAGCCGCGTTCGGCCCTCAGCTCGGCCAGACGGGCGGCGAGCCGGGTGTCCACGAGGTCGGGAACCTCATCGGTCTCTCTCACATCCGGGACGTTATCCCGAACATGAGACGGCCGTGTTGCCGAAGCCTCACACACCGAGGCATCACGCCCGGGCCGCCTCGTCGAGTGCGTCCAGCACCGGGCGGATCAGTGGATGCTCCTCGGCTCCCCGGCGCACGGCCGCGAAGACCCGGCGGGTGGGCGCGACCCCGTCGACCGGGCGGACGACCACACCCGTGAGGTCCGTGCCGTGCAGGGCCGACCGCGGCACGAGGGCCACGCCGGCCTCGGCCGCGGCGAGCGACACCACGGCGCGGAAGTCGTCCGAGGAGTGCTCCAGGCTGGGCTGGAAGCCGGCGTTCTCGCAGGCCAGGACCACCACGTCGTGGCAGGGGTTGCCCGGGTAGGGGCCGATCCACGGGTCCTTGGCCAGCTCGGCGAGCGGCACCTCGTCGACGTCGGCGAGCCGGTGGGTGACCGGCACGACCGCGTCGAAGGGCTCGGCGTACAGGGGGACGTGGGTGAGGCGCGGGTCGTCGGCGGAGGGCGCCCCGCGGTACTCGACGGCGACGGCCACGTCGACCAGCCGGTCCAGCACCATCGGCAGGCTGGCGTCACCCTCGGCGTCCTGGACGCGGATGCGGATGCCGGGCGCCGACTCGGCGAGGCGGGCCAGCGCGGGCGCGACGACCAGGGCGATACCGGTCGCGAAGGAGGCGACGGTGACGGTGCCGGCGGCGCCCGAACCGTACGCGGCCAGTTCCGCCTCGGCGCGCTCCAACTGGGCGAGGACGGCGTTGGTGTGGCTGAGCAGGATCTCGCCGGCCGGGGTCAGCCGTACGCCCTTGGCGCCACGGTCGACCAGGCGGTGACCGGTCTCCTGCTCCAGGGCGGTCAGCTGCTGGGAGACCGCGGACGGCGTCAGGTACAGCGCGGCGGCCGCGGCCGTCACGGTGCGGTGGTCCGCCACCGCTCGGAGGATGTGCAGCCGCCGCGCTTCGATCACGGGATCGATTCTCTCAGGTCGGACACCGATATTCGGACACGGGCCGGTCGGGCCGGTGTCAGGCGTCCAGCTCCTCGCGTGCCGCCACGAAGGCGTTCACCGCGCGGTCGACGTCCTCGGTGGAGTGGGCGGCGGACAGCTGCACGCGGATGCGGGCCTGGCCCTGCGGGACGACCGGGTACGAGAAGCCGATCACGTACACCCCGCGCTCCAGCAGCAGCTCGGCCATGCGACCCGCCTTCGACGCGTCGCCGATCATCACCGGCGCGATGGCGTGGTCGCCGGGGAGGATGTCGAAGCCCTCCTCGGTCATCCGGCGGCGGAACAGGGCGGTGTTCTCCGCGAGCCGGACGCGCAGGTCGTCGGCCGACTCCAGCAGGTCGAGCACCTTGAGGGAGGCGGCGGCGATCACCGGGGCCAGCGTGTTCGAGAAGAGGTACGGCCGGGAGCGCTGGCGCAGCAGGGCGACGATCTCGGCGCGGGCGGCGACGTAGCCGCCGGAGGCGCCGCCGAGGGCCTTGCCGAGGGTGCCGGTGATGATGTCGACGCGGTCCATGACGCCGTGCAGCTCGGGGGTGCCGCGTCCGCCGGGGCCGACGAAGCCGACGGCGTGCGAGTCGTCGACCATCACCATGGCGTCGTAGCGGTCGGCGAGGTCGCAGATCTCGCGGAGCGGGGCGACGTAGCCGTCCATGGAGAAGACGCCGTCGGTGACGATGAGCCGGCGGCGGGCGTCGCCGGCTGCCTTGAGCTGGGCCTCCAGGTCGGCCATGTCGCGGTTGGCGTAGCGCAGGCGCCTGGCCTTGGACAGGCGGATGCCGTCGATGATCGAGGCGTGGTTGAGGGCGTCGGAGATCACCGCGTCCTCGGGGCCGAGGAGGGTCTCGAAGACGCCGCCGTTGGCGTCGAAGCAGGAGGAGTAGAGGATCGTGTCCTCCTGGCCGAGGAACGCGGAGAGGCGGGCCTCCAGCTCCTTGTGGACCTCCTGGGTGCCGCAGATGAAGCGCACGGACGCCATGCCGTAGCCCCAGCGGTCCAGCGCCTCGTGGGCGGCGGCGACGACGTCTGGGTGGTCGGCGAGGCCGAGGTAGTTGTTGGCGCAGAAGTTGAGGACCTCGCCGGGACGGCCGCCGGCGGTGACGTTCACCGTCGCGGACTGCGGGGTGCCGATGACGCGCTCGGGCTTGTGCAGGCCGGCGGCGCGGATCTCGTCGAGGGTGGCGCGCAGGTCGTCGCGCACGGAGTCGAACATCTCAGAAGCTCCTAGGAAAGCAGATGACTTACGCGGTCCAGTCGAGGATGACCTTGCCGCCCTTGCCGCTCGCGGCGTCGGCGAAGGCCGCCTCGAAGTCGCGGTGACCGTAGCGGCCGGTGATCACGGGGGCGAGGTCGAGGCCGCCTTCGAGCAGCACCGACATGGCGTACCAGGTCTCGAACATCTCGCGGCCGTAGATGCCCTTGATCGTGATCATCGAGGTGACGATCCGGGCCCAATCGACCGGGAACTCCTCGGACGGCAGGCCGAGCATCGCGATCCGGCCGCCGTGCGTCATGTTGGTGATCATGTCGCGCATCGCCTCGGGGCGGCCGGACATCTCCAGGCCGATGTCGAAGCCCTCGCGCAGGCCGAGTTCGCGCTGGCCGTCGGCGATGGTCGCCTTCGACACGTCGAGGGCGAGGCTCACGCCGACCTTGAGCGCCAGGTCCAGGCGCTCCTCGCTCACGTCGGTGATGACGACGTTGCGGGCGCCCGCGTGCCGGGCCACGGCGGCGGCCATCAGGCCGATGGGTCCGGCGCCGGTGATGAGGACGTCCTCGCCGACCAGGGGGAAGGACAGGGCGGTGTGCACGGCGTTGCCGAACGGGTCGAAGATCGCCGCGACATCGAGGTCGACGGGGACGCGGTGCACCCAGACGTTGGCGGCGGGCAGGGCGACGTACTCGGCGAACGCCCCGTCCCTGCCGACGCCGAGCCCGACGGTGGCCCGGCACAGGTGGCGCCGTCCGGCCAGGCAGTTGCGGCACTTGCCGCACACGAGGTGTCCTTCGCCGCTGACGCGGTCGCCGGCCTTGATGTCGGTGACGTCCCGCCCGGTCTCGACGACCTCGCCGACGAACTCGTGCCCGACGACGAGCGGGGTGCGGATGGCCTGCTGCGCCCAGCCGTCCCAGGCCCGGATGTGCAGGTCGGTGCCGCAGATGCCGGTGCGCAGCACCTTGATGAGTACGTCACCGGGTCCGATGACGGGCTCGGGGACGTCGGCGAGCCACAGCCCGGGCTCCGCCTTCTCCTTGACCAGCGCCTTCAACGCTACGGCTCCTGACGGGTGAGGTCCCGGCGCCGGGCACGCCGAAGCGGCCCGCGTCCGAGGAGGGGAGGGGAATCGCACAGCAATCTGCCGTACGACACCGTCCCGGGTCCATCGAGCCTTTCTTAAGCCTGGTCACAGCTTTCCTTCACGCCCCGCACGGCGCCCGGCAGCTCACAGCGGGGGCCTCACAACGGGGAGCCTCACAGCGGCAGCCCGTCCTCCGCGCTGCGTTCGATGCGGCGTACGAGGTCGGCCGCCGTCGACTTGATCGTCGCCAGGCCCGCCCTGCCCCAGACCCGGGGCCGCACGTCGGCCGCGGACACCGTGCCCAGTACCGTCCCCGTGCTGTCGATGAGGGGAGCTCCGAGGTAGGAGCGGATGCCGAACTCGTCGACGACCGGGTTGCCCGCGAACCGCGGATAGTCGCGCACGTCTTCCAGGACCAGCGCCTTGCGCCGGACCACCACGTGCGGGCAGAAACCGTGGTCGCGGGGCTGGACCCGGCCGAACTCGGGGCTGGTGCCGTCCCCGCGCGTCACCGGCGCGATCTCGGGAATCCGCAGCCCCGCGAAGAACTGCCCGTTCTCGACCAGAAAGTTGACCATCGCGTACGGCGCCTCGGCGAGGCGGGCGAGGTGGGCCGCGAAGGCGTCGAGGGCCGGATCCGGGCGCTCCGCGAGACCGAGCCGGCGCAGCCGTCGCACCCGCGCGGGGGCCTCCCGGTCCTCGGGGGTGAGCAGCAGACGTCCGACCGGGCGCGGCGGGTCATAACTCATCGGCGGGCTCCGTCGCTGTGGACGTGCGTCATGTGCGGCTCCGTGGCGGTGTGGGCGGGGATCACCTGTGCGTGCCCGGGCATCACCCGTGCGTGCCCGGGCATCACCTGTGTATGCCTGGGCATCACCTGTGGGCGCCGAACCCCGTCGTGGGGGCCGGTGTGTGGGCGATCAGGTGGCGTACGAGGGTGAGCAGCGTCTGTACGCCGGAACTGGAGATCCGGGCGTCGCAGCGCACGATCGGGATCTCGGGGTGGAGGTCCATGGCCGCGCGCACCTCCTCGGGGTCGTAGCGGTACGCGCCGTCGAACTCGTTGATCGCGACGATGAAGCCGAGTCCGCGTTCCTCGAAGAAGTCGACGGCGGCGAAGGACTCCTCGAGCCGCCGGGTGTCGGCGATGATCACCGCGCCGAGCGCGCCCTCGCACAGCTCGTCCCACATGAACCAGAACCGTTCCTGGCCGGGCGTCCCGAACAGGTACAGCACGTGTTCCGGGTCGAGGGTGATGCGGCCGAAGTCCATGGCCACGGTCGTTTCGAGCTTGTTCTCGATTCCGTCGAGGTTGTCGGTGGCGGCGCTGACCGTGGTGAGCAGTTCCTCCGTGCTCAGCGGAGCGATCTCGCTGACCGCGCCGACGAAGGTCGTCTTGCCCACTCCGAATCCGCCCGCCACGAGGATCTTCAGCGCGGTGGGAAAGGGGTCGCTGGTGTCGTGGCCGGGTCCCGGGACGGATCCGTGGCCGTAGTCAGAGCTGTCGTCGTAGTCCATCGAGCACTGCCTCCAGAAGGGCCCGGTCCGTGGGGTCGTGGTGGAACGCGGCGGGGGGTTTGGTGGTCAGCGCGCCGCAGTCGACGAGGTCCGACAGCAGCACCTTGGTGACTGCCACCGGAAGCCTCAGGTGAGCGGCGAGCTCGGCGACCGGGAGGGGCGCCCGGCACAGGTCGAGTGCCTGTGCGTGCTCGGGGCCGAGATAGCCGAGGGGGGTCGTCCCCGTGGCCATCACCTGGGACATCAGGTCGAGGGCGACGGTGGGCCGGGTACGGCCGTTGCTGACGGTGAAGGGGCGCACCAGCCGACCGGCCGCGTCGTCGAGCCAGGGCCCGTCGCCGGCCGCGGCCACCCTCAAGGCCTCATCGCCGGGGGTTCGACGGCGTGCTGTCGGGGTGCGGTGACCAGGTAGGGGCGCACGCTCTTGACCAGCATCGCCATCTCGTAGCCGAGTACGGCGGCGTCGGCCTCCCGGCCGGCCAGCACGGCGAGACAGGTGCCGGAGCCGGCCGTGGTGACGAAGAGCAGGGTCGAGTCGAGTTCGACGACGACCTGGCGTACGTCTCCGCCGTCGCCGAAGCGGACTCCGGCGCTGCGGCCGAGGGAGTACAGGCCGGAGGCCAACGCCGCCATGTGGTCGGCGCTGTCGGCATCGAGGCCGTGCACGGACTTGACCAGTCCGTCGCAGGACAGGAGCACCGCGCTGCTCGTGTGCGGCACGCGCTGCACGAGGCCGCTCATCAGCCAGTCGAGGTCGGACACTTGGCCGGTCGGCGCATCGCTCGCCATGGTGGATCGACTCCTTGGGGTACGAAGGTCTGCGGGAGCGCTGGTCGTGGTGGAGGTGGGGGCGGGGGCGGGGGTGATCGCCCGGGTGGGCATCCGGGTGGTCATCCGGACGAGTCCCTGTGGGTCGGCTCCCCGTGCGGCGACTCCGGGTGGATCGGCACTACGGGGGCTGCCGCTACGGAAGTCGGCTCTGGTCGGGGCGGCTGTGGGGTGGCCGGCTCTACGGGGGTCGGCTCTGGATGGACCCGCTCCACACGGCTCGGCTCCACGTGGACCGGCCCCGCGTGGGCAGGCTCTACGCGGGCCGGCTCCACGGGACTCGTTCGCACGGGACTCGTTCGCACGTGCTGCTGGGCCTCCGCGAGGCCGATGCCGCGTTGGAAGGCCGCCATCAGGCCCGGGTCGTGGCCCGCGTGGTCCTCGGGTTCCTGGCGCGGCGCGGGGCCGCCGCGCAACTGGGGTGCGATGTGCTCCTGGGCGCGGCGGCGGGGCAGGTGGGGCTTGCCCATGGTGCCGCGCACGGCGCTGTGGCGCGGGACGGGCGGGGTGGCCGCGTGCTCTGCCAGGACGCCCCGGTCGTCGGGCCTGACGCCGGGCACGGCGGCCGCCGGGTTGGACCGGTCCTCGTGGGCGCCGCGCACGGGCAGCGGCACCGGCTCGCCCCCGTGGACACCGGCCGACGCGCTGGGCCCGGGTGCCACGGGAGCCGGCGGCACGGGAACCGGCGCCACGGGAGCCGGCGGCATCGCGGGGCGCGACTGATGCCGGGGCGGTGGTACGGGCGTCGCCTCGGCCCCCGTCGCCTCCTGCGTCCGGTTCGCGGCCGTGGGCCCAGCTCCGGGCTCCGCGCCCAACAGGGCCTGCGGTACGACCAGTACGGCCTGGACACCGCCGTAGATGTTGGTCTGCAGGCGGACGGTGATGCCGTGCCGCCTGGCGAGCTGGGAGACGACGTACAGCCCGATGCGGCCGTCCGCGAGCAGGCGGGCGACGTTGACCTGGTCGGGGTCGGCGAGCAGGGCGTTCATCCGGCTCTGCTCGCCGACGGGCATGCCCAGTCCGCGGTCCTCGACCTCGACGGCGAGGCCGGAGGTGACGAGGTTGGCGCGCATCAGCACCTGGGTCTGCGGGGCGGAGAACAGCGTGGCGTTCTCGACGAGTTCGGCCAGCAGGTGGATGACGTCCGCGACGGCGTGTCCGCGCAGGGTGCCGTCGATCGGCGGGACCAGCCGGACGCGCGAGTACTGCTCGACCTCGGCGATGGCCGAGCGGAGCACCTCGGTCATGTCGACGGGGTTGCTCCACTGCCGACGCGAGACGGCACCGCCGAGCACGGCGAGGTTCTCGGCGTGGCGGCGGATGCGGGTGGCGAGATGGTCGACGTGGAAGAGGCCCTTCAGGAGATCGGGGTCCTCGATCTCGTTCTCCATCTCGTCCAGGATGGAGATCTCCCGGTGCACCAGCGACTGGAGGCGCCGCGCGAGGTTGACGAAGACCTCCAGCTTCTGTTCGCTGCCCGCCTGGCTGGAGAGCTGGGCGGCCCGGACCACGGCGGTGACGGCCCCGTCGTGGGCGCGGGACAGGTCGGCGGCCAGCAGTTCGAAGTCGTCGGCGTCCTGCGGCGGTCCGCCGCGGGGCTTGCGCTGGGGCGGGGTCTCGCCGCGGCGCAGCGCCTCGACCACGGCCTGCAGATCGCCCTCGCCACGCGCGGTGCTGCGGCGCAGGGCTCCGACGCGTTCGTACACCGACCGCGCGGCGCGGTCGGCGGCGACGGCGGCGATGACGACGGCCGCGAGGGCCACCGAGACCGCCCCGGCGAGCACGCCCCACAGGCCGAGGCCGGGCCGGACGCCGGTGGACCGGATGGTGAACAGGACGGCCGCGCAGGCGCTGAGGGCGACCGCGACGGGCGGCAGCACGGCGAGACGCAGGAGCTGGGGCCGTATGTGGGTCTCGGGCAGCGCGGGGGCGGTCTTGGAGGCCGGCCGGCCGTGCCGCCCGCCCTCACGGCGATCTGCTCGCGCGGCCGGGGCGCGGAGGTGAGACATCGGTGTCCTCGTACTGGTCCGTCGGGCCTGGGTGCTCGCGCGTGGTGCCGGACGCCACGCGGACACGCGACGCCACGTGGGCACGCGTCATCGCGGTGTCGGCCGAGAGGACCGGGTGATCCAGCCCTGCGTCGCCCGACGGACACTGACAGTAGTCGCCTGCGCATCATGTGTGGTGGGCAGTTGGCAAAGTCCCTCGGACAACGTCCCGCTCTGGTATGAGGCCTCGTACGACAGGCCGATAAGCCGGTGAAGCGCCCGCTCCGAAAGGACGGAATACCGGTCGGAACCAATCAGAAACTGTCACCGTCGGTGACCATAGGGGCGTCTGCTCAGGCAGGCTGAACGACTCCTCGGCGCCCTGGCACTGACTCCGAGGTCGTCCTCGCCCCGCTGTCACCGATCACCCGCAAGGTCGAGGACGTCCGTGCGGGCCTCGGTGGGAGACGGCCGCGGCCGGGGCCGACGCCAAGGGCGAGCGACCGGATGAGTCACAGCCCGGCACCAGAGGTCCGAGGGCAGCTTCCCCGTCAGTAACGCGGCAGAGCCGTCCTGCTCGGTTCACCCGCCCTCCGCCGCGTTCGCCGACGGACGGCGCTCCTCATCGCGCCACGACTCGTACACCGGCGGGTCGATGTCCAGCCGCGTGCCGAGGGGCACCTGCCGCCCTGTGGAGCGCGGGTTCGGAGCAGCCTCTCGGGCGGCTGCTCCGAACCCTCCGGGCGGTCAGTTGACGGCCAGGACCGCCGTGTTGTTCGTGAGATCCGGGTCGAAGCCGAAGGGGTACTCGCCGAACTCACCGTACGCGGGGTGGATGCTCACGGCACCGGTCGCGCCGGGCACCACGGTGTCGACGCGCACGGAGAACGCGAACGTGCGCCGGGTGTCCTCCAGCACCCAGTACCGCAGGCTGCAGTCGTAGCGCGGGGCCCCCGTCTGCTTCGGGTGGTAGCCGCCGTCGAGGGTGCGCGGGTAGCAGCCGGACGGCACGCCGGTGACCGTGGTGCCTGCGGGAACGACCAGCCGGACCTCGGCGACCGGGTCGCCGGAACCGAGGTTGCCGAGCCAGGCCGGACCGTTGTTCTTGAACGTGAGCTCGGCCGTGGCTGTCTCGCCCGCCGCGCCTGAGACGGTGTCACCGGTCACCGAGAAGTCCGCGGTGTTCTCCGCACCGATCTGGACGACCTCGTAGTCGTTGTCGGGGTCGATGTCCTGGGCGCCGTCGCCCGGCTCGACGTCGATGTCCAGCCGCTCGTTCAGTGCGTGCGGAGCGAGTCGCACCGTCAGCGGCTCGGGCAGCTCGAAGGTGTCGCCCGGCGCCAGCACCTGATCGAACGTGCAGACCGCCTTGTTCGACGGTGCGTAGTCGTTGCCGTCCGTCGTGGTGTAAGTGCAGGCGTCGTACCGGGTCAGATCCGTCAGGCCGTACGAGGCGTACAGCTCGACGGTGAACCCGTTCGCGCTCTCGTTGCCTTTGTTGGTGACCTTGAACGGGATCGTCCGCTCGTCGCCGGGCAGACCCTCCTCGATGCCGGCGACGGGGTCGATGGCGAGGTCGGGCCCTGCGCCGACGGTGAGCGTGGTGTCGAAGCTCTCGTGCGGCGCGGTGAGCGTCCCGTCGGGGCCGCCGGTGGCCGTCGCCTCGTAGGTGATCCTGCCCTGCGCGCCGACTTCGGCACCGGCGGCCGCGCGCACCGTCAGGAACACCTGGTCCTCATAGTCGCCCCCGATCGTGGGGACCACGGGGATGTCACACACCGCGCCGGCGCCGCTCGGCGTGCAGTTGTCGGACCAGGTCACCTCGGCGACCCCGGCGAGGCCGGAGACGTCGACGGTGAGCCTGCCGTCGGTCACCGTGAAGTTGTCGTTGTCGTGGTAGATGCCGACGCCGAGGGTGCGGGACTGCGGCTGACCGCCGTCGGTACCGATCGGCAGCATCTGCTCGTACGGCGTGTTGATCCACAGCTGGTCGCTCTGCGGCGGGTCGTCGGCGGCGAACGCGGGCGAGGCGAGGCCGGCCGCCAGCAGGCCGGCCGCCATCACCACGGCGGCGCCGGATCTGAGACGTACCGGGCGTCCGGCAGATGACAGGCTCATTGCTACCCCCCAAGTGTGTGGAAAGGTGACTGATGTGCCAGGAGCCCCGGCACACCGGAAGGATCATCACACAGCAGGGAAACCCGGCGCGCCCCGGTTTCCAGCCCTGTTGGAGGGCACTCGGGACCTTGCACATCTCGGCACCGACTCGGCCACCTGCCCGTGCACGGGCGACGGTGCTGGCGATGGCGATGGCGGGTGAGTCGCGGTGGCGGGGTGCGTACTTGCCGGAACGGTCGACTTCACCGCGACGACGGCTGGAGCGGGCGACACCCATCGGCCCTCGGGGTCGCAGCGGGCCGTCACCGCGGGCCGGGTCGGCCAGCGTGTGCGAGTACCTCGCCCAGGTAGCGGCCGGTGACTCCGTCGGGGCTGTCGGCGATCTGTTCGGGGGTGCCGGCGGCGGTGACGCGTCCGCCGTGCACACCGCCGCCGGGGCCGAGGTCGATCACGTGACCGGCGTTGGCGATCACGTCGAGGTCGTGCTCGATGAAGACGACGGTGGCCCCGTTGTCGACCAGGCGTTGCAGTACGCCGAGCAGGACGCGGACGTCGAGCGGATGCAGGCCGACGCCGGGTTCGTCCAGGACGAACAGGGCGTCGCGCTGGTCGCGGCCCAGTTCGGTGGCGAGCTTCAGTCGCTGGGCCTCGCCGCCGGACAGGGCGGGGGGTGGCCTCGCCGAGGGTGAGGGACGGCAAGGGTGAGAATCGCTGAGCAATGGCTTCACGCTCCACGCTGGGCGCTCCGTCCAAGGCTCGCAGCAAACGATCCATCCTGCTCTTCAGCCTGGAGACGCTCCGCCGTCCGCACCGTCTCCCCCACCTTGTGCCCGACCGACGTCACCGCTCACCCGCGAGGTCGAGATCCTTCCTGCTCGTCTCGGCCACACCTTCAGTACCCTGGGGACGCCGCCAGGGGTGCGCGACCGGACCCGACACCGCCCGCCACCACGCCTCCACCGGCAGCTTCCCCGCAGGCTCGAACGGCTCGCCCGGCCGCGGGAACGCCACCGCCTGGCCGGCCTCCTCGGCCGCGTCCTTCGTCCACTCCCCCGGCTCCGCCCACGGGTGGGGTGCCAGGTTGAAGGTGCCCCAGTGGATCGGGAGCAGGACCCCGCCCGGCCGGCCTCCTTGGAGGTCGAGATGGGCTTGGACCCCCTGAGCAGGTGTCATGTGGATGTCCGGCCAGAACTCGGCGTACGCCCCGAGCTGGATCATCGTCGCGTCGAACGGGCCGTGGGCGGCGCCGATGTCCAGGAAGCCGTCGAAGTAGCCCGTGTCGCCGCTGTGGTAGACGCGGTGCTCCTCGCCGGCGACGACCCAGGACGCCCAGAGGGTGTGCTGGGTGTTGCGCAGGCCGCGCCCGCAGAAGTGCCGCGCCGGGGTGGCGGTCAGGGTGAGGCCGCCGACGCGCGTCGACTCGTGCCAGTCCAGTTCGCGCAGCCGGTCGGCGGACACGCCCCAGTGTTCGAGGTGGGCGCCGACACCGAGCGGCACCGCGAACAGGGTGTCCGTGCCGGCCAGCGCCTTGATCGTGGGCATGTCCAGGTGGTCGTAGTGGTCGTGGGAGATGACGACCACGTCCACCTCGCCCAGGGCGGCGAGCGGCACCGGGACCGGGTGCAGCCGCTTGGGCCCGGCGAACGGGAACGGGGAGCAGCGCTCGCCCCACACCGGGTCGAAGAGCACCCGCTGCCCGTCTATCTCGGCGAGCACGCTGGAGTGCCCCATCCAGGTCAGCCGCAGTCCGGTGGCAGGCGGCCGGGCCATGTCGGCGAGCGTGGTGGCGTGTACCGGGACCGGTCCCCCCGGGGAACGGCGCAGCCGCGACTCCCGGTCGAAATAGATCTTGGCGAACTCGCGGGCCGATCCGGAGGGCCGGGTGCGGGCGGTGCCTCCGGGGTTCTGGAACACCCCGTCGCGGAAGTGCGGCGAACGGCGGATACGCGCCATGCGCTCACCGCCCGGGTCGGCGCCGAAGGCCGCGGGCCGCGGCACGCGGAGCCCGGTGTGAGGGGAACGGGGGGCGGCCACGGTACCTCCTGGTGGAGTGGGTCAGGATCTCATTGTCGTCCTGTCCGACGTCACCTCGAACGACCGGTGTCACATTCGGGTTCCCTCCACCCGTCGTACCGGTGAGGGCGCCCCGCCAAAGCGCCCGGAACGGCACGGCACGACCGACGGACAGGAGGGTGGCCCCCATGGCCCGCGTATCCCTCACCCCGCCCCGGACGCTCCTCCTCCGCGTCATGGAGTGGTACTCCAGGCGCACCTACGGCAAGGTCCTCGACCCCGGCAAGGCGCCCGACCTCACCAGCCAGGGCTTCAAGGACTCCTGCGACCTGTCCGACACGGGCCGCGGGGCCGGTGCCGCCGCCGCGACGGACTGAATCCAGGGGCCGGAGGCGGGCGTCGCCGCACGTCCGGGCGCCTGTATAGGCTGACGGGCGTGGCGAGAGTCCGGTTGAGTGTGACGGAGCGGCGCGAGGAGCTGCTGTGCGCGGCCATCGAGCAGATATCGGCGCGGGGCGTGGCGGCGTTGCGGATCGCCGACGTGGCCGCCGCGCTCGGTGTCAGCAACGCACTGGTGCTCTATCACTTCTCGACGAAGGAGAAGCTGGTCGCCGCCGCCTTCGCGCACGCCGCCGAGGACGATCTCGCCCATCTGCGCAAGCTGCTGGGCCGCCGTACGTCGGCGCTGCGCCGCCTGCGGACGGCCGTGCGGTGGTACGCCCCCACCGGGCAGGCCAAGGGCTGGCGGCTGTGGATCGAGAGCTGGGCCGTGGCCCTGCGCGAGCCCGACCTGCGTGAGGTCGCGCGGGAGCTCGACCGGCAGTGGAAGGCGGCGATCGCCGAGGTCATCGCGGAGGGCGTGGCCGCCGGGGAGTTCCCGTGCCCGGACCCCGACGGCGCCGCCCTGCGACTGACGGCCCTGCTCGACGGGTTGGCCGTGCAGCTGACGTCGTACGCGGGCGCGGTGACACGGGCCCAGGCACAGGAGTGGACGGACGAGGCGCTCGCCCGGGAACTGGGCCTGGCACGGGAGGCGTTGACGGCATCGCCGCGATGAGCCGCCCGGCCCCGGGATCTCCGCTGCTGCGCCCCGTCCCCGTCTGCCTCCCTGTCCCCCGTCCCCGTCCCGCCTTCAGGCCACCGCGTCGATGCGCGACTTGATGTCGTCCGGCGACAGCGTCCCCTTGGCGGTCACGTGGTCTCCCGAGGACTCTCCGCGCAGCCGGCGTCCGATCCACGGCACCAGGTACTCGCGTGCCCAGTGCACGTCGTCCCGCCGGACGTCGAGGGTGCCGCGGGGCGGCAGCGGCGGCCAGGGCTGGTCCGGGTCGGCCGGGATGCTGAGGCCGAGGACCTGGCCCGCGCGCAGCGCCACACGTGTGTGGCCCTCCGCCGAGAGGTGCAGCCGGTCCGCGTCCCACGCCCTGCGGTCCTGGACGCTCCGGAGCGACCAGAGGTCGAGCACCGGGCAGCCGTAGCGGTCGGCGACGGCGCGCACGTGTCCGTTGTACGTGGCGATCTTGCCGCGCAGATGCTTGAGGACGGGCACCTTGCGGGTGTCGAACCCGGTCGTCACCAGGACGGTGCCGGCCGCGGCGGTCAGCGCGGACACCGCCCGTTCGAACCGCTCGGCCACCTCGTCGGGGTCGGTGCCGGGCCGGATGATGTCGTTGCCGCCCGCACAGAACGAGACCAGGTCCGGTGCGAGTTCGACGGCCCGCGGGACCTGCTCCGCCACGATCTGGTCGAGCAGCCTGCCGCGCACGGCGAGGTTCGTGTACGTGAAGTCGCCCTCGGGGCGCCGGTCCGCGAGCAGGACGGCGAACCGGTCGGCCCAGCCGACGAACGCCCCGTCGGGGCCGGGGTCGCCGACGCCCTCGGTGAAGCTGTCCCCCACCGCCACGTACGACCCGATCACTGCTCTGCTGTCACTCTTCGAATCGTCTGCCACATCGGCCCATGATTCACCGTGGAATGTGACCTACGCGACCGTAGGAAGGGGTTGACGGGCGGTGAGAAAAACCACGCCTAAAGTGTTCGTCAATTCCGGAATACGCGGAAGACCGACGACAGGCCGAAGACGGACCGTAGGCCGAAGGCCGGACCCGGGGATCGGGGTCCGGCCTTCGGTGGCGCGGAGGCCGCGCCGAAACCGGCGTCAGACCGAGACGCCGTGCGAGCGCAAGTAGGACAGCGGGTCCACGTCCGAGCCGTAGTCCGGCGTGGTGCGGATCTCGAAGTGCAGGTGCGGGCCGGTCACGTTGCCGGTGGCGCCCGAGAGGCCGACCTGCTGGCCCGCCGTCACCGACTGGCCGGCGGAGACGGAGAGCGAGGACAGGTGGGCGTACTGGGCGTAGTGGCCGTCGGCGAGCTTGATGACGACCTGGTTGCCGTACGCGCCGCCCCAGCCGGCGGAGACGACCGTGCCCGCGCCGACGGCCTTGAGCGAGGTGCCGGTCGGGACGACGAAGTCCGTGCCGGTGTGGTAGCCGCTGGACCACATGCTGCCCGACTGGTGGTACGGCGTACCGACGCTGCCGCCGGCGACGGGGGAGGTGTAACCGTTCGACGACTTCTCCGGCTCGGTGCTGTCCGACGCGGCGCTCTTCGGCGCGGTGCTCTTCGGCGCCGCGGGCTTCTCGGCGGACTCGTCCGCGGCCTTCTGGCCGATCGACAGCTCGAGGCCCGGGTGGATCAACGCCGGGTCGGAGCCGATGACCTGGCGGTTGTCCGAGTAGAGCTTCTTCCAGCCGCCGTCGACGTGCTGCTCGTCAGCGATCTTCGACAGGTAGTCACCGCTCCGCACGGTGTACGTCGTCGCGCCCGAGTTCTTCCCGGCGCTGTTCCCGGCGGCCTGCTCGGCCGTCGTCGGGAGGGACTGCGCGGCCTGCTCGGAGACGGACTGCGCGGGAGCGGCCTGGGCACCGGCGGCACCCATCAGCGGGAGGGCGAGCGCGGCGCCACCGGTTCCGGCGACGGCGAGGGTTCGGGTGAGGCGCATGGCCCTGGTACGGCGGTGCTTACCCTTCGCGGGCATGGCGGATTCCTCTCCGGCGCCTGCGAGGTGAGCTGTCGGGTGCGGGCTGGAGATGCCCGGCCGCGCCGAAGCGCGGCTTTACCCCGAGCCGTTCCGGGAACCGGAACAGGCAGTGGTACCTGTGGGTCCCCCGCTCCTGCCGGGTACGGGTGATGGATGAGTGGGGCTCCGGTCGGCGGCAGGATTAGGCGTCCGTCCGGATCGGTGGTGAACGTAAGGGACCAGGACTCCCAGGGACAAGCGTGACTTTCCTGGGGCGGGACTTTCATGTGATCCATTGCGGGAATCGCCGGTCACACTCCGTCGATTTCACATGCGGCCCTTCACGTAAACGGCCTTGAAAACCGCCAGAATTACGTGAGCATGACGAACAACGCACCGTCACGGATATGACGCTGCTCACCCGAGACCGCCCCAGCCTCTTTTATTCCAGAGCGAGTTGGAAGGAAGGCGTCAATTTCGGACAGAAGAGCCAAAAGAGTCAGAAGGCTCAGATGCGGCGCAGCCGGATGACCGTGGCGTCGAGGTCCCCACGCAGAGCGAGGCACACACCGTGGTGCAGCGGGACCGCCCCTCGATGCACTTCACCCGTTTCACGGCATGCGTACGGTGCTTCCGGGTCGAGCCCGCGCCACCTCGGCGCGGGTACGGGCTCGCCGTGGTGCTGGGCCTGCAGCCGGGCGAGGACGGCGGTCCCGTCGCCGAACACGTACTGCACGGCACTGAGCCCGCCCCGCGGAGGCCGCAGCCGGTAGAGGTCGCCGCGCCGCACGAGGGGCCGGATCCCCTCGTGGAGAGCCACCGGTCCCGGGCCTCGGCCGGCTCCGCCTCGGTCCACTTCGTGAGGTCGCCGCCGATGCCGACCCCGGCCATCGCGCTGACGAACCGGAAGCGCAGGGAGCCGACCCGGCCGTTGCGCATGGCGTTGGGGGCTGTCGGTGACCCAGGCGGCCGTGACCCGCGCCGGGTGGATCCGACTGAGCCCTCCTGGACGGCGAGTCGGTCGAGCGGGTCGGTGTTGTCAGACGTCCACACCTGGTCCGTGCGGGCGAGCACCCCGAGGCGCCGGGAGCGCGATGCGCGGGCCCCAGTGGAGATGCACGAGCTCGTCGCGTCCGGTGAGGTGAAGGGCGTAGGCGCTGCCCGGTCCGGTGCGGAGCCAGGTGCGGCCGTCTTCGGAGATCTCCGGCATCAGGCCCCCACAAGGAAGAAACGGATGCGAACAGGTTCGCTCAGATACCAACATCGTTGCCACTGGTGCGGTCCTCCCGCAATGCCCTGTGGACAACTCATTGCCCCAGGCAAGAGATGCCGTATCGTCGAGTGGCGCCCGTCGTCGAGCAGCGCCGGCGGGGCGGAGTGGGAGGAGCCCCCGTGACGCAGCAGGTCCCGTCGACCGAGCCCGAGCTGGCCGGTGTGCGCAACTTCCGCGATCTGGGCGGACTGCCCACCGTGGACGGGCGGCGGGTGCGGCAGGGGGTGCTGTTCCGCAGCGGTCACCTGGCGCACGCCACCGGGGAGGACACGGCGTTCCTGGCCTCACTGGGCCTGCACACCGTCTTCGACTTCCGCAACGCGGCCGACCAGAAGCTCGAGGGTCCGGACGTCGAGCTTCCGGGCGTGCGCAACGTGAACCTGCCGCTGAGCGATCCGGCCGACGGCGCCGAGTTCTGGAAGATGGTCCGCGACGGCGACCTCGACCAGCTGCGCGAGATCCTGGCGGACGACAAGGGCGCCCAGCGGATGATCGGCTCCTACCGCACGATCATCAAGGAGCGCACGGCGGAGCACTCCCGGGTGCTGCACGCACTCGCCGAGGACAGCGTCCCCGCCCTGATGCACTGCGCGGCCGGCAAGGACCGCGCGGGCCTGTCGATCGCGATCACCCTGCTCGCCCTCGGCGTCGAACGCGAGGCCGTCGTCGAGGACTACCTGAAGTCGAACGCCGCCCACCGCCGCTACAAGGTGCACCGCAGCAGCTCCGCCGCCTCGGCGTACTCCCCCGAGGTCATGGAGCTGCTCAACCCGCTGTTCGACGCGCGCGCCGAGTATCTGACGGCGGCCTTCGAGACCGTGGAGGAGACCTGGGGCGGGGTCGACGCCTACCTGGAGAAGGGCCTGCGGGTCACTCCGGAGACCCGGGAGCGGCTGCGCGAGCGGATGCTGGACTGAGCCACGCGCCCGGTCGGTCGCCGGCTACTTGGCCCCCACCTCGAACAGCAGGTACAGGAAGGCACCGAAGACGTGCCCGAGGGCGATGTAGATGAAGAGTCGTACCCACAGGGCACGCGGAAACTTGTCCTGAATGGCGCTCATGGCATCTCTCCGGGGGTCGGGCCGAGGCACAGCGCGGCCGTGGGGCTCTGCAACAGGGTGTGGACGAAGAGCAGCTCGACCCCGTCGGGGTCCCGTGCGGCGATCCGGTGCGGGGTCAGCGAGTCGAAGTGCGCGCTGTCCCCCTGCCCGAGCCGGTGCACCGTGTCCCCGAGGCGCAGCCGCAGCCGGCCCCTGAGGACATACAGCCACTCCTCACCGGGGTGCACCCGCACGATGTCGCCCTGGGAGCCGTGCGGCACATGGACGCGCAGGGCCTGCATCCCGCGGCCGGCCCCTCCCGCCTGCCAGTACGTCCAGCCGCCCGCCTCCGTCGGCTCCATGGCGTCGGCGCGCACGACGGCGTCCCGGTCGGCGGCCGTCTCGCCGAGCAGCTCCGAGACGGTCGTACCGTAGACACGGGCGAGGGAGAGCAGCATCGGCAGCGAGGGCTGGCGCTGCCCGGTCTCCAGCCGCGAGAGGTGGGCGGGCGACAGCCCGGCCGAGCGGGCCGCCACCTCCAGGGTGAGGGCGGCCCTGCGGCGCAGGGCGCGCAGCTGCGGCGCGACGACGGACACCGCGGCCGCCGCTCCGTCCGCCACGTCCGCCACGTCCGGCGACGGCGGCTCCGTCTCGTGCGAGGTCATGCCTCCATTCAGCCCGAGAATTACCCAGGAGGCAATTTTCTTGCCTCACAGGCAAACGCCGGAAGCGGAACCGCCGGCGGTCGGCGGCGTCAGCGGTTGGCCACCGCCTGCCTGACCAGGGTCTTGCCGAAGTCCCACATCAGGCCACCGCCGTTGTGCGCGTCGTCCATCACCTCGGTGAAGGCGTCGACGAACCGGTCCGCGTCCTGGGCGTCGATGATCAGCGGCGGGATGAGCTTGATCACCTCCAGGTGGTCGCCGGACACCTGGGTCAGGATCCGGTGCCGTTGCAGCAGCGGCACCACGACCATCTGCGCGAACAGCCCCTTGCGCGCGGCCTGCAGCATCGTCCAGCGGCTGCGCAGCTTCAGGGACCTGGGCCGGCCGAACTCGATCCCGATCATCAGCCCCCGGCCTCGGACGTCGGCCAGTAGCTCGTAGCGGTCCACCAGCTCACCCAGCCGGGACTTCAGCCGCCCTCCCACCGCCTCGGCGTTCGCCACGATCTCCTCGTTCTCCATCACCGACAGCACCGCGAGTCCGGCCGCCATGGCCTGGGCGTTGGACCCGAAACTCGCGGAGTGGACCTGGACCCGGTCCATCGAGGAGAACACCTTCTGGAAGATCCAGTCCTTGCCCAGGGTGGCCCCCACCGGCACATATCCGCCGGACAGCGCCTTGGCCACACAGACCAGGTCGGGCTCGACCCCGTCCTCGTGCTGGAAGGCGTAGAAGGTCCCGGTCCGGCCCAGCCCCGTCTGCACCTCGTCGGCGATGAGCAGTGCCTTGTGCCGGTGCAGCAGCTCCTGGGCGGCGCGCAGATATCCGAGCGGGGCCTCGTGGACGCCCTTGCCCTGGATCGGCTCCACGATCAGCGCGGCCACGTCGCCCTTCTTCAGCTCCCGGGCCAGGGCGTCCAGGTCACCGAGAGGGACGGCGGTGTCGGGCAGCAAGGGGGTGAAGCCGTCGCGGAACCCGTCCTCGCCGTTGACGGACAGCGACCCGGTGGTCAGCCCGTGGAAGGCGTGCGTGCAGTACAGGATCCTCGGCCTGCCGGTCGCGTACCGGGCGAACTTCAGCGCGGTCTCGACCGCCTCCGTACCGCTGTTCCCGAAGAAGACCCGGTCCAGGTGCGGGCTGTAGGAGAGCAGCTTCTCCGCCAGCAGCCCGGGCAGCGGCGGGCAGTCGAAGCGGGTCAGGTCGGCCAGCGAGGCGTCGAGGACGTCGTGCAGCGCCTTGCGGACGACGGGATGGTGGCGTCCCAGGCCCATCACCGCGAACCCGGCGAGCATGTCCAGGTAGTCGTTGCCGTCCGCGTCCCAGAAGTGCGCGCCCTCGGCCCGCTCGTAGACCTTGTCGAAGCCGATGGTGCGCAGCATGCGCGGGAGCTGGTGGTTGAGGTGCTTCGCGTGCAGCTCGTACCGCTCGGCTCCGCGCTCGGCCAAGAGCGCGGCGAGGTCGAACTCCTTGGTCATTCAGTACTCTCCTTGCGCTGGCATGACGATCCGTTCGTCCCCGGGCTGTTCTCCGGCCGGTTCTCCCGCCCGCTCTCCCGCCCGTTCCCCGACGGCCAGGCTCGCGCTGATCCGGCCGGCGATCTCGACCGGGGTGAGACCGATGTCGGCGAGCACCTCGGCGCGCTTGGCGTGCGCGAGGAACTGCTCGGGAATGCCGAACCGCCGTACGGGTACGTCGACCTCGGCGTCGCCCAGCGCCAGCGCCACCGCGGAACCGACCCCGGCCGCACGGCTGTTGTCCTCGACGACGGCCACCAGACGGTGCCGGGCGGCCAGCGGCGCGAGTGCGGGGTCGACGGGTTTGACCCAGCGCGGGTCGACGACGGTGCACCCGATGCCGCGGGCCTCGAGAAGCTCGGCGGCGCCGAGGCAGACGGGCGCCATCACGCCGACCGCCACGAGCAGCACCTCGGGCCGGTCGGCGGCGTGCAGGACGTCCAGGGCGCCGACCCGGTCGACGGCCGGCACGGCCGGTCCGACGGACTCCTTCGGGAAGCGGAGCAGGGTCGGCGCGTCGTCGACGGCGACCGCCTCGCGCAACTGGGCACGCAGCTGATCGGCGTCGCGCGGCGCGGCGATGCGCAGGCCCGGGACGACCTGCAGCACGGACATGTCCCACATGCCGTTGTGCGAGGGCCCGTCGACGCCGGTCACGCCGGCCCGGTCCAGGACGAAGGTGACGCCGCAGCGGTGCAGCGCCACGTCCATCAGGAGCTGGTCGAAGGCGCGGTTGAGGAAGGTGGCGTAGACGGCGACGACCGGGTGCAGTCCGCCCGTGGCTAGGCCGGCGGCGGACACGGCGGCGTGCTGCTCGGCGATGCCGACGTCCCAGACCCGGTCGGGGAACCGTTCGGCGAAACGGCCGAGGCCGACCGGGTGCAGCATGGCCGCGGTGATCGCGACGACGTCGTCGCGTTCCTCGCCGATCCGGACGATCTCCTCGCCGAACACGGAGGTCCAGGACGGCCCGTTGGCGGGGCCGAGCGGTGCGCAGGTCAACGGGTCCATCACGCCGACGGTGTGGAAGTGGTCGGCCTCGTCGCGCAGGGCGGGTTCGTAGCCGCGGCCCTTCTGGGTGAGGCAGTGCACCAGCACCGGCCCGTGGAAGCGCTTCGCGCGCCGCAGCGCCGACTCGACGGCCCCGATGTCGTGCCCGTCGATCGGGCCGAGGTACTTCAGCCCCAGGTCCTCGAACAGGCCCTGCGGGGCGAAGGCGTCCTTGAAGCCCTTCTTCGCGCCGTGCAGGGCCTCGTAGACGGTGTTGCCGACCACGGGTGTGCGCTGCAGCACGTCCTTGCCCCAGGCCAGCATCCGCTCGTAGCCGTCGGTCGTACGGAGCGTCGCGAGGTGGTTGGCGAGGCCCCCGATGGTGGGCGCGTACGAGCGTTCGTTGTCGTTGACGACGATGATCAGCGGCCGGTCCCTGGCGGCCGCGATGTTGTTCAGGGCCTCCCAGGCCATGCCTCCGGTGAGCGCGCCGTCACCGATGACGGCGACGACGTGGCCGCGCTCCCCCTGCACCTGGCGGGCCTTGGCGAGGCCGTCGGCCCAGCCGAGGACGGTGGAGGCGTGGCTGTTCTCGATGACGTCGTGCTCGGACTCCTCACGCGACGGATAGCCGGAGAGGCCGCCCTTCCCGCGCAGTTTGGAGAAGTCCTGACGGCCGGTCAGCAGTTTGTGCACGTAGCTCTGGTGGCCGGTGTCCCACAGGATGCGGTCGGCCGGTGACTCGAAGACCCGGTGCAGGGCGACGGTGAGTTCCACCACCCCCAGATTGGGCCCGAGGTGCCCGCCGGTGCGGGCGACCGCGTGCACCAGGAAGTCACGTATCTCTTCGGACAGTTCGCCGAGTTCCGCCTCGGACAGCGCCTTCAGGTCGCGTGGTCCCCGGATGCTCTCCAGAATCGTCACGCTCGGGCCCCCTTCGGTCCGTGCTGTTCAGCTCACGGTGACGGCCGGCTCCCCCGACGCGCCGTCCTTCTCCATCTGCTCGGCGATCCGCGCCGCCTCTTCGATCAGCGTCTCCACACTCTTCGACTCGGGGACGGTCCTGACGACCTGGCCCTTCACGAAGATCTGGCCCTTGCCGTTGTCGGAGGCGACGCCGAGGTCCGCCTCGCGGGCCTCACCGGGCCCGTTGACCACGCACCCCATGACGGCGACGCGCAGCGGGACGCACGATCTGGCAGCCGGAGGCCGTCGGCTCCGCTCTGCCGGAGCGTCGCGCCGACGCCCGAGATACGGGTCGTCGTCATCGACTGCACCGACCCGGGGCCCCACCCCCGACCGCCACCGGCCCGACCTGGATCCGCCGCGGCACGCGCCGCTCGGCGATCGGCCGGACCGGTACCTCGGGGACGCCCAGGGAGACGGCGGTCATGCCGTCACTCCCGGTTCCCGGACACCGTCTCCCGCATGGCGCGCAGGGACTCCTTGAGGGAGCCCATGGTGGCCAGGACGGCGGTCGGTTCGTAGCCGCAGTGCGCCATGCAGTTGGCGCAGCGCGGGTCCTTGCCCCGGCCGTACTTGTCCCAGTCGGTCTCCTCGATCAGCTCCCGGTAGGTGGGCACGTACCCGTCGCTCATCAGGTAGCAGGGGCGCTGCCAGCCGAAGAGGGAGTAGTTCGGGATCGCCCACGCGGTGCACGGGAAGTCGACCTTGCCCTCCAGGAAGTCCAGGAACAGCGGGGAGTGGTTGAGCCGCCAGCGGGACCGGTTGCCGCCCGAGAAGGCCTTCCTGAACAGCTCGCGGGTCTGCTCCACGCCCAGGAAGTGCTCCTGGTCGGGCGCCTTCTCGTAGGCGTAGGCGGGCGAGATCATCATCTCGTCGACCTTGAGGTCGTCGTTGAGGAAGTTGAGGACCTCGACGATGGTCTGCGGGGTGTCGGTGTTGAAGAAGGTCGAGTTGGTGGTGACCCGGAAGCCGCGCCGCTTGGCCTCCTTGATGGCCTCCACGGCCTCGTCGAACACGCCCTCCTTCGCCACGGACTCGTCGTGCCGCTCGCGGAGCCCGTCGATGTGCACCGCGAAGGCGAAAAACGGGGAAGGGGTGAACTTGTCCATCTTCTTGCGCATGAGCAGGGCGTTGGTGCAGAGGAAGACGTACTTCCGCTTGGCCACCAGCTGGCGCACGATCTCGTCGATCTGCGGGTGCATCAACGGTTCCCCGCCGGCGATGGAGACCATCGGGGCACCCGATTCGAGTACCGCTCCCACGGCCTGCGCGACCGGCATGCGCTGCTTGAGCACCCCGGCCGGATGCTGGATCTTGCCGCATCCCTCGCATTTCAGGTTGCAGGCGAAGAGGGGCTCCAACTCCACGATGAGCGGAAACTTGTCCCGTCGGCGGATCTTTTGTTCGGCCAGGTATGTAGCGACCTTGATGGACTGACGCAGCGGCATGGCCATCTGGGCTCACCTCCGGGGGAGCAGCAAAGAACGGTGCCATTCGAAAAATGCGGGAAGAACGGATCGAAGAACGCGGAAAGCCGATATTCCACCGCGCACTGTGCCGATCCGGACGAGTTCGTGTTCTGGAGCGTCCACCACCACCCGGACGGCCGCAACCGGGCGCGCGCCCACCCGGACGGCGCTCAGGAGCGTGGCCGCGGACTCCATGTCGACGGCGATCGCGCCGGTCGCGAGCAGGTCGGCGCGCTCGGCGCCGCGGACGACGTGGTCCGAACCGGTCAGCGGTCCGGTGTGCAGGGTGCGTCCGGGGGCGGCCCGCGCGAGTTCCTTGACGAGCCGGTCGGTCCCCACGCACGCGACGGTGCCCCGCGGGTCCCGGGTCTCCTCGGCGACGACCAGGTCGCCGGGGTGCATACCGGGAGCCAGTCCCGCGCAGAAGCCCGTGGCCAGCACCACGGCGTCACCGAGCGCCGGGTCGGCCAGGACCCGGGCGACCGAGCGCTCGGCCGCCTTCGGGCCCATACCGGTGCGCAGGACGGTGACCGGCCCGCCCGCACCGCCGCGGTCGCCGGTGCGCAGGGCGAGGTGCTCGATGCCGAGCGCGCAGGCGATCAGCAGCGGGGACGGGCCGGACTGCCGGTTCATCAGCTGCCTTTCGCCTCGGCCGTGGATGTCTCGGTCGAAGTCTGCCCGGCGGTGGTCCGTGCCGCACGCGACTTCTCGGCGAAAGGCTCTCCGTGGACGTACCGGCCGAGCGCGGTGAGCGGGAAGACCTGCCGGTAGAGGTGGTAGTTGATGGAGAAGTCCCAGGGGAAGCCGGTGCCGGTGAAGTACGGCTCGTCCCAGGAGCCGTCCTCCCGCTGGGTGGCGGCCAGCCACTCGACGCCGCGCTCGACGGCCCTGGACTCCCGCTCCCCCGCCGCCAGCAGCGCCATCAGCGCCCAGGCGGTCTGCGAGGCGGTCGAGGCGCCCCGGCCGCTCCACTCCCTGACGTAGCGGTAGGAGCGCAGGTCCTCGCCCCAGCCGCCGTCGCCGTTCTGGACGGACTCCAGCCAGGTCACCGCGCGGCGGATGGCCGGGTGCGAGGCGGGGAGTCCGGCGGCGGTCAGGGCGGGGACGACGGATCCGGTGCCGTAGACGTAGTTGACGCCCCAGCGGCCGAACCACGAGCCGTCCGGCTCCTGTGCGGCGAGCAGCCACTCGATGCCGCGCCGGGTGCGCGGGTCGTGGGCGAGGCCCTCGACGGCGAGCATCTCCACGACGTGCGCGGTGACGTCCGCGGACGGCGGGTCGATGACCTCGCCGAAGTCGCAGAACGGCAGCCGGTTGGGGAAGGCGCTGGTGTTGTCGACGTCGAACGCGCCCCAGGCGCCGTTCTTCGACTGCATGCCGAGGTTCCAGCGCACCCCGCGGCCGATGGCCTTCTCGACCCGCTCCGGGTCGTGGTGCCTGACCCGGCGCAGGGCGAGGACCACCTCGGCGGTGTCGTCGATGTCGGGGTAGTTGTCGTTGTGGAACTCGAACGCCCAGCCGCCGGGCGGGAGTCCGGGCCGTTTCACCGACCAGTCGCCGGGGCGCACGATCTGTTCGCCGAGCATCCAGTCGGCGGCCTTCACCAGCTGCGGGTGGTCCTCGGGCACCCCGGCGTCGGCCAGCGCGATGGTGGCCAGGCAGGTGTCCCACACCGGGGACTGGCAGGCCTCGATCATCCGGGCGCCGTCCTCGCGCCACACGGCGAAGCGGTCCAGGGACTCCAGCCCCGCGCGCATGACGGGGTGTTCGAGGTCGTAGCCGAGGAGGTACAGCGCGATGACCGAGTACACGGCCGGCGGCTGGATGCCGCCCCAGCAGCCGTCGTTCTCCTGCCGTTCGATGATCCAGCGGGCGGCGGTGTTCATCGCGGCCCGGCGCAGCCGGCGCGGGGCGACCTTGCGATAGGCGTGCAGCGCCTTGTCGAGGCGCTGGAAGACGCCGTCCCAGCTCGTCGCCGGCGCCAGGGGGCGCGGCGGGCCGGGGCGGGCCGGGTCGGTGTGCAGTTCGTCGAGCGGGAAGGGTGCGGGGCGCACCGGCCGCTTCGCCGAGACGACGGTCAGCGGCACGATGGTCTGCCGGGCCCAGCAGCCGAAGTCGTAGATGTTGAGCGGTACCCAGGTGGGGAAGTAGATGAGTTCCGGCGGGAGTTCGGGCAGGTCGTCCCACTTCCACCAGCCGAACAGGGCGAGCCAGATCCGGGTGAAGACGCGGGAGGCGGCGATGCCGCCCCGGGACCGGATCCACTCCGACGCCTTCGCCATGTGCGGTGCGTCGGGGGCGTCGCCGGCCAGGCGGAGGGCGACGTAGGCCTCGATGGTCGCGGACAGTTCGCCGGGGCCGCCGTAGAAGGTGGCCCAGGTGCCGTCCTCGCGCTGCTCGCCGCGGATGAAGAGCGCGGCGGCCCGCGTGGTCTCCTCGTCCTGGATGCCGAGGAACTGGCGCAGGAGCAGGTCCTCGGCGTCCATCGTGACGTTCGTCTCGAGGTCGCCCTTCCACCAGCCCTGGGCGTCCTGCAGGGAGAGCAGGAAGTCGGTGGCGCGCCGGGTGGCGCGTGCGGCGGCTTCTGGTACCCCGGCCGCCGCGGCGGGGATGGTGATGTCGGTTGTTTCGCTGGCCGCGGCTGCGAGGGGCTTCAGGGTGGCCCCGGTGCTTCCGTCGGTCGTCGCTGTCATGGCTTCCCCTTCGTGCAGTGTGCAAGCGGTGCGTCTGCTGTGGGTCCGCCGTCGGCCGGTGCTCGTCCACGTGGGGGTCCCTCCACTCATGGGGCCCCCGCTCATGGAAGGTCCCCCCGCTCGGGCGAAGCCGAGAGTGGGGGTCGGAGCGGGGAGAAGCCGGGAGTGGGGGGAGAAGCCGGAAGTGGAGGGCACCGGCCGGCGACTACGCGAGGGCTATTCGACCGATAGTGATCATCTCTTTCGTACGACGACGAAGTCCGCGAGCGCCGTGAAACGATCCCGCACCTGGTCGGGCATGTCCACGGTGTCGAGGGCCTCGATGGCGATGGTGTGCTGCCGGCGTGCCTCGTCGGCGGTCCAGTCGCGGCCGCCCGCCTCCTCGATGAGGGCGGCGCGGGCCGCGAACTCCTCCTCGGAGAAGTTCTCGAAGTCACTGCTCTTGGCGTCGGCGGTGAGGATCTCGCCCAGCCGTTCGGAGGCGGGGCCGCCCGCCGCGAGCGCGGCCACGACCGGGAGGGACTTCTTGCGCTGGCGCAGGTCGCTCCAGGTCTGCTTGCCGGTGGCCCCCGGGTCGCCCCAGATGCCGAGGAGGTCGTCGACGGCCTGGAAGGCCAGGCCGAGGTGGTAGCCGTACTTCTCCAGCGTGTCGGCGGTGTGCTCGTCGGCGCCGCCGAGCACCGCGCCGATGGAGCTGGCGGAGGCGAGCAGGGCGCCGGTCTTGTTGCCCTCCATCTCCAGACACTCCTCGACGCTGACCCGGTCGCGGTGCTCGTAGGAGATGTCCTGGGCCTGACCGTCGATCAGGGCGCGGGAGGCCTTGGTCAGGCGGCGGGTGGCGCGGCCGGCCTCGACGGTGCCGAGTTCCAGCAGCACCTCGTTGGCGAGGGCGAACAGGGCGTCGCCGACCAGGATGGCCTGGGCGGGGCCGTGCACCTTCCAGACGGTGTCGCGGTGGCGGCGCTGCTCGTCGCCGTCCATCAGGTCGTCGTGCAGCAGGGAGAAGTTGTGCACCAGTTCCACGGCCACCGCGCCGGGTACGCCGGTCTCGGGCGCGGCGCCGGTCACCTCGGCGGAGAGCACCGCGAGTGCGGGGCGGACGGCCTTGCCGCCGTCGCCGTCCGCGGGGTTGCCCTGGGCGTCGATCCAGCCGAAGTGGTAGGCGGCGACGGTGTCCATGGGAGGTGCCAGGCGGTCGACGGCCGCCCTCAGGACCGGCGTGGCCAGGGTCCGGCCGCGCTCCAGAAGCGCGGTCACGTCCACCGTGGTCCGTCGATCGGCCTTCGGGGCCGGGGGCACAGTGGGCACAGTCTCTCCTCCAGTTGCGGTACCGGGAGTGCGGGGGTCGGTCCCACGCGGATCGGTTCTCACGCCGCCTCCTCGAAGAAGTCGGGGAGGAGGCCGCGGGACCGGCCGAGGGCACCGAGCGCGGCGCCCGCCGCCCCGACACCACTGCGAACCGCACTCTCCATGGTCGCGGGCCACCCGGTGGCGGTCCACGCTCCGGCCAGGTACAGGCCGGGTGCCTTGGTGCGGGCGCCGGGCCTGAGCCGGCCGACGCCGGGGGCGGGAGCGAAGGTCGCCGCGCGCTCCCTGGTCACGAAGAAGTCCTTCACCTCGGCACCCCGGGTACGGGGCAGCAGCCGCTCCAGTTCGGGCAGGTACCGCTCGCGCAGCGCGGCCACGGGCTCGTCGATCTCGTCCTGCGCCGTCGACTGCGACAGCGCCAGGTACTGGCCGTCCTTCAGCCCGGAGGCGTCGGTACGGTCGAACACCCACTGCACCGGGGTGCCCAGTGCCGCGAGGAACGGCGTGGCGAGCACCTTGCGGTCGTAGACGACGTGGATGTTGAGGATCGGCGCGGTGCCGATCTCCAGGAGTTCCCCGGGGGCGTCGAGGGCGCCCGCGGGCAGCAGGTCGTGCGCCTCGCGTTGCGGTACGGCGAGGACGACCGCGTCCGCCTCCAGCGTCTCGTCGGGAACCTGGACGCTCCAGCCGCCGTGGTCGTTGACACGGAGGGAGGTGACACGTGTACGGACCTCGGTACGGACGCCCGCGGAGTCGAGCGCCTTGCGGGCGAGCCGGTCGTGCAGTTCGCCCAGCGGGACGCGGGCCCACCCGATGTCGGCCGCGCCCGGGTCGGACAGCAGACCGGTCTTGAACACCATCGCGGCGAGCCCGAGGGAGGCGTCGCCCGCGACCGCGTTGAGGGTGGCGACCCCGACCAGGTCCCACAGGGCCTCGACGGCGCGCGCCGACTGACCGTGCGCGGCCAGCCAGCTGCCGAAGTCCTGCGTGTCCAGGGCCGGATCGGTGAGGTCGAGCCCCTTGAGCGCGAGCGCGGCACGCCCGACCCTGGCGCGGTCGGCGAGCGAGAGATGCGGGTACGTCGCCAGGCTGCGCCCCAGGTGCAGGGGCACGGGCAGGGCGTCGCGCCGCAGTCTGCCGAGCCGCCGTCCCTCGGGCCGGGCCAGGTCGACGACGGGCACGTCGAGACGTTCCTGCACGGGAGCGAGCGCCGTCCCCCCGATGCGCTCGAGGAACCAGCGGTAGGCGGTGCAGCAGCGCAGGTACACGTGCTGGCCGTTGTCGACGGTGAGGTCGCCGCGCTGGAAGGAGAAGGCGAGCCCGCCTAGGCGCGGCCGGCCTTCGAGCAGGGTGACGCGCACCCCGGCGTCGGCGAGCGCGAGCGCGGCGGTGACACCGGCGAGTCCACCGCCGACCACGACGGCGTGTCCGCCGGGGCGGACGGCGGAGACGTCCGCGAGCCGCCCGCCGTCACGCGTGCCGTTGCCGTGGGTCATGGTGCGCCCTTCCCTGTCCGGTCGCCATGGTCCGTGTGGTGCTTGAACGGCGTACCGCCGACCGTCTCAGTCAGGGACGCCGCGCGCCACCGGAGGGTTGCGCGCCGTTGTCCGCCGTCGGCGTCGCCTGGGGCCGGCGTGTCGGGTGTGGCCATCAGGCGCGCCTCCTGACGGCCCGCCGGGTCACGTGCCGGGCGTCCAGCCCGGACAGGCCGCGCACGGCGACGTAGGCCTTCTCGCGGCCGGGCAGCGAGACGCGTCCGCGCAGCACGGCCTGGGGGTCGCGCTCGATGCGGTCCAGGAGGCGGCGGTAGATGCCGGCCATGGCGGCGACGCAGGCGCCGCTGCGCCGGTCGAGCATCGGGAGCAGCCGGTAGCCCTCGGCGAAAAGGGCGCGGGCCCGACGCACTTCGAAGTGCACGAGGCCCGCGAAGTCGGAGCCCTCGGGTGGCGTCGGCCCCGCGAAACCGGCCGAGCAGCCGAACTTGGCCAGGTCGTCGGCGGGCAGATAGGTGCGGCCGCCCTCGGCGTCCTCCCGGACGTCCCGCAGGATGTTGGTGAGCTGGAGCGCGAGCCCGAGCGTGTCGGCGTACTCGGACGCGCGCTCGGCGCCGCGCGCCCCCGGCTCCGTACCGAACACGCCCAGCGAGAGGCGTCCGATGGCGCCCGCCACGCACCGGCAGTAGACCTTCAGGTCGTCCCAGGTCTCGTAGGTCTCGCCGCGCAGATCCATCTGGACGCCGTCGATCAGCTCGTCCAGCCCGCCGAGCGGGATCGGGAAGGCACGCGCGGCGTGGGCGAGGGCCACGGCGACCGGGTCGGTGTCGTCCTCGTCGACCGCGCCCTCGTGGATGCGGGCGAGTACGGCCCGGGTCTCCTCGAGCCTGGCGACCTTGACGTCGTCCGCCAGCGCCCCGTCGCCGATGTCGTCGACGCGGCGCGAGAACGCGTACAGCGCCGACATCGCCCGGCGCTTGGGCGTCGGCAGGAGCCTGATGCCGTAGGCGAAGTTACGGGCCTGCTGTCCGGTGACGGTCTCGCAGTAGCTGTAGGCGGCGAGTACCGGTGCCGACGCGTGCGCTGACGACTCCACGGTCCCGATCACCCCTCTCCTCGCAGGGTCACGCCCACCTCGCGCAGCAACTGCGCCTTGCCGGGCTTGGGCGGTCCGGGAAGTACGTCGTACTGAGCGGCGGCGATCGCCCGGACGGCCGCCCGGCCCCCGGCCACGAACCCCGCGAGCAGCAGTCGCAGCCTGCCGTGGACGCTACCCACCAGGGGGGCACCTTCATCCAGGAGATCACGGGCGCGTTGTGCTTCGTAGGCGATCAGGGCCCGCACCGACGCGCCGGCGCTCCTGGCGGCGAGGTCCGTCTCCTGGACGTGGAAGCGTTTCATGTCCTCGGCGGGCAGGTAGACGCGGTCCCGGCCCAGGTCCTCGGCGACGTCCTGGAGGTGCTCGATGATCTGGAGGGCGGTGCAGATCGCGTCGGAGCGGCGGATCCGCTCGGGCGTCGAGGTGCCGGTGACGGCGAGGACCAGATGGCCGACCGGGTTGGCGGACAGCTCGCAGTAGGCGAGGAGGTCCTCGTAGGTCTCGTAGCGGCGGACCAGCTGGTCCTGGCGGTTGGCGGCGATCAGCCCGAGGAAGGGCTCGGGGGTGAGCGAGCGGCGGCGCACGGTGGGCTTCAGGCGGCGCAGCAGCGGGTGGCGCGGTGTCCCGTCGAAGACCCTGCGCAGGTCCTCCTCGAAGGCGTCCAGCATCAGCAGCCGGTCGTCGGCCTGATCACCGGGGACGCCGAGGAGACGGGCGTCGGCGCCGCCGGGGGCCAGGTCGCCGTCGCCGATGTCGTCGACGAGGCGGGCGAAGCCGTACACGGCCATCAGGTCGGTGCGCCAGTCGCGGGGCAGGAAGAAGGGAGCCACGGGGAAGTTCTCACCCGCGGCCTTGTCGAGGGTGCCGCGCGAGGGGTCGACGGCGTGCGCCGTGTCACTGACCGTCATCGCGGGCTGCCCTGGGCGGCGACGGCGCACGCTTCGCGGAGCTGGGGAGTTTCCGTAGCCATTGCCGTCACATCTCCCGTTCTACACTGCCGACCCAATACATACTATTTCGGACACGCCGCCCCACTGCCCGCGCGGCAGGCCCGCTCGAGGGTGTCGGGCATTATCGCCCCATGTGCCGCGTTTCGGGACCGGTACAGCTTACGTTGTACAACTCACGGCGGTCCGCCGGGGTGCTCCTCGCATCACGAGAACACATCGATCGGGTTCAAGATTCCTGAGAACGCCGGGAGTTGATGCTTCCTTCGCGGACGCGGGACCCCGCCGGACCAGTTCCGGCGCGGTCCCGGCGTGTCGGGCTACCTGCCCGTGAACTTCTCGTACTCCTTGAGCACCTCGTCGGTCGGGCCGTCCATGCGCAGCTCGCCGCGTTCCAGCCACAGGACGCGGTTGCAGGTGTCGCGGATGGACTTGTTGTTGTGGCTGACCAGGAAGACGGTGCCGGCCTCCTTGCGCAGCTCCCGGATGCGCTCCTCGGAGCGCGTCTGGAACTTGCGGTCACCGGTGGCCAGCGCCTCGTCGATCATCAGGACGTCGTGGTCCTTGGCGGCGGCGATGGAGAACCTCAGGCGGGCGGCCATGCCGGAGGAGTACGTCCGCATCGGCAGGGTGATGAAGTCGCCCTTCTCGTTGATGCCCGAGAAGTCGACGATGTCCTGGTAGCGCTCCTTGATCTGCTCGCGGGTCATGCCCATGGCGAGCCCGCCCAGGATGACGTTCCGCTCGCCGGTCAGGTCGTTCATCAGGGCCGCGTTCACCCCGAGGAGGGAGGGCTGACCGTCGGTGTAGACCTTGCCGCGCTCGGCGGGCAGCAGGCCGGCGATGGCCCGCAGCAGGGTCGACTTGCCGGATCCGTTGGAACCGATCAGGCCGACGGCCTCGCCCCGGTAGGCGGTGAAGGAGACGCCCCGCACGGCGTGCACCTTGCGCACGCCCCGCGCCGCGTCGCCGGAGCCTCTCCTGATCATGCGGCTCAGGGCCGCGGTCGCGCTGCCCTTGCCGGTCTTGGCGCCGTTGACGCGGTAGACGATGTGCAACTCGTCCGCGATGACCGTCGGCACCCGTTCGCCCTGTTGCTCAGCCACGGCCGTACCTCTCCTCCGCCTTCCAGAAGTACACGAAGCCGCCCGCGGCGAACAGCACGCCCCAGATCAGCCCGGCCGCCCACACGTGCGGCGGCAGGTGCTCGGAGCCGTATCCGTCGATCAGGGCGAAGCGCATCAGATCCATGTAGACGGCGGCCGGGTTCCACTGGAGCACGTCGGTGATCCAGGCCGGCTTGTCCTCCAGCATGACCGGGATGGAGAACATGACGCCCGACGCGTACATCCAGGTCCGCATGATGAACGGCATCAGCTGGGCCAGGTCCGGCGTCTTCGCCCCCATCCGGGCCACGATCAGCGCGAGACCGGTGTTGAAGAGGAACTGCAGGACGAGCGCCGGGAGGACCAGCAGCCAGGACAGGGAGGGACGGCTGCCGGTGGCCATCACCACCGCGACGAGCACGATCATCGAGTACAGCAGCTGCTGGAGCTGCTGGAGCGAGAACGAGATCGGCAGCGAGGCCCGCGGGAAGTGCAGCGCGCGCACCAGGCCGAGGTTGCCCGAGATCGCGCGCACGCCCGCCATCGCCGAGGACTGCGTGAAGGCGAAGACGAAGACGCCCGTCACCAGGAACGGGATGTAGACGTCCTTCTCCATGCCCCGGCCCGCGCTCAGGATCAGACCGAAGATCACGTAGTAGACGAGCGCGTTCAGCAGCGGGGTGGCGACCTGCCACAGCTGGCCGAGTTTGGCCTGGCTGTACTGGGCGGTCAGCTTCGCCTGGGAGAAGGCGAGGATGAAGTGCCGTCGTCCCCAGAGCTGACGGACGTACTCCACGAGCGACGGCCTGGCACCGCTCACGGACAGACCGTACTTGGCGGCGAGCCGCGCCGCCGTGAGGCCCTCGTCGGGCGACACGGGCTTGGTCATGGCGACCGTGCCGTCGTGCGTTGTCTCACTCACTAGTGGATACTTTCGTCTTTCGTCCGTGCCGGGCCGGTAGCGGCCCGGCACGGGCCTGTCGGCCTCGGGTGGGGCCCGGGGGGCCCCGGACGGGGCCGGATGCCCTCGGGTACGAGCTTGTCAGATCACGGGAGGGCGGCCCAGCCGGGTCAGCCGCCACACCGTACGCCACTTCATCGGCCGGCGAGGACCGCACGGACTGGTCCAGCCCTCCCGGAACCCGCCGAACCAGGCCTTCAGGGCCGGTCGCGAGGGGCGGCGCACCAGCGTGAGCAGCATCCACACCCCGAGATAGACCGGGACGAGGAGCGCGGGCAGGTTGCGGCGGGCGAGCCAGACACGGTTGCGGGCGACCATGCGGTGGTAGACCGCGTGCCGCGAGGGCGCGGTCGTGGGGTGGTTCAGCACCATGTCGGACCGGTAGTCGATCATCCAGCCCGCGTCCAGGGCCCGCCAGGCCAGGTCGGTTTCCTCGTGGGCGTAGAAGAAGGCGTCCGGCAGGCCGCCGACCTGCTCGAGGACGCGGGTGCGCACGGCGTTGGCGCCGCCGAGGAAGGTGGTCACCCGGGAGGAGCGCATCGGGTCGGAGGCGCGCAGCCGCGGGACGTGCCGGCGCTGGGTCTCGCCGGTGTCCGGGTCGGCGATGCGGAAGCTGATGATGCCGAGCTCCGGGTCGTCCGCGAACGCCTTGCGGCACAGCTCGGCGGTGTCGGTGCGGGCGAGCAGGCCGTCGTCGTCGAGGAAGAGCAGGATGTCGACGTCGGTGCCGCCGGGGCCGAACGCCTCGATGCCGACGTTGCGCCCGCCGGGGATGCCCAGGTTCTCGGGCAGCTCGACGGTGCGGACGCCCTCGGGCACCTCCGGGACGGGCGAGCCGTTGCCGACCACGACCACCTCGACCCGGTCGCCGTCCTGCCTCGCGACCGAGTCGAGCAGGGCGCGCAGCTCGTCGGGTCGGTTGCCCATGGTGATGACGACCGCGCCGACCTTCATGGCCCCGCTCACTTCAGCCTGCTGGAGGCGAGGACGGAGACCAGGTGCAGCAGGGTCTGCAGGAGCGCGATACCGGCGAGTACGGCCGTGCCGAGGCGGGTGAAGAACAGGTCGCCGCGCGCCTGGTCGACGATCGCGAGGACGAGGATCAGCAGGGACGCCTCGATGCCGAGGATCAGCCGGTGGAACTTGAGCGCCCCCGCGGCGCGGCGGGCCAGGGCCATGCCGGAGGAGCGCGGCTCGGAGGCGGCCTCCTTGACCGGGGGCATCCCGGCCTGGTGCCGGGCCACTCCCACGAGGTCGGTCTCGGCCTTGATCAGGATGGCGCCGAGGGCGGCCAGGGTGCCGAGGAAGGCCCACAGCCAGTCGATCCGCCCGGTGCCCCACAGGTCGGCGGCGCGCAGGCCGAGGCCGACCAGGACCGCGGCGTCGGTGAGGTAGGCACCGACGCGGTCCAGGTAGACGCCGCCGAGCGAGTACTGCTTCTTCCAGCGCGCGACCTCGCCGTCGACGCAGTCCAGCAGCAGGTACAGCTGGACCGCCACGACGCCGAGCACGGCACCCGTGATGCCCGGCACCAGCAGCGCCGGGGCCGCCAGGACGCCGCAGACGGTCATCAGGTACGTGAGCTGGTTGGGCGTGATCCTGGTGTTCACCAGGTAGCGGTCGATCCGCAGCGAGACCTCGCGCATGTAGAGGCGTCCCGCCCAGTGCTCGCCGCTGCGCCGGTCCTTGACCCCCGCGGGATGGACGACCGGACGTAGTTCAGCTACCGATGGCCTTGACATAGTCGGCGTACAGGTCCTTGATCTGGTCGGTTTTGAGGTCGAGGTGCTCGAGGATCGTGTAGCGGCCGGGTCGCGTCTGCGGGGCGAACTCCACGGCCCGGAAGAACTCCTCCGGGGTGAAACCGATCTCCTCCGGCAGCACCGGCAGCCCGTGCCGGCGCAGGACCCCGGCCATGTGGGCGGACTCCTCGTGAGCGCCGCGCAGGTACATCGCGAAGGCCGCACCCAGGCCGCACTGCTCGCCGTGGGCGGCGGCGCGCTGGGGGAAGAGCAGGTCGAAGGCGTGGTTGATCTCGTGGCAGGCGCCGGAGGACGGCCGCGAGTCGCCGGACACCGACATGGCGATGCCGCTGAGCACCAGCGCCTCGGCCAGCACCTGGAGGAACTCGTTGTCCCCGATGCCGCCCGGGTGCCGGAGCACGGCCTCGCCCGCCTGGCGGGCCATCGCGGCGGCCAGGCCGTCGATCCGCTCGCCCTTGACCCGGTTGGCCAGCTCCCAGTCCGCGATCGCGGAGACGTTGGAGACGGCGTCGCCGATGCCCGCCCGCACGAAGCGTGCCGGTGCCGCGCGGATGACGTCCAGGTCGATGACGACGGCGATCGGGTTCGGGACGCCGTAGGAGCCGCGACCCGCGTCGTTGTCGAGGGTGGCGACCGGGGAGCACAGACCGTCGTGCGCGAGGTTCGTCGGCACGGCGACCAGCGGCAGGCCCACCCGCGCGGCGGCGAACTTGGCGCAGTCGATGATCTTGCCGCCGCCGAGGCCGACGACCGCGTCGTAGTGGCCGCCCTTCATGGCGCCGGCCAGCTCGATCGCGTCGTCCAGGGTGCCGCCGCCGACCTCGAACCAGTCGGCGCCGGGCAGCGACGGGGCGACCCGCTCGCGCAGCCGGGCACCGGAGCCGCCGCTGACGGCGACGGCGAGCTTGCCCGAATGGGAGATGCGCTCGTCGGCGAGCACACATCCCAGGTCGTCGAGGGCACCCGCGCGGATGTCCACGACGACCGGCGACGGGATGAGCCTCGTCAGTACTGGCACGCGATCTCCCTGCCCTTGGCGAGGTCGTCGTGGTTGTCGATCTCGACCCACTTGACGTCGCCGATCGGCGCCACGTCGACCTTGAAGCCGCGGTCGACCAGCTCCTGGTAGCCGTCCTCGTAGTAGAGCTGCGGGTCGCGCTCGAAGGTCGTCCTCAGGGCGTCGGCCAGCTCCACGGCGGCCTCGCCCTCGATGAGGGTGACGCCGATGTACTCGCCGGTCGCGTCGGCCGGGTCCATCAGCTTGGTGATGCGCTGCACGCCCTTGTCGGGGTCGACGACGACCTTCATCTCCTCGTCGGCGAGGTTCTTCACCGTGTCGAGCGCGAGGATGATCTTCTTGCCGTCGCCGCGGGCGGCGAGCAGGGTCTTCTCGACGGAGACCGGGTGCACGGTGTCGCCGTTGGCGAGGATCACGCCGTCCTTGAGGGCGTCACGGCCGCACCACAGGGAGTAGGCGTTGTTCCACTCCTCGGCCTTGTCGTTGTCGATGAGGGTGAGCTTGACGCCGTACTTCTGCTCCAGCGCCTCCTTGCGGTCGTACACGGCCTCCTTGCGGTAGCCGACGATGATCCCGACCTCGGTCAGGCCGACCTCGGCGAAGTTGGCCAGCGTCAGGTCCAGCACCGTGATGCTGTCCTCCGCACCCTCGGGGCCGACCGGGACCAGTGCCTTGGGCAGGGTGTCGGTGTAGGGGCGCAGACGGCGTCCGGCGCCGGCCGCCAGCACGAGGCCGATCATGCGGGTTCTCCTTCGTCGTGTACGGCGGGTGCGCCGACCTTGTGGGCGGCGACCCAGAAGCGGATGCTCTCCACGAGCACCACGAGTGCCACGGCCACGGCGAGAACCGTGAGCGCGACCTTGAACTGCGGGGCGGTGAGCAGCACGGCCAGCACGGTGATCACCAGCGTGCGGCCCTCGTGCCCCCCGACCGTCCGCACCAGCCACTGCGGCGGCGCGCCCGCGTCGCCGCGGATGCGGTAGACCGTGTCGTAGTGATGGTAGGCGACCGCTCCCACCAGCCCGAAAGCCGCCGGTAGCGCCCCGTTCACGTCCGCTTTCGCCGCCAGTACGAGGACGGTGCCGTACTCGGCGGCGCGCAGGAACGGCGGGACCAGCCAGTCGAGGGCGCCCTTGAGGGGGCGGGCGACAGCGAGTCCGGACGTCAGGACGTAGGCGATCGCGGCGACGACCGGCCAGGGGCCGCCGAAGTCGGTCAGCGCGGCCGTCACGACGACGGCGACGCCGCCGAGGAGGGCGGCCGCGGGGGCGGTGAAGCCGGGCAGCCGGCGGGCGGGCTTGCCGAGGCCCGCGGAGACCGCCTCGGCCAGTGGCCCGGAGTCCGCGAGGTCGGCCAGTGCCTTCGCCGCACGGTCGGTGCGCGTGGCCCTGCGGGTCAGCGAGCGCAGGACCCGGCCCGCCGTGGTGTACGTCGCGGCGAACGCGCAGCCGATCAGCAGCGCGTAGAAGGTGATCCGGGGGGTGGTGGCCGCGGTCAGGACGGCGATCATGGCCCAGCGTTCACCGATCGGCAGGACGATCATGCGACGCGCCCAGATCGTCCAGCCGACGCTGTCGAGCTTGCCGGAGAGGGCGGCGGTGGGGCTGGCCAGCGACGATTTACCGAGCGCGGTGGCATCGTGGTTGGCCTCGTTGAAGGAGAAGTCCACCACGTGCCGGCAGGTCTGCAGGACCATCGCGCCGAGGGCGAGGGCCCACACGTCGTCGCCGCCGCGGGCGGCTCCGAGGGCGAGGCCCGCGTAGTAGGCGTACTCCTTGGCACGGTCGAAGGTGGCGTCCAGCCAGGCGCCGAGCGTGGAGTACTGCAGGGAGTAGCGGGCGAGCTGCCCGTCGGTGCAGTCGAGGACGAAGGAGGCGATGAGCAGGACGCCGGCGGCGACGAAGCCGCCGCGGGTGCCGGTGGCCGCGCAGCCCGCCGCTATGAGCGCGGTGACGAGCGAGGCGGTGGTGACCTGGTTGGGGGTCAGGCCCCGGCGCGCGCACCAGCGGGCGATGTAGCGGGAGTAGGGACTGATGAAGAAGGTGGTGACGAACCCGTCGCGGGCCTTCACCGCCGACTTCAGGCGTACGGCCTCGTCGTCGACGGCGGCGACGGCCTGCCGTGCCTCGTTGCGGGTCTGCGGGTCGGCGGGGACGGCGGCGACGAGGCTGCCGAGCTCGGGCCGGTGCACGTCGGCGCCGTCGGCGTCGAGGGCGGCGGTGATCCGGTCGGCGAGGCTGTCGACGTCCTCCGCGCCCGGCTCCGCTCGCGCGGGGGCGCCCCCGTCGGCCGTGCGGCCGCCCGCGGAGTTCTCGCGGGCCATCGCGCGGGTCAGGGCCTGCCGGGCGTCCGGCTGGGCCGTCACGGCGCCCGGGATCGCGGCGAGCGGGAAGCGGGGGTCGGTGAGGCCGAGGCGCAGGGCGTGCAGATGGCCGACGAAGCGGGCGTCGACCACGGCGACCCGCTCACCGGCCGGCACCCGGGCCAGCAGTGCCTCGGTGTCGTCGGTGCCGGAGGCCGGGCGGACGTCGAAGCCCAGGGACCGCAGCTCGCTCTCGATCGACGAACCGGGGACCGGCTGACCGGTGAGGATGGCGGTCGGCAACCGAACTCACTCCCTGGGTGCCGGCGCCTGGGCGCCGGGCCTGTGCATGGTGGAGCGCCCGTGCCTGTGGCACCCGGGCAGCATGTCGGCAGAGGCTATCGGATGCCTGGAACGCCGTGTTCACCGCCCGTTTCACGGTCGGTCCACGCCGCTTGCACCCGCCTTTGCCGCGATCATCATGGTGGATCCGGAGCCCGCCCCACAAACCGCGCTCGCAGACCGGGCATCGCGGACATCGCACAGTGTCGACGCCTGTGCGCGCACCGTCAGGGCGCCCCTCTCGCGGTCCGGTCACCCACACGGTCCAGGCAGTGCCTCCGCGAGCCGGCGACGCCCTGACCTGCGGATCGTTTCCGCAGGTCAGAGCTTATGACAACGGTGTTCAGTGCCGCGTTGCCCGATACCCCCCACCCGTAGTTGACTGTGACGCGGACGCCGGAACCGGACACGGACAGGGAGGCGGCTTCGCATGGGGGCTGGGCACGATCACGGTCACGCGCACGGGGCGCACGCCGGGGGGACGGCGACCGCCGCGTTCCGGGGCAGGCTCCGGGTGGCGCTGGCGATCACCCTCACCGTCATGGTCGTCGAGATCGTCGGGGGCGTGCTCGCCGACTCCCTCGCGCTGATCGCCGACGCGGCGCACATGGCGACGGACGCCCTGGGCCTCGGCATGGCGCTGCTGGCCGTCCACTTCGCGAACCGGCCGCCGAGCGACCGGCGCACCTTCGGCTACGCCCGCGCCGAGATCCTCGCGGCCCTGGCGAACTGTCTCCTGCTGCTCGGGGTCGGCGGTTACGTCCTGTACGAGGCGGTCGAACGGTTCATCACACCCGCCGCCACCGCGGGCGGGCTGACCGTCGTCTTCGGCGCGATCGGCCTGGTGGCGAACATGGTGTCGCTGACGCTGCTGATGCGGGGCCAGAAGGAGAGCCTGAACGTCCGGGGCGCCTTCCTGGAGGTGGCGGCGGACGCGCTGGGCTCCCTGGCCGTGATCGTCTCGGCGCTGGTGATCCTCGCCACGGGCTGGCGGCCGGCCGACCCCCTCGCGTCGCTGGTCATCGGTCTGATGATCGTGCCGCGTACGTGGCGGCTGCTGCGCGAGACCCTGGACGTACTGCTGGAGGCGGCGCCCAAGGGCGTGGACATCGCCGAGGTGCGCGCCCACATACTGGCGCTGGACGGGGTCGAGGACGTCCACGACCTGCACGCCTGGACGATCACCTCCGGCATGCCGGTGCTGTCCGCGCACGTGGTGGTGAGCGGCGAGGCGCTGAACGCGATCGGCCACGAGAAGATGCTCCACGAGCTGCAGGGCTGCCTCGGCGACCACTTCGACGTGGAGCACTGCACCTTCCAGCTGGAGCCCAGCGGCCACGCGGAGCACGAGGCGCGGTTGTGCCACTGAGACGCGGTGGCGGCGCCGTACGTCACCCAGGGGCGCGTGGGTTGGGGAACGCGCCGTGAAGTGCGCCGTCCGCTGCTCGTCCGCTTCCGGTCCGCCCGCGGCACTCCTCCCCGTCACGCCCCGGACGGTTCCCGGTCCGCGATGTCGGGAACGATCAACCTCCGGACCCCTCCTCGGCGTCCGACCGGTGACGATCGCCGCCCACGCCTTCGCGCGGGACATGCGGGGGTGCCGGGAAGTGCCGGGAGTGCCGGATTCGTACGGCACACTTGGGGCGCGAGGACCGATGTGAAGGATGGGTATGCCGATCACTCCTGCCACCGCGACGCCCAGCTCGTCGAACGGCACCGCAGACGCGATCTTGCTGGAACTGGTCGACGAGAACGGTGTGACGATCGGCACCGCGGAGAAGCTCTCCGCGCACCAGCCGCCGGGGCGGCTGCACCGTGCCTTCTCCGTGTTCCTCTTCGACGAACGGGGCCGGCTGCTGCTCCAGCAGCGGGCGCTCGGCAAGTACCACTCCCCCGGTGTGTGGTCCAACACCTGCTGCGGGCACCCCTACCCCGGCGAGGCGCCGTTCGCGGCGGCGGCCCGGCGGACGTTCGAGGAGCTCGGCGTCTCCCCGTCGTTGCTCGCCGAGGCGGGCACGGTGCGTTACAACCACCCGGACCCGGCCTCCGGGCTGGTCGAGCAGGAGTACAACCACCTGTTCGTCGGCCTGGTGCAGGAAGCGCCGCGGCCCGACCCGGAGGAAGTGGCCCAGACCGCCTTCGTGTCCCCCGCCGAGCTGACCGAACGGCATGCGCGGGACACCTTCTCCGCGTGGTTCATGACGGTGCTGGACGCGGCCCGGCCCGCCGTCCGCGAGCTGACGGGCCCGTCCGCCGGCTGGTGAGCGGCGCGGGCCCGCGCTACCGCGGGGCGGGTTTGAGCGGCAGGGCGACCCAGATCACCTTGCCGCCGCTCGCCGTGTGGGCCACGTCGCACGCCCCGCCCGCCTCCAGGGTGATCTCACGCACCAGGAGCAGCCCGCGCCCGCCGGTCCGAGCGTGATCGGTCTCCAGGGCGGTCGGGCGGTAGGGGTGGTTGTCCTCCACGGACACCCGGACCCACTCGGGCCCGACGGCGACCTCCACGGCGAGCATCGGCGACAGCACCGCCGCATGCCGGACGGCGTTCGTGACCAGCTCCGAGACGATCAGCAGCAGGCCCTGAGTCACGTCGTCGGAGACCGGCACGCCCTGGCGCACCAGCAGGTCCCGCACCGCGTGCCGTGCCTGCGGGACCGACGCGTCCACGGCGGGGGCGGTGAACCGCCAGACGCCTTCGTACGGCAGCGGCCCGGCGGGCCCGGTCTCGTCCATCGTCCGGTCGCCACCCTCGGGCTCGATTGTCACCACACCCTGAGTGTCGGTACGCGTCGCTCCGTACCGGAGAACTGAGCACAAGTCTGCAGATATCGAACACTTCTGATCGTTGGCGTATGACACCGTCAGTTGTGGGACCGTTCCTGTCCCGCTTGTACCGCCTGCCCGAGCCCATCGGCCGGCGGATAGCATCCGGCCCATGGAGCCGCAGCTGCTGCACCGGGTCACCGACTCGGTCGCCACCGTCGTCGTCCACCACCCGGCCAAGCGCAACGCCATGACGACCGCGATGTGGCGGGCGCTGCCGGAACTGCTCGACACCCTGGCGGACGACCCGGCGGTGCGGGCGCTGGTCCTCACCGGTGAGGGGGCGACGTTCTGCGCCGGCGCCGACATCTCGACCCTGCGGGGCTCCGCGGAGGAGGCGCAGCGACTCGCCGTCGCGGCCGAGGAGGCCCTCGCGGCCTTCCCCAAACCGACGCTGGCGGCGATCCGCGGTCACTGCGTGGGCGGCGGCGCCCAGTTGGCGGCCGCCTGCGACCTGCGGTTCGCCGAGGAGGGGGCACTGTTCGGGGTCACCCCCGCCAAGCTCGGCGTGGTGTATCCGGCGTCGGCGACCCGGCGGCTGGTGTCGCTGGTGGGACCGGCCACCGCCAAGTACCTGCTGTTCTCCGGAGAGTTGATCGACGCCGGGCGGGCGCTGCGCACCGGGCTGGTCGACGAGGTACTGCCGGAGGGCGAACTCGGCAAGCGGGTCGCCGGGTTCACCCGTGTCCTGGTGTCGCGCTCGCAGCTGACGCAGGCCGCGGCGAAGGAGTTCGCCAACGGGCGCACGGACCGGGACGCGTACTGGGCCGCGCAGGCACGCGGCAGCGGCGACACCGCGGAGGGGGTCGCCGCCTTCCTGGAGCGCAGGCAGCCGCGCTTCGGCTGGAGCGTGCCTACCTCGGGATGAACCGGTTCCTGGTGCGGAACTCCTCGACGAGATGCGCGGGGGCCTTCTGCGGGGACCCGGCGTCGTAGGGCGGCTGCGGGTCGTACTCCGTCAGCAGCTGGACCGCCTGGGCGTGCTCGTCGCCGGCGATCCGGCCCACCAGGGTGAGGCCCATGTCGATGCCGGAGGAGACGCCGGCCGCGGTGACGTACTTGCCGTCGATGACCACGCGCTCCCCGGTCGGCTCGACGCCGTACCGCTTCAGCAGGCCCAGGGCCAGCCAGTGCGTGGTGGCGCGGCGGCCCGTGAGCAGTCCCGCCGCGGCGAGCAGCAGGGAGCCGGAGCAGACCGAAGTGGTCCAGGTGCTGGTGGCGTCGGCGGCACGCAGCCAGCCCAGCAGGGCCTCGTTGTCCATCTGCGCCTCCTGACCGGGGCCGCCCGGCACGAGGACGACGTCCGGGGCCGGTACGTCGGCGAGGGTGCGCTCGGCGGTCAGCGCGAGGCTTCCCGTGTCGTTGCGGACGGGGCCGGTCCGTTCGGCGACGAAGACGGTCTCCGCGTCCGGGATGCGGCTCAGGACCTCGTACGGGCCCACGGCGTCGAGGGCGGTGAAGCGGTCGTAAAGGACGATGGCGATCTGCACGGGCTGCCTTTCGTGGTGGGTCGGTGAGCGGAAAAGGTCCGCTCAGTGGACGGGGGCGGGGCGGAACCGGCGGCGGTACTCGGCCGGTGGGGTTCCGAGCGCCTTGACGAAGGCGCGGCGCATGGCCTCGGACGTGCCGTAACCGCTGGCGCGGGAGACCTCCTCGACGCCGTCGCCGGTGTCCTCCAGCAGTCGGCGGGCGTGTTCGAGGCGTACCCGGTCGACGTACCGGCCGGGTGTCATGCCGGTCTCCGCCTGGAAGGCGCGGGCGAAGTGACGCGGCGAGAGACTGACGCGGGCGGCCAGGGCCTCGACGCCGAGATCGGCGCCGGGGTGCTCGGTGATCCACTGCTGGAGTTCCCGCAGGGGCTCGCGCCGCGCGGTCTGGGCGGCGAGCTGGGCGCTGAACTGGGCCTGGTTCCCGGGCCGGCGCAGGAACACCACCAGGTGGCGGGCGACGGTCAGGGCCGCGTCCCGGCCCAGGTCCTCCTCGACCAGGGCGAGGGCGAGGTCGATGCCGGAGGTGACTCCGGCGGACGTGGCGACGTGTCCGTCGCGGATGTAGATCGGGTCGGGGTCGACGTCCACGGCCGGGTGGTCGCGGGCCAGCCGGTCGCAGTACGCCCAGTGGGTGGTGGCGCGGCGGCCGTCCAGGAGACCGGCACGGGCGAGCAGGACGGCCCCGGTGCACACGGACACCAGACGCCGGGCGCGCGGTCCGTGCCCGCGCAACCATGCGGTCAGGCGCGGGTGGGGTCGGCGGGTGCCCCGGCCGCCGGGGACGATCAGGGTGTCCGGGTCGGCCGCGTCGGTGAGCGCCCCGTCCGGTACGACGCTCAGACCGCTGGACGTGCGTACGGGGGCGCCGTCCAGCGAGGCCGTACGGATCCGGTAGGTACCCGGCGTGTGCTTCTCGGCGCCCGCGAAGACTTCCACGGGGCCGGTGACGTCGAGGCTCTGGACGTCGTCGAAGAGGAGGACCAGTACGGTTCGGACGGTTCGCTGGGCCATGCCGTCGATTCTTCGCCCGGCCCCCGGTGGCCGCAATGACGAGCTCCCCACCTTTCCTGCCATGCGGCACGCGCGCGTGGAACAAGCCTGGAGCACGTACTGAGCGGTTGGTAACCTGCGCGGCATGACAACTGCCGCCCTCGACGCGCGCGCCGGCCGCCGCTGCCACAACGCCCTCAACTCGTTGCACTCGACGCACTACTTCTCGCCCGACCTCGGCCGGGAGCTGGGCGCCCTCGGGGTCACCGACCCCCGGGCCGTCAACTTCGCGGTGCGTGCCGCAGCGCTCGGGCCGGTCGGGGCCGGCGCGGTGACGGCCGCGTTCTACAACTACAAGCACGACCTCGTCGCGCGGCACGTGCCCGCGGTGTGGGAGACGGTCACGCCACGGCAGGCGCTGGCGGCACGCGCGCGTGCCGTCGACGCGACGCTGCGCCGCCTGCTGGGCGAGGACACCCTGACGTCCGCGGAGATGTCGGAGGCGGCCGGCCTGGCCCTGCGGGCCACCGAGGGCTGCTCGCGCGGCGCGCGCCCGCTGTACTCGGCCCACGCGGACCTGCCCGTGCCCGAGGAGGCGCACCTGGCGTACTGGCACGCGGCGACCCTGCTGCGCGAGCACCGGGGGGACGGCCACCTCGCCGTGCTCATGGCCGCGGACCTCGACGGCCTCGAGGCGCTGGTGACGCACACCGCGACCGGCAAGGGCATCGCGCCGAAGTGGGTCCTCGGCACCCGGGGCTGGACGCGCGAGGAATGGGACGCGGCGACGGACCGGCTCCGCGACCGCGGACTGCTCGACGAGACCGGCGCCCTGACCGAGCGGGGCACCGCGCTGCGCGACGAGATCGAGCGGGAGACGGACCGGCTCGACGCGGCCCCCTACGCGCACCTGGGGGCGGAGGGCGTGGCCCGTCTGACGGAGCTCGCAACCGCCTTCGCGCGTACGGCAGTCGGAGCGGGCGCCTTCCCGGCAGACCTCTTCGGCAGGGCCTGAGCGGCGGTCCGGGCACGCGGCCGGGCATGTCCGGCCGATGACGAGGTACCCGTGCTGTTCCCGGCCGAGGGGCCGGGAGAGGAAAGGGGCTGTCCGTGTTCCGTGCCGTCGCAGACGTGCTGCGCCAGATCGGTGGCGCCGTCGCCACCGTGGTGACGCTTCCCTTCCGGGCCCTGGCCCGGCTCTTCGGCGGGGCCTCGTCCGCCACTCGCGGCCGCCGGGTCTGAGCGGCGGGGTCCGGCCCGCGGGGACCGTCCCGCGGGTCCGGCTCCGCCCGGTTTCGACCGGCTCGCGTCGCGCCCTGATCCCCGATTGTCGTCGCCACCTGCCACAATTGCCGCGCAACCCCAGTGAGAAGGCGGTACGGGATCGTGACGACACCCGGGTCCAGCGGGTCCATTGAAGCAGGGTCCATCGAAAGCAGGATCGCCGAGGAACTCGGCGTACGGGAGCGGCAGGTGAAGGCCGCCGTGGAGCTGCTCGACGGCGGCTCGACGGTGCCCTTCATCGCCCGCTACCGCAAGGAAGCGACCGAGATGCTCGACGACGCGCAGCTGCGCACGCTCGAGGAGCGGCTGCGCTATCTGCGGGAGCTGGAGGAGCGGCGTACGGCCGTCCTCGACGCGGTGCGCGAGCAGGGCAAGCTCACCGAGGAGCTCGAGGCGCGGATCCGCTCGGCCCAGACCAAGGCGCGCCTGGAGGACATCTACCTGCCCTACAAGCCCAAGCGGCGCACGAAGGCGCAGATCGCCCGCGAGGCGGGTCTGCAGCCGCTGGCCGAGGGCCTGCTCGCCGACCCGTCGGTGGACCCCGTCGCCACGGCCGCCGCGTTCGTCGACGCCGACAAGGGCGTGGCGGATCCGCAGGCGGCCCTGGACGGGGCTCGGTCGATCCTCACGGAGAAGTTCGCGGAGGACGCCGACCTGATCGGCGAGCTGCGGGAGCGGATGTGGAAGCGCGGACGGCTCGCCGCCAGGGTGAAGGACGGCAAGGAGGAGGCCGGCGCCAAGTTCGCCGACTACTTCGACTTCGCCGAGCCATTCACCGACCTGCCCTCGCACCGGATCCTCGCGATGCTGCGCGGCGAGAAGGAGGACGTGCTCGACCTCGTCCTGGAGCCCGAGGAGGCCACCGACGGGCCGTCCTCGTACGAGGGGATCGTCGCGAGCCGGTTCGGGATCGCCGACCGCGGCCGGGCCGCCGACAAGTGGCTGACGGACACCGTCCGCTGGGCCTGGCGCACCCGCATCCTGGTGCACCTCGGCATCGACCTCAGGCTGCGGCTGCGCACGGCCGCCGAGGACGAGGCGGTGAACGTCTTCGCCGCCAACCTCCGCGACCTGCTGCTGGCCGCTCCCGCGGGCACCCGCGCGACGCTCGGCCTGGACCCGGGTTTCCGTACGGGCGTGAAGGTCGCCGTGGTCGACGCCACCGGCAAGGTCGTGGCCACGGACGTGATCCACCCGCACGTCCCCGCCAACCGGTGGGACGAGGCGATCGCCAAGCTGGCCCGGCTGGCGAAGGAGCACGCGGTCGAGCTGGTCGCCATCGGCAACGGCACGGCGTCCCGCGAGACCGACAAGCTCGCCGGTGAACTCATCGCCAGGCACCCCGAGTTGCAGCTCACCAAGGTGATGGTGTCCGAGGCGGGCGCATCCGTGTACTCGGCCTCCGCCTTCGCCTCCCAGGAGTTGCCGGACATGGACGTCTCGCTGCGCGGCGCGGTGTCGATCGCCCGGCGGCTCCAGGACCCGCTGGCCGAGCTGGTGAAGATCGACCCGAAGTCGATCGGCGTCGGCCAGTACCAGCACGACCTGTCCGAGGTGAAGCTCTCGCGCTCGCTGGACGCGGTGGTCGAGGACTGTGTGAACGGCGTGGGCGTGGACGTCAACACGGCGTCGGCCCCGCTGCTCGCCCGCGTCTCCGGCATCACCTCCGGGCTCGCCGAGAACATCGTGGCGCACCGGGACGCCAACGGGCCGTTCAGGTCCCGGACCGAGTTGAAGAAGGTGTCGCGGCTCGGGCCCAAGGCCTACGAGCAGTGCGCGGGCTTCCTGCGCATCCGGGGCGGCACCGACCCGCTGGACGCGTCCAGCGTGCACCCCGAGGCGTACCCGGTGGTGCGCCGGATGGTGAAGACCGCCGGGCAGGAGGTGGCCGGCCTGATCGGCAACACCTCGGTGCTGCGGTCGCTGCGGCCGACGGAGTTCGTGGACGAGAAGTTCGGTCTGCCGACGGTGAGCGACATCCTGAAGGAGCTGGAGAAGCCGGGGCGCGACCCGCGGCCGGCGTTCAGGACGGCCACCTTCAAGGAGGGCGTGGAGAAGATCTCCGACCTGTCGTCCGGCATGGTGCTCGAGGGCGTCGTCACCAATGTCGCGGCCTTCGGGGCGTTCGTGGACGTCGGTGTGCACCAGGACGGCCTGGTGCACGTGTCCGCGATGTCGAAGACCTTCGTGAAGGATCCGCGGGACGTGGTCAAGCCCGGGGACATCGTGAAGGTGAAGGTGCTGGACGTCGACATTCCGCGCAAGCGGATCTCGTTGACGTTGCGGCTGGAGGACGAGGCCGCTCCGCAGGGCGAGCAGAAGCGGGAGCGTGGCGGCAAGCCCCCCAGGCAGCGGCAGCAGCGGCAGGGCTCCGGGGGCGGGAAGGGGCGGCCGTCCGCGGCGCCCGCGCCGTCCAACGGGGCGATGGCCGACGCGTTGCGGCGGGCGGGGTTGGCCTAGTGCCGCGGCGGGCAACGTTCGCCCGTGAAGGAGCGGCGTCCGGTGCGTGCTCTCGGCGTGCCGGCCGGAAGCCGTTGCCTGCCGCGGCACTAGCCACTGCGGGTGGGTGCGCGGCCCGGCGCCGACGGCGTGCCGCGCCCCCGCCCGTGCCGCCGGTCTCAGTGCTCCGTCACCTTGCCGTCCGCCACCTCCAGGCGGCGGGTCACCCGTACCGCGTCCAGCATGCGGCGGTCGTGGGTGACCAGGAGCAGCGTGCCCTCGTAGGCGTCCAGAGCCGATTCGAGCTGTTCGATCGCCGGCAGGTCGAGGTGGTTGGTCGGCTCGTCCAGGACCAGGAGGTTGACGCCCCTGCCCTGGAGGAGGGCCAGGGCGGCCCTGGTGCGTTCGCCCGGGGAGAGGGTCGACGCCGGCCGTGTGACGTGGTCCGCCTTGAGGCCGAACTTGGCCAGGAGGGTGCGGTTCTCGGCCGGTTCCGTGTCGGGGACGGCGGCGCGGAAGGCGTCCAGCAGGACCTCGGGGCCGTAGAACAGCTCGCGGGCCTGGTCGACCTCGCCGAGCAGAACGCCGGAGCCGAGCGCGGCGTGCCCGGCGTCGAGCGGGACGCGGCCCAGGAGGGCGCCGAGCAGCGTGGACTTGCCCGCGCCGTTGGCTCCGGTCACCGCGACCCGGTCGGCCCAGTCGATCTGGAGGGAGACCGGGCCGAGGACGAAGCCGCCGCGTCGGACCTCGGCGTCGCGCAGAGTGGCGACCACCGCGCCCGAGCGTGGTGCCGAGGCGATCTCCATGCGCAGGTCCCACTCCTTGCGCGGCTCCTCGACGACCTCCAGGCGTTCGATCATGCGCTGGGTCTGGCGGGCCTTGGCTGCCTGCTTCTCGCTGGCCTCGCTGCGGAACTTGCGGCCGATCTTGTCGTTGTCGTTGCCCGCCTTGCGCCGGGCGTTCTTGACGCCCTTGTCCATCCAGGCGCGCTGCGTCTGCGCCCGGTCCTGGAGGGCCGCCCGCTTGTCGGCGTACTCCTCGTACTCGTCGCGGGCGTGCCGACGCGCCACCTCGCGTTCCTCCAGGTAGGCCGCGTAGCCACCACCGTAGAGGTTGATCTGCTGCTGGGCGAGGTCGAGTTCGAGCACCTTGGTGACGGTGCGGGTGAGGAACTCGCGGTCGTGGCTGACGACGACGGTGCCGGCGCGCAGGCCGGTCACGAAGCGTTCGAGGCGTTCGAGGCCGTCCAGGTCGAGGTCGTTGGTCGGCTCGTCGAGGAGGAAGACGTCGTAGCGGGAGAGAAGGAGGGAGGCGAGGCCGGCCCGCGCGGCCTGGCCGCCGGACAGGGACGTCATCGGCTGGTCGAGATCGACCGTCAGGCCCAGCGCGTCGGCGGTCTCCGCCGCGCGGTCGTCCAGGTCGGCGCCGCCGAGGGAGAGCCAGCGCTCCAGGCTGGTCGCGTAGGCGTCGTCGGCTCCGGCAGCCCCGTCGACCAGCGCCTGGGTGGCCTCGTCCATGGCGCGCTGGGCCTCGGTCACGCCGGTACGGCGGGCCAGGAACGCGCGGACGGTCTCGCCGGGCCTGCGCTCCGGCTCCTGCGGGAGGTGGCCGACGGTGGCGGTCGGCGGGGACAGGCGCAGTTCGCCCTGTTCCGGCGTGGTCAGCCCGGCGAGCATCCGCAGGAGGGTGGACTTGCCCGCGCCGTTGGCTCCGACGAGTCCGATCACGTCACCGGGGGCGACGACGAGGTCGAGCCCGGTGAACAGGGAGCGGTCGCCGTGGCCGGCGGCGAGGTTCTTGGCGACGAGGGTGGCAGTCATCAGACCGTCGATCCTAGGGCCTGTCCGACCGTTCCCGTCGTCCGCCCGGAGGGCGCCGCGAGGCAGGCACGGAGTGGTCGGACAGCCCTGCCGGCGGCCGGCCGCCCGATCAGTGGGGTTTCCCGTGCGTCACCGCCGCCACCAGCACGCTTCCCGGCGCCCGTGCCACCACGAAGGACTCCCCCTTCACCGTCCGCGCGTCCAGGGCGATGCGGTGGCCGCCCGGTTCGAGCACGCCGTCGAAGACCTCGTGGGTGCGGGTGCGGCGGAGACGGTCGACGCGGTACGCGGTGAGCCGTACCCGGCAGGGCGAGGTGACCTCGACGTCCGCGGCGGTGGCGTCCGCGGTCAGCCGGGTCAGGCGGCGCCGTTCGGCCGGGCCGCGGTCCAGGGCGTGTTCGATCTGCGCGACGAGCAGCGGGACGATCGGGGCGAGACCGTCGACGTGGGCCACGTCGGTCCCGGCGTCGGCGAAGGCACGGCGTACGGCGGTCCGTTCCTCCTCGGTGACCGCGTTGCCGAAGGCGACGGCGCCGTAGTCCCGCAGTTCGTCGGCCGGCACGTCGCCGGCGTCGCGGGTGATGTCGGCGCCGATGCCGATGGTGCGCAGCGCGGCGGCGAGCTTGGCGAGCAGGGCCACGCGGTCGCCGATCAGCAGGACCCGGCGGCGGGTGTGCGCGGAGCCGTCGAGCAGGGCCGCCAGCGCCGCGCGGTACTCGGCGCCGGGGAAGCGGAACGGGCCGATGCCGTGGTAGCCGTTGAGGTCCAGGTCGGCGTGTTCGCCGGTCTGCCAGGCGAAGTCCCGCCAGACGAAGTCCTCGCCGTCGCGCCGGATCACGGCGGTCACGGCGCCGCAGGCCAGGTCCTCGCACTCGGGACAGCCGTAGATGACGTACCGGCCGCCGGGCAGGGGGGCCTCGGTCTCCAGGAGCAGGCTGCGGACCTGCGCGGTGAAGATCGCCGGCGGAACGTCGGAGGCGAGCGGGGAGACGGCGTCCAGGTCCGAGAGGCGGAACAGCAGGGGACGTCCGTCCACGATGAAGTCCACGAAGTCGCGGTGGACCCGGTAGTCACCGTCGGGAAGGACGCCCCCGGCCCGCATCGCCGGTGCCAGGCCGAAGGTCGTGTACTCGGCAGCCATGCGGGGAGTATTCCCGCGCCGGGACCGGTCTGCGCACGGTCCGGCGTGTCGGCCGGCGTCCCCGTGTGGAGGCCGAACCGGGTGACGAGGTCGTCCTGGGCGGGGGCGGGGTGACCGGGCCGACGGCGGCCGGTCAGTCGTGCTTGCCGATCGGGTCGCCCTCCACTTCGGTGCCGGCGCCGGGTCCGATGCGGATCTCGAACTCGCCCTCGTACCGCCTGTGTCCCTCGATGACGGCCAGGCCGACGGCTTCGGAGGCCATCTCGCCGCGCACGATGAGCGGGTCGCGGCGCAGGTCGCGCATGAGGGCGACGCACATGAAGATCATCACGATGACGAACGGCGCCGCCGCGAGGATCGTGAGGTTCTGCAGGCCGGTCAGCGCGTCGCCCTGGCCGCTGCCGACGAGGAGCATGATGGCGGCGACCGCGCCGGTCACCACGCCCCAGAAGACCACCACCCAGCGGCTGGGCTCCAGCGCGCCCTTCTGCGAGAGGGTGCCCATCACGATGGAGGCGGCGTCGGCGCCGGAGACGAAGAAGATGCCGACGAGCACCATCACCAGCAGGCTGGTGGCGGTGGCGATCGGGAACTCCTGCAGCACGGCGAAGAGCTGCCCCTCGGGGGTCGACTCCTCGCCCAGCCGCCCCTGCTCCTGGAGCTTCATGGCCGAGCCGCCGAAGATCGCGAACCAGAGCAGGCTGACCGTGCTGGGGACGAGGATGACTCCGCCGATGAACTGACGGATGGTCCGGCCCCGGCTGATGCGGGCGATGAACATGCCGACGAAGGGCGTCCAGGAGATCCACCACGCCCAGTAGAAGACGGTCCAGCTGCCCAGCCAGTCCGCGACGCCCTCACCGCCGCTGGCCTCGGTGCGGCCGGCCAGCTGGGGCAGGTCGCCCAGGTAGGCGAAGACCGAGGTGGGCAGCAGGTCGAGGACGATGATGGTCGGCCCCGCGACGAACACGAACAGGGCGAGGACCAGGGCCAGCACCATGTTGGTGTTGGACAGCCACTGGATGCCCTTCTCGACGCCGGAGATCGCGGAGGCCACGAAGGCCACGGTGAGGACCGCGATGATGCCGACCAGCAGCCCGGTGCTGACCTTGTCCATCCAGTCCAGCTCCTGCACGCCCGAGCCGATCTGGAGCGCGCCGAGGCCCAGCGAGGCCGCGGAGCCGAAGACCGTCGCGATGATGGCCAGTATGTCGATGACCCGGCCGCCGACGCCGCCCGCGTTCTTCTCTCCGATGAGCGGGGTGAAGACGGCGCTGATGGTCTGACGGCGGCGCCTGCGGAAGGTGCTGTAGGCGATCCCGAGGCCGACCACCGCGTAGATCGCCCACGGGTGGAGCGTCCAGTGGAACAGGGTGGTGGCCATGGCCGTCTCCATGCGTTCGCCGGAGTCGGCCGGGGTGGTTCCCGGCGGGGCCGTCGTGTAGTGGGCCAGCGGCTCGCTCACGCCGTAGAACATCAGACCGATGCCCATGCCCGCGCTGAACATCATGGCGACCCAGGACACCGTGCGGAACTCGGGTTCCTCGCCCTCGGCACCGAGGTGGATGCGGCCGTAGCGGCTGACCGCGAGCCAGAGGGCGAAGACGACGAATCCCGAGGCGGCCAGCATGAACGCCCAGCCGCCGTTGTGCATCAGGCCGCCCAGCATGCTGCTGGAGGCGTCCTCCAGCGAGTCGGTGGCGGCGGCGCCCCAGACGACGAAGGCGACGGTCAGTGCGGCCGTGACGCCGAAGACGACGCGGTCGGTCCGGGGCTTGGACTCCTGCCCCGGCAGGCCCGCTTCCGAACCCGGCAGCGTGCCTCTTTCGTGGTGGTCCTCGTCGCTCGGTCGGTCCTGCGTCACAGGCGGCACCTTTCCAGTCGGTGAGGCCGAGAAGAGTCCTACGTCACCCGCTTACCACGTGTGACGCTGAACTCACCTCCTCAGCAGCGGGTGTCGGGAGCGCCCCCGTCATGTGGTGCGCAGGCGTCTTTCCCGGTGCGGCGCGCCGGTGCCCCGTGCGCGTTCATCGGGCTCCCTTCGGGACGCGGTGAGCGGTGTCCGGCGCGGAGACGCCGGCGAGCGGCGCGGGGGCGGGAGCGGCGCTCGCCGTACCGGCGGTGGCCGCGGCGAACGCGGCGGTGCCGCCGACGAACGGTACGCGTGCCGAGGTGCGGGAGAGGTCCACGGTGAGCGTGGGCGTGTCGGCGGGCGGGTCGATGAGGTCCTTGTCGGTGCCCGCGACGACGAGCGCGAGCCGGTGGCCGGCCGGGACGACGTGGTCGGTGGCCGCGAGGTCCAGGGTGAGGGTGTACGCCCGGCCCGGGGTGAGCGGGCGGCCCTGCCACTGGGACGCGTGGTTGCCGAGGTCGGCCCAACCGCGGCTGACGACCGTGTAGTCCACGTCGGCGGTCTCCGCCGCGGTCTCCTTGTAGCAGGAGCTGTCCCCCGCGGTGCTCGGGCCCCAGCAGGTGCGGTTCGCGAGGGTGGTGATGCCCTCGCCCGCGGCCGTGTAGTCGCGGACGGTGTCGGGGCCGAGGTCGACGAGTACGGCGGAGAGGTGGGCCGTCGGGGTGCTGGACCGCGCGGTGACGGTGACCTCGGACGCGCCGGACAGGCGCAGGTCGCGGGTGAGCGGGCCGGTGACGAATCCGGCCTTCTCCGGTGTCGGGCTGTCGATGTGCGCGGCCCAGTCGGTCTCGCTCAGCGCCGGGTCGTCGGTGAGGGTCTCGGCGCCGTGGTCGCGGCGCAGGCCGAGGGTGCCGACGCCCGGCCGATCGCCCTGGCCGGGGTGCAGGGTCGTGGTGGCCGTGGCGCGCGGCGGCCAGGTCCTCGACGTCTCCCACTGGTCGGGACTGCGTTCGATGTCGGCCATGGGCTCGCGGTCGATGCCGTTGTCGTAGCCGAGGAGTTCGTGGTCGAACCAGCGGTGCAGGGTCTCGACCCACTCGGCGCGGCGGAAGTCGAAGGGGTCGACGTGGCCGGTCTGGGAGAGCCAGATCTTGCGGTCGACGCCGTTCTTCGCGAGGGCGTTCCACCACGGGCCGACGTGCTGCATGCGGACGTTGAGGTCCTGCATGCCGTGGACGAGGAAGACGCTCGCCTTCACCTTGCTCGCGGCCTTCACGTAGTCGCGCTCGGTCCACAGCCGCGTCCAGTCGCCGGTGCGCGGGGCACCGTCGACGAGCCGCTGCTGGACGGCGTCGCAGTGGGCGCGGGCGTCGGGGCTGTTGACGTGGTCGGACAGCCAGTCGGGGCCGGAGCCGTAGAGCGGGGCGCCCTGGCTGAAGTAGTAGTCGTACCAGGAGGAGATGGCGGCGATCGGGACGATGGTCTCCAGGCCCTCGACGCCGGTGGCGGCCACACCGTTCGCGATGGTGCCGTCCCAGCTCTTGCCGATCATGCCGGTCTTCCCGTTGGTCCAGCCCGCCGTGGCGCGCTCGGTGCCGGTGCGGGTGGTGTACGCCTTCGCACGGCCGTTCAGCCAGTCGACGACGGCCTTCGCGGACTGGATGTCGGAGCGTCCGCCGACGTCGACGCAGCCGTCGGAGCGGTTGGTGCCGGCCAGGTCGACGCCGACGAAGGCGTAGCCGCGCGGCACGAAGTAGTTGTCGTAGTACAGCGGCATTCCGACGACGTCGCCGTCCGCGTCGTACGTCTTCTTCTGGCTCTCGTTGCCGCGCCCGCAGCAGGAGTAGTAAGGGCTGGCGTCCATGATGACGGGAACCTTCCGGCCCTGCCGCGCGGGTTCGCGGGGGCGGACGATGTCGACGGCGACGCGGTCGTGCCCGCCGTCGCCGTCGCCGTCGTATCCGGTGTCCACCCAGACGGCCTCACGGACGGCGTCGTCGTAGGAGTGGACGGGTTCGCTCTGCCGCGGTGCGGGGTGGGCCGTCGCGACGGGCGTGAGGAAGGTCGCCATGAGAGCGGCCGTGGCCGCCGTCGCGAGCGGTCTCCAGATCGTGAAGCGCATGCGTGTCGGCATGCGCGGGACGGTACATCGGGTCAAGTGCCGTGCAGAAGAGGGCGTCGGGTGTGTTCGGGTGTGTCATGGCGGCCGCATGGCGATCGTGTGACACGCGTGGCCGTGGACATGACTGTGCGCACAGGGGCTGCATAGGCTTCGAACAGACTCCGTGCCCCTACGACTTGGAGCTTTCGTGCACCGCAGATTCATCGTGCCGGGCGCGCTGGGCGCCGCTTCGCTCATGCTGGCGATCCCGGCTTCGGCGGCGGCCCACTCCCCCGGCGCGCCGGGCATCGGCGACCCCTACTACCCGGCCTACGGCAACGGCGGCTACGACGTCTCCCACTACGACCTGCGCCTGAAGTACCAGCCGGCGACCGACCGGCTGGAGGGGACGGCGACGATCCTGGCCCGCACCACCCAGGACCTGTCGCGGTTCAATCTGGACTTCCTGCTGGACGTCGGCGAGGTGCGGGTGAACGGCGCCGGGGCGTCGTTCACGACCTCGGGCGAACACGAGCTGGAGATCACCCCGCGGAGCCCGCTGCGCAAGGGCACGCCCGTCACCGTCGTGGTGCGCTACAGCGGGGTGCCGTCCTCGAAGGAGGCGTACGGCCTCACCAGCTGGCACCGCACCACGGACGGCGGCGTCGCCGCGAACGAGCCCGAGGCCGCCTGGTGGTGGTTCCCCAGCAACGACCACCCGCTCGTTTCGGCGAGGTTGGGAGCTGAGGCTTTGGCCCAGGATGGCGCTCTGACCTGCAGTTACGTCCTCGCTGCGTGAGCATCTGTACCCATGTGTGGGCAGGTGTGCGCATGATTGTTTCCCAGTTCTTTCCCAGTGGCAGACTTGAGCGACAGGCGATGCACACAAAGCGCCGGGCCCGGCTCCCTGGGACGCCCTCGGAGGCGATGGATGGGAGCCGGGCCCGGCTTCTCTCTTCAACGAGTGCGCCCTACAAGAATCACGGGCAGGGTTCACTCGTTCGGGTGGGTACGCAACGGATGTTGCCGGGTACCCGATTCCGCTGCGCGGCTACCAAAAGGGGTGCGGCGACCAGGCAGCGGGCCTATCGACACCGCAGGGACCTATACCCTGCCGTGCCGAGTTCTCTCTTCAGTTACCTCGGGTGCCGTTCGACCTAGTGGGGCCCTGGATATATCCAGGGTGTCGTCCGCCTCATAGCGTCTGACCTCTAGTCATGATCGACAGGGGTCCGGATGGCAGAGGATGCGCGCTTCCGGCGTATCGCTGCTGACATCCAGCGTCGTATCGCCGCCGGGGAATGGCAGCCAGGCCAGGATCTACCCTCTCGCGCCGAGCTAGCTGCCGAACTCGGCGTGAACCCTCAAACCGTGCGCCTCGCCTACGTGCATCTGCGCCGTGCCGGAGTCCTGGCGGGCGAGGAGCGCCGGGCGGTGTACGTGGCGCATCCTCCTGCCATGCGCACTCTCACCGACGCGGACGCCGAGTGGCCCTTCGCCACCGAGACCACCGACACCCGGCCGCGCCCCGCCACGGAAGAGCTCGCACAGCGACTTGACGTTCGTGTCGGCACATTTTTGAAGCACGAGACTGTTGAGTGCCTGGATCCAGGTGGCAGGTCGGCGATGCTGGTGTCGTCCTGGTGGCGCGGCCGACGCCGGCCGCACGCTTCGTGCGTTGCGGAGGTCGGGTCGGTTGCGCTCACCGAGGACCAGGCACATGCTCTGGGCCTGCTGGTGGACACCCTCGCGTTTCGCGTGGTGCGCACTCGCTTCGACCATGATGGTCGCCCCCTGGAGACTGCTGATCTCGTTCTGCCGATGGATCGGTGGTTGATCCGTCTAGCGCCCAGCGGTTAGCTGGGGGCCCCGTTCTGCCCGGCTGTGCATATGCCGGAACCCAGAGTAAATCTCAAGTTTGTTGAATAAGGAAGCGTGCCCGGCACATCTTCTTCGACCATGCGTTCGCACGGGGTGCGTCTCTGTAATCGCAGGTCAGGCCTTGGCCAAACGTTTCGGCAGGTAATCGATTCCACTCACATCTACTGTTCGGTCGCTCAGTCGACGGTTTTTACGCGCTCCCTCTGGCGATCTGGCGGATCGCGTCCTTCGCCAGCGCCTCCCAGACCCGGTACAGCTGGCCGGCCGTAGCGCAGGGGCCAGCGTCGATGTCGCGGCAGACCAGGCAGCGCAGCCGGTGCCGGGCCCAGGCTCCATAGGCTTCCTGGACTGGCGGTAGGCCGGTGTGAGCGGCGACTAGCGGCGCCCTACTGTCGTCAGGGGGCTGGGGGTCTCTACGCTCGTCCACGTCGACGGCTCCTTCGTCGGCCATGCCCCCGGGCCGGTCGCGCGGTCGCGGGGGTCTCTGCGTGCAATTGCAGGCTAGCGGGACTTGTATCGCCCTGTCTCGACACGTAGCGAGACGTAGCCCGAGGTGCTGGCTTGTAGGAGCACGCCTAGCTTCGGATCATGGCCAGCAATCCGGATGCCGAGATCGACCACGAGGGTCCTGTCACCCCATATCGGCAGCTCGCCGAGATCCTGAAGGCGCGGATCGCGCGCGGCGACTGGGCGGAAGGCCGGCCGATCGCGTCGGAGACCCGCTTGGTGCAGGAGTACGGGATCGCGCGGACGACTGTGCGGCGGGCCTTGGACGTGCTCGTCGAGGAGCGCGTCGTGTGGAAGGTGCAGGGCCGCGGCACCTACGTCGGTCAGCCACCCGCCGAATCCTAGGCGCCTGTCAGACCCCGCCGATACGATCAGCGGCATGTCCTCCACTCCCCCGGTTCCGGGGTCCGCGCGGTCTGCTGCGGTCGTGCAGGCGGAGATCCACGCCCTGCTGCAGTCGACAGGCGGCTGGCTGTGGGGGCCAACCCGGGAACGCTACGAGCAGCTGCGGGACGAGTGGATCGCGGCCGTCCGCGAGGAGATGACCACCGCGGCGTAGGCTGAAGTGCGAGCGCCCCGCCTGCTTGCCTCAGGCGGGGGCGCTTTTGCACTTGTGGCTCAGACCCGGGGGAGCACGATGCTGCCGTCCTCGGTCAGTCGCCGCCAGAACGTCCCCTCGGACTCGTGGACGACTCGGGTGGCTTCGACGGGGCCCTCGGTGACCAGGATCAGTTCCCAGTCGTCGGGGCCGGGCTGGCTGCGCACGGTTCCGTCGACCCGGTAGGTGGCCATGGTCGGTGTCCTCACTTCTCGTGGTACTTGCGGGTGTGATTGCGGACGCTGAGCGGCGCCCCGGCGTACTCGCAGGTGGGGCAGACCTCCCAGCCGCCCTCGGCAACCGCCGCTTCGAGGACGGAGTTGCTGGGCCCGAAGCCGTGGTGGTCGAGGAGTCGAGCGACGGAGGCCTCGTAGCGCACAGCGAGCAGGGCGGCTTCGGCGGTCTTGTCGTGGCCGCGGCTGAAGAAGCTGCCGATGCCGGTCTCATTGCCGCAGCCGCACCAGCAGGCGCCGGTGGGGAGGAGGCGCTTGGGTGTCTCTTCGGTCATGCAACCAAGGTAGCCAATCAAGAACGTCAATCAAGATGTACGTAGGGAAAATACGCACCGACACGTAGACGAGCCCACGCCCAGCCAGCACAGGCGATCGACATAAGATCCCCGGGTGGCACACACCTTCGAAGACCTGGTGAACCTGGAACGTCTGGCCGAGGAGGCGCACGCGCGGTACACGGCCCCCGGCGTCGACGACCTGGACGCCGCACGACGGGCCTGGGTCGAGGCCGCGACAGCCGTGCAGGCCGCCATCACCGAGCACGCGAAGGCGGAGGGCACGTCGCGGTACGACGTGGAGATGGCCGTGAAGAAGACCGTCCGACACCCGGGGGCGGACGGGGACTAGCGGCCTCGCCGCAGCCTGCTGGCGGTCGCGGTCACCCCCAGCACCTCCGCCTCGTCGGGGTCGTCGATCCGCCGGCCGGGGCTGAGCATCACCAGCTGCTCGCCAAGGCGCGGACGGTACGCGGGCAGGTTGCCGCCCTGGGCGCGGCCGGGGAACAGACGGCGCAGCAGGCGACGGATCACCGCCGCACCGCCTCGCGGTAGTCCGGGGCGGTGAGCTCGTCGACTACGTCCTTCCAAGCCGCGCTCTGGCAGCGGGGGCACGGCGGCACGATCACCAGCAGCCTGCACTCTTCGGTGCTGAACAGGCGCTGCGCGCCGCAGGTACCGCACCAGTGCGGGTGAGTCTCGCGCGAGTCGTTGCACCCGTCGCCTGGGCGTCCAGCCATCCGACCCTCCCGGGTTGCGGCCCCGCCGGGGTTCCACGCTCGGCGGGGCTTCAGCAACAACAAACCCGACTGGTCTCGATGCTGTCAGCCGGATAGTCCGACCAGTCTACGAGGGGCCGCCGACAGTACCGGGGCGTCGCGTCGACAGGACGTATTGGTTGGGGGCGAACGGATCCGGGCGCTCCTCATCCCGGCAATCCAGGCAGTCCACCAGCGCCCAGTTCCGCGAGAGCTGCGTTCCCTGGGCTGCCCCGCACTTGGGGTGCGTCTTGTCGCCACGGCTGGAGCAGTAGTGGGTGAGCCCATCCATCGACGCAGGGATCAGGCCCTGCGAGCGGGCCACTTCGTCGTGCAGTTCTGGATCGAAGGCCGGTAGCGCGTCCATGCCGCCAGGATGGCAGAGCCTCACGGCTTCTCCGGCCACTCCGTCAGCACGGTGCCGGTCTCCTCGTCCGTGAGGGTGATCCAGGCGCCGGGTCGGTCGCCGTGCTCGCCGATCCACCGGGCGTGCTTCCGGCGGGCGGTCGTCTCGCTCTGCCACCAGCCGCGGAGCATCGGTTGGCCGTCGACGGTCACGGTGACGAGGTAGCGGCCGGCGTTCATGCGAGCCGGATTCCGCGCGCGGTGCCGGGCTCGCGGACGATGGCACCCTTGGCCTCCAGCTCGCGCAGCTGGTAGTGCACGGATGACGGGCGGAGACCGACGGCGGTGGCGATCTCGGCGACGGTCGGGGCGTCACCCTCGTTGGTGATGGCCAGCCGGATGTGGCGGAGGATCTCCTCCTGCCTGCTGGTGAGGTACTCGACGCGGTGGTTGGCCATGCCCCCAGTAGAAACCTTGTTCGAATTTTGGCGCAAACTGGAGGCGTGACCGACCTGCCGCCTGACCTGCCGCGACTCCGCACCCTGGAGACATGGCTCGTCCTCACCTTGGACGAGGTACGGGCCGCCATCGCCGCGGCCGAGCAGCGGGAGCAGGAACGGCAGCGCGGCATCGAAGCGCGGCCGGCGCCGCCCGACTGGCTCCTCGAGCAGGGCCTGAACCGGGACAGCCCACCCGTGCAGGTGCACGTCGGCGACTGCTGGAACGCGGGGAAACGTAGGCGCGGCATCAGCCGGAGCGAGGCGCTACAGGCACTCGCCGACGGAGTGAGGGCCTGCGGGGCGTGCAGGCCCGACTCGGAGCTGGGCTTCCTCGAGGGCTAGGCGCTCTTCCTCGGCTTCCGCGAGGCCGTCTTCCTAGCCGGCGCCTTCTTCGTGGCCCGCTTGGTCGGCATCTCGTGCACGTCGGCATGCCCGCCGTCGCCTCGTCCCGCCTTGGCCTTGGCCACGGACTCGTTCAGTGCGGCCATGAGGTCGACGAGCTGGCCTGTCTCCGCAGGCTCGGGTACGGCCGGCGGCTCCCGGTGCTCCCGCTTGGCCTCGATCAATTCGGCGACCGCCTCGGTGTACGTATCGCGGAACTCGTCGCCCTCCAGGTCGTCGCGGGTCATGGTGTCCATCAACGCCAGCGCGCCGTCGATCTCCTCGTTGGACAGTTCCACTGGCGGCGGGAGCAGCGAGGACGGGTCTCGGATCTCGTCGGGCCAGCGCATAGCGTGCAGGACGATCGCGTCCTCGCGGACCCGGAGCAGCCCCAGACGTTCGCGACCCGACCAGGCATATTTCGCGACAGCAACCCGGCTTGAGCGCTCCAGGGCCTGCCGGAGCAGCTTGTACGGCTTTGCCGCGACCTGCCCGTCGGGCTGCAGATAGTAGCCGTCGGCGATCCGGATCGGATCGATCGACTCCCACGGCATGAAGGCGACGATCTCGATGGCCTTCACCGTCGGGAGAGGCAGTTCCCGCAACTCTTGATCCGTGACGGGGACGATGTAGTCCCGGGTTACCTCGTACCCTTTGCCGATCTCGCTGGTGGCCACTTCGCGGTCCTCCAGCTCGCACACCTTCCGGGTCCGTACTCGTGCCATGTCCTCCAGGTGCACCCGGTGGAAGTGGATGGAGTGGTCCTCCGTCGCGGACACGACGTGGATTGGAACGGTGACCAGGCCGAAGCTGATGGCGCCGGACCAGATGGTGCGGGGCATGGGGGTACCTCCGTGACAGCCCCGAGCCCTGTCAGCCTAGGCGAAGAGCCGCAAAGCGAGCGAATGGTATGAAGCGGATGTGGAACTCCGTCCCCCGACCCCACAGGAACGGAGCCACCGATGATCGTCAAGAAGATGCACGACATGGGCGTCAAGAGCGAACACGCCTACCTGGCCGCCTTCGCCTCCATCGGCCTCACCGTCGCCGCCTGGGCCACCAGCCTCAAAGTCGAGCCCGGCGTCAACGTCGACCGCGCCGACCGCTGGGGCCTCTTCGTCGGCGAATGGGCGCCCACCTTCTTCGGCCTCGGCCTCGCCCTCTCCCACTACGAACAGCACGACGGCACCCTCACCGACAGCGGCGTCCACAGCCACGAAGTCTGACAAGCCGGGCGGCAGTACCGCGGCAGCATCCGCAGCAGGCGGGCGCTGCCGCGTTCGAATGCCCTGGCTGTCAGTGCCACCAGCCAGAATGCCCGTATGACGATCACGATGCAGAGCTACAGCTTCACCTGGACCGACCCCGACGGAACGGCGCGCGCCTCCGCCGTCGCCTACGACGAGATCTCCGCCGAGAGACGCCGAGACGAACTGGAGAGGGCCGGCGTCACGGACATAGACAGGGTCGATGTGAAGCCTGGGGAGCTGCCCACGCCGCGGACGTGACGCACGACCGCCCCGTCCTCACGCGGAGGATCGGGGCGGACGGCGGTGCGCCGGGTAGCTACCCCGGCTCCAGGCAGGGATCGGACGACACCGGCGGGGGCGCCGCACTGCCAGTGGGCCGCCCGGCTATACCGGACCTCCCCGGGGACGACGTATCCGCCGTCAGACGAGAGTGGCCAACACCAGGATGCCAGAACTGCAACAAGCCGAGGTTGTGGTTCTGGCAGATCCACAACCTCAACGGAGCCCGCGGCGACGAGCCTCGCGGCGGATCCACGCTGCCTTCTGGCCGGCCTCCACCGCACGCTCCCGGGACTCGCCGGTCAGGTGGTCCGGCAGCGGCCTGGGTTCGCCGCCCGGCTCCAGGAACAGATCAGCCTTGTAGGTGAGCGGCAGCATGTCTGCGCCGGCGTAGCAGTCCGACCAGCCGATCCGGTGGCCCGACGGCGAGCAGACGATGTCCGCGTGGGCGGTGGCCAGCAGGTGGTGGGCGGTCTCGCCGCCGAGATCCGTCTCGTGCGGTTCCGGCAGCAGACGGGCGATGAACTTGGCGGCGTTAACGCGGCCGAAGACCATGAGTTCTCCCGAACTCTCAAGCGGTCGCAACCCCGACCGCGTTAGGCCCCGCGCCTACGAAAGACGGTACAGCAGCGGACTGACAGGCGCTCCAGCACAACGGCGCCCGCCTCGACGGGGGATACGAGGCGGGCGCCGCGGCCAGTCTGGCACGCCTGGCAGGACGGTCGCCTTCCACCTACCGTGACATCAGTGCGCTAGGCAGGTGTGGGTGCGCGAATCTCAAAGGAGACCGTGATTCTCGGCTGGCCGGCCTTGGGTTCCAGCTCGGAGTACTGCCACCTGTACAACGACTCGTGCTCCAGCCGGCCAGCGTCCGTCAGGAAGACGGGCTCGACCTGATTCTTGACGCTGCCATCCCGGTAGCGGCAGGCGACAACAGCCCATCCCACCACGGGGAAGACGTGTTCCTCCTCCACCCAGCGCTCACTGGTCCCCCGCTTGTGAGCCTTGACCTGTGCGCGGACTGTCCAGCCCGGCGGGGCGGTTGTCATGGAAAGGATCTCGTTCTCGAAGCGGTCGTCATCTGCCATCAAGAGCTGCTTTCGTCGATACTCGCCCAGCGCGGGGCCAGGTGATCACAAGCCGATGTCTTCTGAAGCGGCATCAGTCCACTTGTCGGCCTCCCGAATGTAGCCCCAGAAGGCGGGGCTGTTTTCGGCGTGCCCGGACTGCTCCCGGATCTTCTCTTCTCGCTTGCCTGCGCGTCGAGAGGTGGTGATGAAGCCGGCTCGCATGGAGTGGCCGGTGAGGCGGACGGCGATCCCGGCGCGTTCGGCGTTGCGGGCGATGATCTCGCGGACGGCTTCGGGCGACAGGGCGCGGTCGCCGAGGCGGCCGTGGACGGTGATGGGCAGGAAGGCGGGTCCGGTGGTGATGCCTGCGGCGGCGCGCCAGGTGAGCCAGGCCCGGACGGGGCAGGTGTCGGGGTTCTTGCCCTCGTGGACGACGACGTCCCGGGGTGGGCGGCCTTTGACGGCGGGGACGTGGACTTCGAGGCCTTGGCTGACGTGGACGATGGTGTCGGCGCGGAGGGCGGCGACTTCGGCGGAGCGTCCGGCGATGGCGAAGGCCATGAGCCAGAGGGCGCGGTCGCGGAGTCCGGTGAGTCCGTCGGCGACGGCGGCGTTCATCTGGCGGAGTTGTTCGGGGGTGACGGCGGCGGCCTTGCCTCGGCCACGCGCCATGCGCTCGGGGTCGTTCTTGAGTGGCTTGAGCGCCTTGCGTGCGGAGACGGTGGCGAGCTTGGGGACTTCGACGCCGAGCCCACGCGCGGTGACGGTGACCCCGGTGATCCGCCGGTCGATCGACGTGGGCGTGGCGAGCTTGATCGTGTCGAGCCAGACGACGAACCCGACGAGGTTGCCTCTAGTGACTGCGGTCGACGGCATGCGGTGGCCGGTGCGTTCGGCGAGCCAGTCGTGGAACTCCTCCCAGAGTGCCCAGTCGTTGGCGTAGCCGCGTTTGGTGTTGTGGGGGCGGATGGCGTCGAGGTGTTTCTCGGCCGCCTCTTCCATCGCATGCAGGACGGCGAGCGTCGCAGCGTCGTAGACGGCAGGGGTGGCGTCCGGCTGACGCGAGATGAGGTCGGTCACGGGTTCTCCCACGCCTCAGGCTGGCAGCTGCGGCAGGGCGCATGCCGGTAGGCGGTTCCGTGCTCGGTCTCGTGGGGGATGTAGGCGTCGGGAGCCAGCTGGGTGTCGTCGCAGCGGTCACAATCGGGGAAGTCGTTTTCGGGCTGGTTCACGATGTCCTCCATGGGTGTTGGGTCAGGTACGGTACGGGCGGCGCCCCGGCTGCTTCCTTCAGCCGGGGCGCCGTCATGCCTACTGCCGCTCAGACGAGGGGACGGTGCGGGTCCTTGGCGGCGATGCGCGCGATGTCCTCGTAGGTGGTTGCGACGCCAAGCTCACGGCGGTTCATCTCGTCGTGCACGAGCCACCCCTCGACACCTTCGGCGGGCGCCCCGTAGACGGGCGACAGCGGCGGCCGCTTGGAGTCCGGCATGGCCAGCTCCTCGGCAGTGCGGCGAGGGAACGCGCCGAAGACGTTCCAGGACGAGCTCCTCGGGTCCCTGCCGATGCGGATCACCTCGTAGTCGCGACCCTCGATGGTAAAGGTGGCTACGGGCTCATTGGCGGCCATATTTATCTCCCCTGCTCGGATGCGGTTTGTGTACCTACACAATGCGCCTGAGCGAAACCCTTGTCAAGCGATCCCGCCAGATGGATGCTAGTTTCTGTACCTACAGACCCGAGGGGGAGAGATGGCTAGGCCAGCCACCGGCAAGACGCCACTGCGGAACGTCCGCGTACCCGACGAACTCTGGAACGCCGCCATGACGGAGGCGAAGGCGGAGGGTCGCTCGCTGACCGACGTCATTGTGAGCGACCTTCACCGGTACGTGAACCGAAGGCGGCGCGAGCGGGGCGCTCTCGACGGCGAGTCGCAGCTCTCCGAAGAGTCGGACAATCACCCCAAATAACACCCGCGATATGGCATGTTATCGAGAGTTGGACGGCCCAAGCCCCAGCAGACAGCGCCCCGTTGAGCGGACCCGCTTGACGTCGTCGCTACCTTCGACGCATGACCACGTACACGGGCAAGGCCATCCTCCTCACCGAGGACGGCACCAAGTTCGACACCGACGCCGACCTCACCAAGGACGCGTCCGGCAGCTGGCGCGGAACCCTCACCTTCCACGACGCAACGCTCTTCCGGGCTCTGCTGAACGTCAGCGACGGGCACCTCCTCATCGACCAGAAGACAGCAGAGTTCATCCGGCCGCATACCTCCGACTGGACCGCCAACCCCGCCAGCCCGCGCGTGATGCGCATCCTGGGAAGCGGCGAAGCACCGTTCTGACCAAGCGCCGCGCCCTGCCGCCTCCCGGTATTGGGGCAGCAGGGCGCTACCGCTCCGCTGAGGAGCCCGCCCCATCCTCGGCCATCCGCGCTGCTTCCAGGAAGGCTTGGTGGCGTGCCGTCCCTACCGGATGCCGGCGAGCCGCCGTCCGCAGCTCGTCCGCCACCTTGCTTCGGGTCTGAGCGGCGTCCCAGCCTTCGTCCGCGATGCCCAGCTCTTTCCCCAGGTGGACGGTCAGTGCGCCGATGACGGGAAGGAGGAGCTTCTCGTCCGGGTCACCGATCCGCCAGGTGGACCTACTCAGTCCTTCGCGGGCCGCGGCGAGCATGCGGTCGAGGATGGGGCCTGCATCGCAAGAGTCGTTCATGGCGTGCGAGCCTACGTCTCTCTGCCGCCCACCCCGCACGGCGGTGAGGCCCTGCTGACAGCGGGCCGCGCCTTCGGCAGACTCGCGACGCTGGCAAGCAACGAAGGGGTGGAGATGGCAGAGCTGAACTACGAGCAACTGCAGACGCGGGCACTCGACAACGCACAACAGTCCTGGAACGCAGCAGGCGCGGACCAGCATGCAGCGGAGGCCCGCCTCCTTGCTGTCGCGCAGATCCAGGCGTTGCTTGCCGTCGGGGCAGCTCTCCGCGACGTGGCTGACGCGATCCGCGAAGGCAAGTAGACACAGCGACGCCCCCGCCCCTCTGCCACGGCAGAGGGGCGGGGGCGGTGTCCGACGAGGTCAGGCAGCCGGCCGTTCCCACGGCCAGGCGGCGTCGCGGGCCGACTCCAACAGCGGGATCACGCGGAAGGCGTGGTCGGTGAGCCCTCCGAAGGTGTGGCGGCCGGTCTTCCCAGACGGCATGGCGCCGGGCTTGTAGCCGGCCATGTTCCACATGTAGACCGGCGTCGCCTTGGGGACGAGGTTGTCGATGGCTGTTTCCCGCATGCCGCCGTGGCCCCACATGTTGGAGGGGAGCCAGCCGGGCCGGGTCTGTTCGTCGGTGACGATGACGATGCGGTCGTGGGCGAACCAGTGGGCCTTGACCGCGGCGGGGATGTCGGTGCCGTTGATTCGTCCGAAGGCCTCGATGTGCTTGAGGACGCTGCCGCCCTTGGTCACGTCGATCTTTTTGGAGCCGCCGCCGAACTCGACGAGGGTGGGCTTCTCGGCGCGGAGGGCGAGGGCGGCGCCGAAGACGGCGGCCTGCTCGGCGAGCGTGATGTCCGACTGGTGCGGGGTGGAGAAGTGGTAGCCGGGGAACATCGACGGCGACCGGTCGACGAGGATGAGCGTGCTGCCCTTCAGGCGCGGCACGTTGGTGAGGGAGTGGCCGAGGGCCTGTTCGAGGGCGTGGGCCCACCGCAGGGAGGGGGCGTGCTTGTAGGCGGCCCACCAGCGGAACGGGAACATGCGGGACTTGGCGACCTGCTCCGGGTCGGTGAAGCGGGCGCAGATCTGTGCGGCGACCTCGTCGGAGACGCCAGCCTCGTCGAAGTTGCGGAGGTTCCTCGCCAGAGCCATCAGACCCATGCTGGGAATGATCGCCTCCCAGGCCGCCTTGTCCATCGGGCCCTGGAGCCAGCCGGCCAGCGCCTCCCACGTCATGCCTGCCTGGGCAAGGCGCTCCGCGTTGCCTTCGATGAAGAGACGGCGGTGCTCAACGGGCATGCTCATCAGGTTGGCGCGCTTACGGAGCACGGCGAGCTGCTCAGGGATCGCGTCGTCCCCGCCGTGGCGTCGGTCGAGGGCGTGCTTGAACAGGTCTCCCTGCCACGGCTTAGCTGCGTTGGGGCTGGCGTGGACGAGGTTGAGGACGTCGCCGAACCGGTAGCCCTTGGAGTCGGTGTCGTACTTGAGGAGGGACCGCTCGGTGTAGAGGCGCTGGACGGCGTCAGCGATGCCCCGCTTGAGGGGCTTCGGGAGGCGGCGTCCGTAGCGGCTCGTCCAGTAGCCGAGCATCTCGCCCGGTTCGTCGGCGCGCTGGATGACGGATGCGATGACCTGGCGGGAGTAGCCGGGCGTCCCGTGGAGGAGGCGTTCGGCGGCGAACTCGGCGGCGCCGACGAGGGCCGCGGTCCGCATGTTGCCTTCGCCCCGCAGCCAGCCGAGCAGGCCGGCAGTCCATTCGGGGTCTTCGATAGCGAGCTGCCGGACGAGCCGGGTGTAGCGGTCGTCACGCTGGCCACCCTTCTCGTAGAACGTGTCCGTGCCGACCATGTTGGACACGGCGAGGAGGAACAGCTCGGACTTCGAGTCGCGGAGGTGTCCGGCGGCGCCTTCGTGGGTGACGGTCTTCTCCCCGGTTGTCTTCACGGGCGAGTGGACAGCGGGACGGGCAGCGCGGGTGTTGAACCTGGCCATGAAAAGCCCCTCACGTGGAGGGGAGGTCCAGCAGTGGGGTGCCCGAGATCAAGGTCGGCTGCGGTCCTTGTGCCGATGCTCTACCAACTGAGCTACCAACGCCCAAGCGCCGGGCGGGACTCGAACCCGCGACCGTCGGATTAACTGTGAAGTATCCGCTGCCTGCGCACCGGGCACCCCCGATGCTGTGCCTCCCGAGATCAAGGATGGCCGCAGCGGCACTTTTCCAAAGAAGTAGCCGCGGCCTGCGCACCGGGAGGTGCATGAAGTTGTGGCACCACTCTAGGCAGCAAATTGGGTTGCTTGTCCAGCAAATTGCGAGATTCGCCTCATTGACTTCGCTGTGTCACAGCCCGGTAACCCGTGCGCACAGTTCCATCACTTGTGGCCTACGGTGTTCCAGCGTTCAACCTTGAGGGGAATCATGCGCGCACACGCGACTGCGGCTACTGCCGCTCTACTCCTGGCCGCTCTCACCGCGTGCGGCAGTGGAGACAACAGTGACAGCACAAACTCGGCGTCGAAGCCGCCCTCTGCCTCATCTGCCGAGGCAGCGCCGAGCGAGCAGCCCACGGGCCAGGTGGAGAAGGGGATGAAACTCGGTACGCCGGCCAGGACCACGGGCGACGGTGGCACGGGCGTCCTGGAGATCACCCCGGACACGATCGTGTTCGCCAAGGAGGGATCCGGTGAGACAGCGGCCAACGGAGTCTTCGCCGTCATCACAATGAAGGACAAGGCGATGACTGCGGTCGCCGCCGACGAGCCTGCCCCGATCACGGGCGGGGGCTGGAAGTGGATGGCCCCCGACGGCGAGATGATCGGCTGGGACAGCGGAAACTCGACCATGGTCACCATGGGCAAGTACGACAACGCTGATGCGGTGCAGCCGGGCGCCTACCAGTGGCGGTCCCAAGTCTTCGACCTGACGCCGGCCCAAGCGAAGGGTGGCACGCTGATATACATCGACGGCGAGGAGAAGGCCTTCCGCTGGGAGATGCCGTCCACGGACGCCGGCCCGAACTTGGCCGAGGTGAAGAAGCAGCTCGAGTCCTAACCACCACGAAGTGCCCCCCGCCGCCCGCTGATGCAGGCGGCGGGGGGCACTGGCGTTCACGCAGGTTCGTCGGGCACGTACCCGCCAGGGAGACCCGGGTAGATGGGCTCCTGGAACGGGTTGGCGGCGGGCTCCGGGATGGGCTGGGGTTCGAGCCGGCCCATCTCCTCAAGCGATCGGGCGTCCGCGGCACCGTCGTCAGTGCGCGGACGGAGAGGTATCGGGTCGGGCATCGGGTCTCCTACATGTACTCGCGGCGGTTGGGATCAAGGGCCAGGGCCTGTGGGACAGTACCGGGCTCTTCAGGCGGCGGTGCACCACTCCTGCGGCAGACCAGGGCGTCCGGGTCACCAGCTGGGGCCTGCAGACTGTAGCCATCCGGGCATGCTGGGCCGGCGGGGCCGCGTTCGCCTTGCTGTCCGGGTACACCTTGGGGGCCTTGCGGACCGGGTTCGCCCTGTGGTCCGGGGGGTCCAGCGGGCCCTGCTGGTCCATTGGACCCTGCCGAGCCGGGTTCGCCAGCGGCTCCAGGTTCGCCGCGGGCTCCGGGTTCACCGTCCGTGCCGTCGGTTCCGTCGCTGCCCGCTCGTCCTGGGGGCCCTGACGGTCCAGCTGGGCCCGGTTCGCCACGGTCCCCCTTGGGGCCGGGTGGGCCGACGACGCTGTCTCCGGGTTCGCCACGGCTGCCCGGGGGACCGGTGACGGGCTTCCCGCCGAGTTCCTGCACCTGGGTGGCGAGGGCGTCGCGCGCCTGGTTGGCTGTGCGGAGCTCGTGGGTGAGGTCCTGGATGGTGAGGACGATCCAGGCGAAGGCGGAACCGAGGGCGACAGCGACAGCGATAGCGAGGACGTCGCCGCGTCGCCAGCGTCTTTCCTCTTTGCGGAGTTCAGAGCGTGTCACGATCCCGACCCCCGCACCAGAAGGATGACGACGGGCAGCAGGATGCCGATCAGCGGGACGATGACAGCGCCGATCAGCCAGCGACGAGTGGTAACCAGCTTCTCCGTGTCCTTCTCCCGCAGCGTCTCCAGGGTGGTGACGCGGGCTCCGAGGGCTTCGTGCCGTAGGTCGTAGATCCGCTGGTCGACTTTCTCGTCGAGACGGCGCCCGATTTGCTGGATGTCGTCGCGGAGGTCGACGAACCGGTCCTCGAAGCGGCGCACGACTTCCCCGAGGGTCGGCTCGTCCACGGGTGGCTCCGATCAGATGGCGCGGGGCGGTTCGGTGGTGGCCGGAGCGCTCGGGTCGGCGGGGGCGACCTGGCCGCGGGTGAGGAGGGCGAGTCCAGCGAGGACGACCGCGTTGAGGGCGCCGATCTTCTCGGTGGACAGCTCGAGGCCGTAGGCGGCGAGGAGTGCGGCAACCGCGGCGGTCAAGCCAGTGAACGCCGACGGCGCGATAGGTCGGGTGACGACGGCGGTAGCCACGGCGAACACCGCGGAGATGACAGCGACGATCGCACCGGCCTGCTCGGTGGAGAGACCGAACCCGAAGGTGACGAGGAGGCTGAGCCCGGCGGAGATGGTGGCGATGATGAGGGCGGGCTCGCGGCCGAAGATTCTCATGAGAGTTCCGTTCTGGGCTGTCAGCCCTGGGTGTTGGCGGCGATGAGCCGGTCGACCTTGGCGGTGAGGGCGGCGACCTGCGCTTCGAGGGCCTCGGTGCGGGCGTTGGCGTGGGCGGCGTCGGCCCCGATCCACCACAGGACGTCCTTGACGCGCACGTACTTGGTGCCGCTGGTGCGGGGGTCGTCCATCGGGAAGTGCATGACCGCCTCGGCGATCTCCTGCACGGTGGGCATGCCGTCCTCCTCAGGGTTCGACTGGGGGATGCTGGGCTTCGAGACAGAACTGGGGCTCCAAGAGGCGGGGTGACGCAGGCGTTCGGCCACGTCCGCACGGAACTGGCGAGGGGTGAACTCGAACCGGCCACGAGAGCCGTAGCCCTCCACCGGACCACGGGGGTCGACCTTCCCCTCGACCGACGTCTCCTTGTGGCAGCCGACCGACTCGGCTGACCAGCCGTGATACCGGCAGACGGCGGCGTTGATCCGCACCCAGGCGTCGTACTGGGTGCGCGGGTACACGTCCTTACCGTCGCCGAGGTTCTCGGTCTCGCAGCCGTAGGAGACGTCGTTGCCGTCGATGGTGCCCGACGCCTGGGACGGGGCCGGATGCGTGCTCTGCTCGTTCAGGAACGAGGTGTAGGCGTTGCGGGCCATCGTCCCGGCGTGGTTCGCGCGGCCGGCGCTGCACATCGTGGCCACGCCGGACTTGGCGAGGTAGACGTGTGCGAGCGGTGCGGGGAGGCCGGGCACGCCGTTCTTCGCCACGATGTCGCGGGAGTTCCGGCCAGCGGTGTGGTGGTTGAGGAACATGTGGACTGGGCCGAACGTCAGGCCGGTCTCGTCGTCCCGCTCGCGGGTACGCCAGCCCGGATACTCCTGGACGGTGACGCCCTCCGCTCGGAGGGCCTTCAGCCACTGGTCGTGACTCATCGGTGTGGCCATGTGGTCTCCAGGTATGGGAAAGCCCCCGGCGCGGCGGGGCGTGCGGGGGTTGGTTAGAGGCTGGTGAAGACGCCGTTGAAGCCAATCCACGGCGGCTTGTTGACGGAGTCGACGCCGTAGAGGCGGATCCAGCCGTCGGGGGTGATATCCACCTTCAGGGCGATCCGGTTACTGGACAGGTCAGAGCAGGGCACGGTGACTGTGCGCAGAGACGACGGCCGCGCGTTGGAAGGCAGCGCTGCAGTGTTGAGGGTGAAGTAGCCCGGAAGCGTCGACGGGTAGCTTGCGCGGCTGACGCCACCGCGCAGCATGATCGTGTCGTCGCCGGCCAGGTTCACGATCCGGTATTGCAGGTTGCCCTGCGCGTTGCCGTTCTGTGCCCAGCCCGACGTGAGGGTGACCGTGGTCCAGGCGCGGGCGCCCACGGCGACCACAACCCATTCGCCGTCGACGCGCAGCTCGAGACGTTTCACGTCCCGCAGCCAGGTCGTCATGCCGTCCACGGGCGCCTGCGCACCGACGAGCGTCGAGCCGCGCTCGGCTGCGGAGTCGTAGAAAAGGGTGCCGCGGGGGATGACGCCGTCGGCGAGGCCCTTGATGGCGTCGGGGATGGATGGCGCGTCGGTCATCTGCCAGATCGGAATGTCCTGGCCCCACGTGTCGGGGTCGGGCATGCGCCCCTCCTAGATGGTGTAGCTGATGCCGTCGAGGGACACCCACGACAGGTCAGTGGTGGGCTGGTAGGTGCGTGCCGCACCGGTCGCGGCGATCTCCAGCCGGACGACTGCAGGGAAGACTGCGGAGTCTCGGGCGACGGCCCACGACATGGCCGCGCCAGGCCGGCTGCCTGTCGGCATGGTGAGGAGAGTGGCGCCGTCGGTGACCGTCCCTGACGTGGGCCCCAAGCGGCCACGCAGCCAGATCCGGCGGCCTTCCCGCAGGTAGGCGGGCGGATAGCCGTGCCCCGGATACTGGATGCCATCAGCGAGTGTCAGCGCCGTCCACGTCTGGGTGGTGGTGGCGAGGCGCCCCCAGGTGATCCAGTTCCCGGCCGAGTTCTGGTCGATGACGATGACGTCGCCGACGGTGGGCAGGTCGTAGGTGGGCATGCAGCGGATGGCGGGGATGCCGTCGGCGGCGACGGTGCCGTCTTCGTTGACGGCGGTGACGGTGGCGAGCCTCCAGTCTGATCCCCGCACGGACGGTGCGCTCTCCCCCGCCCGGGTGGCCTGCTGCTTCAGTGCCCAGGCGAGGTCACGGTGGACGGCCGGGGCGGGCCGCTGCGGGGCGGTCACGCGTCCTCCTTTGCCGAGATCGTGGAGATCGGCAGATCTCCGTCCTCCGACAGCGGCACGGTGAATGCGGCGACCTGGTGGAGTTCACGGGTGCCGTCCTCGTGGGTGACGCGGATGACGTCCCCCGGCTCGAGCGCCGCATTCGGCAGCGCCGAGATGTCGCCGGTCGCGTTCGGAGTTTTGGCCTGCCGCAGTTTGAGGATCGCCGCCTGCTGGCACGCGGCGAGCGTCGTCAGTGTCGACGAGCTGTAGAAGTCCGGTCGGCGGCCGAACGGGCCGCCCCAGTACGTCGGCGAGCCCTGGTCGTCGTCGACGGCCAGCCACGAAACTGGGGCGACGTTCTCCGACGTGTTCTCGCCGCGAGCCAGGATGCCGTTGTGGACCTTGTCCGTGGACATGGCCCGGTTGCCCTTGATGTAGACGCCGCCCTCGACGGCCTCCACCGCCCACACCGGCTCCGCCGTCAGCAGGTCGGGCAGGGTGGCGATCACGAACACGCCGTCCGCGTTTGCATACACCTCGGCGCCGGCCGCCGCGGCGATCTCCTGGGCGCTGGCCCACGGATCGGCCTGCACATCGAATGTGCGGGAGCCGATCAGAGTGTCGTCGATGAGGCTGATGATGTCGGCGTCGGGGATGCTCCGCTGGATCAAAGCAGTGACCGCGCCGACGACGGTGCCCGTCGACGTCCACGGTTCGGTGAGCTTGTCGTCGGCGACGATTGCAGACAGGTCTTTGCCCTGCAGTGTGACGGGGCCCTCGTTGACGTCGCCGTCGACGGAGTCCAGGCGGAACACGCCGAGCGGCACCAGTTCGGGCTGCTCAGCGGTGCCGTAGTCGATGCCGCGGGCCAGCCGCAGCCGGGCCCCGTAGGTAGCGAGCTGGTCCGTCGGTGTTCGCGGGATCAGGGACGGGTCGGCGACGGTGACGGTGCAGGTGCGGCGGATGGCTTGCCCGCGGTCGACTGTCACCGACCCGCCGGTGTGCTCCAGGTCGATGACGTCGCCCGTCGTCAGGAACAGCTGCACGCGTGTGGCGACGCGGTGGGACTCGGCGAGCCGGGCAAGGAATCGGCTGGAGACGGGGTACATCGATCACCCCGTTCGGCGGTCGAGCAGAAGATCCTCGCTGGTCGCGTACACGTCGAGGAGGTCCGCGCAGGTCGCGAACTCGGTCACGACGTCCTGCCAGGTCCGGCCCGCCGGTCCGTTGATACCAGTGGTCACCGGCATGTCCTGCTCGACGAGCGGCAGTGTCCAAGCCCGCCACTGCTCCTGCGCCAACGGGCTGATCCGGGCCTCGGTGACCTGGGCGACGGACACGTACATGTCGGCGACACCCATACCGGGCACCGCCTGCCAGAGCAGAGTGTTGCCCGAGTCGAGCAGCAGATGGAGCGCTTCCCGCTCGGCGTCGGACCGTGTCCAGATCGCCAGGTCGCCCTCCAACCCCTGCCGGCGCCCCGACAGGATCACCTTGTTGCGGCGCCCGCGGACCACGAACTGGGCCTGCTCGATCGGGCGTTGCCAGTCCGGGGCCTTCGCCACCATCACCTTGCACGCCCGCTGCGGGTTCCCCGGATCCTTCAGCCACACGGTGTTGATGTCATCGAGGACCAGGGTCACCGCCTCGGAAGACCGGGTGGCGGCGAGAACACCGGGTGCGCTGTACAGCTCAATGCGGTACGTGACTTGTACACCGAGCGGCGCCTCATGGTCCTCGAGCACCATCAGGTCCGACGTGAGGGGCTGCTGCACGATCAGTCCATTCGAGCCGCGGACCGCAGTGCGCTTCCCGTCGGCCGTCACCCTGTACACGCTGATCAGATAGTCGGCGGGCAGCTCCCGCAACGTGAGCCGCACGTACCCGTCACCCGGTACCGCCTCAACGGCCGTGAGCGGCAGCACTTGCCACAGCGCGACCGCGTCCACGTACATCACCGACGCCGCCGCCGACGCGACCGCGGCCACCTCGACCGCGGCCTGCACCGACCCGGCAGGTGCGATCGCATCCGTGGTCAACAGGTACCAGCTGCCCGCCGGTACCGCGTAGGCCGTGCCGGTGCTCGTGCCAAGGCTCGCGCTGCTGGCGTCGTACCAGTGGACGCGGACGGTCACCGTCGTCCAAGCGCCGGCGCCCTGTCGAGTGATGACCTGGGCCCGCCAGTTGACGCCCTCGGTGACCGGGGCAGGTGGGGAGCCGACTGTGGAGGTCGCCGCAGTCGCCGAGGTGACGGCCAGCGCGTAATTCCCGGCATAGCCGGCAGCACCCCACGGCGTGGACCGGGCCAGAGTCGCGGGACCCGATGTGACTGTCCAGCCGCCCGTGCTCTGCTCGAAGCTGCTGTTGGCATAGGGGATGACCGTGCCAGCGACGAGCGGGATGAGGGCGCGGACGACGACGGTCTCCAGGCGGAGCACCTGCCCGGCGGCAGCACCGTCCAGTCCTGCGGCGATCCCGCAGGTAGCCGCAGCCGCCGGAGCGACAGCGGACAGGAGCTGCCGGTAGAAGCCTGTGCCGGGGGGCGCCAACGTCGCCCGGGAGGTATGGATCTGGTTGCCATTGCTGTCGTAGAAGCGAAGCTCGATCCACGCCACCGACGACAGCGTCGGCGGCTGCAGGTAGGCGTAGGCCAAGTACTCGACGCCAGGTGTGATGGTCGGCCTGTCCACGGTGATCGCCGCCGCATTTCCGGTGGCAGTGGCGGTGACGGCGAGGGTGTGACCGCCCGCCCAGTACCAGTCTGCTGCCCAGGACGCCACCGGTACCTGTCGGCTGATCGTGGCGTTGACCTCGGAGGTCCAGCCGGAGGCGTCGATCTCTGTCGACTCAGTGCCGAATCCGAATAGGTTGCCGGTCGTCCTGATCGGCAGTCCGAGGTAGACGTTCTCGAAGTAGTTGATCACATTGGGTGCGGCTGGCGTCATCGTCGACAGCAGCACCTGTGCCTGCGTCGCACCGCCCGGCGCCGCCCCGGCGACACAAATCCGGTGCCAGGTGGCGGAGGCCGTCATCGTCACCAGCGACCACGTGATGCTGATCTCTGTCCCGCTAGCACTGAGCCAGCGGATACCGATGCGCTCCGGGACGGTCGCGCCCGACGCGTCCGCGAAGGCCTCATACACCACGCCCGCAGTGATGACGTAGGAGGAGACGGTACGGACCTGCGTCTCCCCCGCTGCCACGCTCTTGACGAGGAGGCAGCCGTCGCCGTTTCGACCGCCTCCTCCCTTGCTGATCGTGCAGTTCAGCTTGGTCGTCCACCCTGAGGTGTTGGGGTCAACGCTTTCGGTGGTCGGGCTGAGGAGGTTCCCGGGGATCGCCACAGTTACCTCCTCAGCTCGCGTTGATGACGGAGATCAGTTCCTGGTTGTTGCGGTGGACGCGGACGTCGATGAACTCGGCGAGCGCCCGGTCCAGCGTGTTGATCTCCACCGTGATGGGGCTGTCAGCGTCGCCACGGGCCAGCGCGTTGAACTGGGACCCCGTCAACACCGGCTCGGGCCGGCCCGTGCCGTTGTAGGCGAGGTTGAAGCCCGGCTGGAGCATGCCGCCGTTGTCGAACTTGCCGGGCATGAACCCGTACCAGTCGGTGAACAGCGGGTCACGGTAGCCGCGGGCCCTGGAGCCGACGACCACGCCGTCACCGCCCCTGGACTCGACGTTGGTCTTGCCCAGCGTGCCAGCGGTGTGGCCGACGCCCGCATTCGTGATGCCGATCTTGAATGGGCTGTTGCCGTGGTAGACCCAGCCGGGAGGCGCGGTCTTCCCCTGAAAGGCCATCGTCGCCCAGCGGCGGTGAGGCTTCTGCCCGCGCAGCACCGACTCGATCGCCGACATGAAACCGGAGCAGTCCCAGCTGGGGTTTCCGCCGCCGCCCCACTGGTAGGGCAGACCGTCCTGCGTCTTCGCCCACTTCAGCGCGGCCTGCACCTTCGGGCCGCCGATACCGCCGCCGCCCTTCTTATCCGACTCCTTGGAGTACCCGAACAACGTGTCGACGATCTTCGTGGGGATGCGGCGGACCGCCTTCCCCCACATCGTGTCCATGCCCGGGAAGCTGGCCAGCAGCGGATCCACGACATGCTCGACACCGGCACGGGCCGACCCCTCGAGGCCGTCCTTCAACCAGGATGCGCCCTCCTTCACCTCGTTCCAGACAGCAGAGCCGGCGCCTGCCACCTTGTTCGCGGCCGAGCCGATCCAACCGAAAATGCCGCCGTCCGCGTAGCGGAGCGTCGTGTCCGTCGGCATCGACGGGTTCCCGCCGAACACCGGGGCCAGCGCCGCCTTGACGCCGCCGGCACCCTGCGAGCGGGCGATGGAGTTCATGGAGTGCACGAACCCGGAGCCGACAGCGCGGGTGAACTCGGGCCGCATGATCGCCTCGCCGCCGCTGAGTTCCAGCGCGCCGCCCGTCGGGGACACGAAGCGGTGCACGTCCCGGCCCGGGGTGTAGCCGGGCATGACGCCACCGCGGGCAAACGTGAACTTCTCCAGCTTGTCGGCACCGAACGCGGTCGCTACCTTGTTCCACACGCCGACGATGCCCTTGTTGTAGACGATGTCGACGATGTACTGGATGGGCTCCCGCCCGATTTTCTTCAATGCCTCCCAAGCGGTCCTGATGCCGTCCCGGGCCGCCTCGAACGCGCCAACCATCCTGTCCTTGAGGGTCGTGCCCCAGCCCGGGATCGTCTTCGTGAAGAAGTCCCGGATCGGGTACAGCACGTACTGCTTGATCCCGGTCCAGACAGTCGACAGGCCCGAGCTGAGCGCGTTCCACCGGGACACGACCATGTCCCGCAGCGACTGCGCCCACCCGGGAATCAGCACCGTGAAGAAGTCCCGGACCGGGTACAACACCCACTTCTTGATCAAGTCCCAGCCGTCAGAAAAGAACTGCGGCAGCGTCTGAGTCCAGAACCGGGCAAACGGGCCCCGGAACCAGTCGACCACCACCTGCGCGCCCAACTGGATCGCCTGCCACACAGCCTGGACCGAGTCCCGGAACCACTCGCACTTGGTGTACAAGAGGACGATCACAGCGACCACGCCAGCGACAGCGAGGGCAATCCACCCCCAGGGCCCGGCCATGCTGATCAGGTTGAATGCCGCCATTGCCGCGCTGGCAAGCACCATGGTGCCGCGCCACAGGATCATGGCAATGCGCCATGCGGTCATCGCGAGGACGATGCCGTAGATCGTCTGCACCAGCCACGGCGCCTTGTCTGCCAGCCAGCCGACGCCGTCCGCAACCTTCGCCACCGTATCCAGCACCATCGCCGAGATCGGCGACATCGCCGCCGAGATCGAAATCGCAGCGCCCGCAACCTGCCGCAGGGCCTCCCCCAGCCGGGGAGCCATGTCGGACGAGTACTGAAGGAACCGCTGAAAGTCCGGGGAACCCTTCAGACTCCCGGCCCAGTCCGCGAACCGGCCGGTCACGTCCTGCATCCTCTGGGAAATGCTGTCCATGTGCGGGAGGAAGGCACCGATGATGCCCGCCATGCCCTTGAACACGTTCCCGAAGGCGACGCCCAGGCCCTCGATCGCGGGACGCACCGAACCCTGCAGGTCATCCTTGAAGCCCTGCCAGAACGGCGTCTTCAGCTCGGCCGACGCCTTATCCATCAGCGACTGAATCGCTGCCGCCGCTTCGAGGACGACTGGCGTCAGGCCCGGGAGCAACCTCCGCAACCCGTCCAGAGCACGAGTGAAGATCGGCATCACCGCAGGCTGCAGACTCTCCGACCAAGCACTGAACGCCGACTTCAGGCTGGTGAAAGCCGTCATCGTGGCCCGCGCCGCTGGCGACAGCTTCGCCAACTCATCCCGGTACTTCTGCTGCGCGAGCGCCGCCTGGTCGACCGTGGCCGCCCCCGACTGCTGCGCCTGTGCGAGGGACCGTTGCGCCGACGCCACCTGTTCCGCAGCCTGCACCTGCGCATCCGCGACACCCTGCTGCGCGTCCGCGATCCGCTGCTGCGCGTCCGCCAGCTGCTGAGCGTTCTCCTGCGCGGTACGCGCCTGGTCCGCCTGAGCGTCCCGCAGAGCCTGCGTCCGGTCGGCGACCGTGTCCTGCGCGTCGGCCAGCTGCTCCTGCGCCTGCCGGACCGTGTCCGAGCCCTCCACGCCCGCCTTGTTCGCCGAAGCCGTGTCCGCCTCGAGCTGCCTCGTCTCGGCGCGCTGCTCCTTCAGCCGCTGCACCGCCTGGTCGTAGGCCAGCAGCGCCTTCTGCTTATCCAGTTCCGTCGACGCCGCCGACTTCAGCACCGCGTCGCGTTCCGCGGTCGCCTCCGCCAGCGCGATCTCGGCGTCCCGCTCCGACAGCCGGCTATTCGTCAGCTGCGTCTGCAGGTCAAGGAGTTCCTGCGCCGCCTCCTTCCGGGCCGCCGTCAAATCCTCCTGCGCACGCCGTGCATCCCGCTGAGCGTCCGCCAAAGACTCCTCGGCGTCCTCCACCGCCCGCGCGGCCTGCTGCGCCCTCTGAGACGCCTGAGCGGCCACCTGCGCCGCCTGGCGGCGAGCCTGAGACACCTGCTCCTGCGCACGCGCGACCTGCCGGGCCCCGTTCCGCTCCGCCGACGCCACCGCGGCCGACGCCGACGCCAACTGCATGGACCTCGAGGCGGCCTGCGCCGCAGCCTGCCCAGCGTTCGCCGTCGACTGCGCCGCCGCATCCTGGGCAGCCTTCTGGGCCTGCAATACCGTCGAGATCTGCTTGAACGCCGGTACGGCCACCAGGGCGATACCGCCGACACCAGCAGCCGCCGCCACACCCGCAGCCGCGACAGCACCCAGGCCCGCGGCCACCACCGGAAGCACCGGCAGAATCGCGGGGCCCAGCGTGAGCGCAGCCGTCGTCAGCAGGTTGAAGTTCGCCGCCGCCGACCGAGTGTCAACGTCGACGTTCGCAGTACGGCCATCCAGCCGCGAAACCTGGGCATTGAACGCGGCCAGCTGAGACGAAGCCGCCGCCGCGTCCACTCGGATCTGCACGTCAGCGTCCGACGCCGACAGCCGGTCAAGACGGGCCTGCAGCTGCGTCATCGCCGCAGACGCCGTAGCCGAGTCGAGGTCGATACCGATCCGCAAATCCTGCAGCGCCATCATCCGCGTGCGAATGTCCGCGAGCTCCCGTTGCGCGTCCGAGGAGTCCGCCCGAAGACGGACCTCCGGCAGCGCAGCCAGTCCCGCCTGCAGCTGCGCGCGGAACGACCGGGCGAACGTGCTGCCGGTCGACTGGCCCTGTCGGGCAGCCGGCGCTTGGGCCTGCCTGCCACCAGTGGTGACACCCGACCGCACCGCATCCGCGATCCCGGCCGAGATGTAGCGGCCCATCACGCGGCCGACTTCCTCGCCGACCTCGTTAGCAGCAGGAAGGACAGCGCGCTGCATCTGCCGCGTGATGCCTCTGGCGTTCGGCAGAACATCGACTTCGACGGAGCCAACGGAGATGGCAGGCACCAGGAGCCTCCTCCCAGCGCCCTATGCGGCGCCCCCTTGCAGCAGCTGGAACAGGGTGTTCGCGGACTTGTCGGTGAGCTGCGCCTTCTTCTTCCGCGGGCCTGCACCCGGGCGGCGCATCGGCTCCGGCGGGTCCGGCAGCTTCGACTTCTTGTCGGTGTTCACACACCGCAGCACGTACTCGATGACGCCCAACCGGTCATAGGCGGCAGCCAGCAGCAGCTCCAGCTGCGACCAACGGCCCTTCTCCGGCTCGCCCTTGTCGGCTTGGGCGGCCAGCTCCTCCGGGGTGAGGTTGTTCCGCAGGGCGGTCATCGTGTGCGACTCAGGCGGCAGATGTTCGATGAGCACACGCAGCCACCGCCACGACCGCCGCCCGGTGAGGACGTCGGCGATGTCGTAGTGCCGGTCCTGGAGGTCGGCTTCTAGCGCCTCCGGGTGGGCCTGCCAGATCGCGACCGTGCCCTGGACTTTCCCAGCGGCTCCCCTGACTTGGCGCTCGCGTCCTCGACGAACGCGATCCACTCGTCCATCGTCGGGTCGGCCTCGAGGTAGTAGTCGTAGTCGTCCGGGTGCAGGATCTTCTCCGCGAACACGTCGATCTGCCCGGCGTTCAGAGCACGCTGCCAGGAGGCCCGCCACATCGACGGCGGTACGACCAGAACCTCCTGCCCGCACAGCTCGGCGGTGACGTACCCGTCGGCTTCGATCTCCTGTGCCTCGGTGGCCGACACCTCGACGTCGTCGGTGTCCGGCTCCACGTCCGGCTCGACCGCCCGCCGGCTGGTCGAGGGGCGGGATGCGGCACGGGCCGCAGTGCGCGGCTTCCTGCTGGTGGTGTTCTTGCTCGTGGTGGCCACGGCGCGGGCTCCTCATCTCGTAGGGCGCGGGCTACATGGTGGTGAAGGTGGGCAGGCCGGGCCCGCGCCGACGGTGATCGGCCCGCCCACCAGCTCAGGACCCGGTGTACGCCTCGGTCTCAGGCACCCGGTCGAAGTGGTAGACGGTATTTCCGGCGCTGTCCGGGTAGCAGGTGATCGTCCACTCGAAGCCGGCGACTTCGTCCTGTTTGTGCGTCACATCCGACCGCTCGGTGATCTCCGCCTCCGGGCAGTAGAAACCGCGCTGAAAATTGTCACCATCGAGGACGACGAACCAGAACGCCCGCCGGTCCGGCACCGGGCTGGCCGTCTCCGCGAAGGTGGTGAGGCCGGCCGTCGGCGTCAGGTCCGCGGCGTCCAGCCGGTACTGCAGGGCCTGCACCGTCGTCCGGCCCGTCTCCCACGCCGTCAGCGAGAACGTGCGCAGGCTGGACGTGATCGCGGTACGGATCGGCGCCGTCAGACCCCACGGAGTGAAGGACTGAGAGTCCTCCTCGAACCCCTGCACCAGGCCGTCGTCGCTGATCGCGCCGAGCGGCGCCCACGGGGTCAGCGGCTGGATTGCCGGGTCGCCCGGCGACGTCGTACCCAGCGGGGCTGTCCAGCCGGCGCCGTTGGCCCCCACTTCGAGGAGGTCCGCGGCGCGGGTGATGTTGACCATGATGTCTCCAGACATGCGTGAAGCCCGCGCACGGGCGGGTACTGAAGGGGCCTGGCGCGGGCCGAACAGCCGGTCAGGAATCCGGGTGACAGAAGATCTCGAAGGTCGCCCCGACACGGCGCAGGACGGTGTTCTCGTATGGGCGTATGGCAGGCAGGGTGACGACACCAGCCCGACCGATGACCAGCGTGCTGGTCGTTGAGCCGCGCAGCTCCCGCTCCACCCATGTGACGGTTTCGCGGGCCAGGTCGAACGCTGCCTGGCGGGTGGCCGCGTATACGTCGATGTCGACCAGCATGCGCGCCAGCCTGCTGGCGGCTAGTTCACCAGCCGGGACCTGCGTGATCTGGATCGTCGGCAGCTCGTCGAGCAGGTTGTTGTCCAACTCGTCCCGCACCACGGCGTCCGGCCAGCGGACTTGAGCGCGCGGGATCAACTCACCTTCGATGTCGACGACGACGGTCACTGGTTACGCCCACCGCTCTGCGCTGCCCGCAACAGCACGTGGTGGGCGGGCACCTTCTCGGTGCCGTACTCCACCCAGCGGGCGTAGTAGGCGGTGTTACGGACGGTCGCAGTGGCCCGGTCGCGGCGACGGCCGCCCCGCCGCGTGCTGTCCGTCTCCCACGACTCCTTGTAGTGGCCCGGGTCAGGACTGTTCTGGTCGACCGGGGAGATGGAGACTGCGACGCTCTTGATGACCTCGGCGCGACGCTTCATCTCCACTTCCATGCCGGGCATGCGGAGCATCTGCCCGATGCCCTTGCGTTTCACCTTGAACCTGGCAGCCATGACGACCTCCCTCGGTCAGCCGGTGACACGGTCGGCGGCGAACTGGACGACGCCGCGGATGCCGGTGAAGGGGTTGCGTCCCCAGTCGCCGGGTTCGCCGGTGATGTCGCAGGCAACGCCACGGATGCGGGCCTTGTCCGTAGTGCGGAGCGGCATGCCGGGGTGGTCGGCGGGCGCGTACACGGTCCAGCCGACGATGACCGTGTCCCTCTCCTGTTGCTGCGAGCCGCCAACCTGCGGCGTCTCCGCACGCGGCGTGACCACGCAGCCCGGCACGTCAAACGACTCGTCCGGGCCTGGCAGCGGTTGCCCCCTCGGGTCACGGCCCGGCGAAGGGCCCGTGCGCATGATCCGCACGGTCTCTCCGAACGGGTACGGGGCTGGCATCAGCTGTACCCCCAGCCCGGTTCGAACTCGTCCGCGAACCAGGCATCGTCGATCGGCCACGTCGGTGACGGATCCGCCGACGCCGGAGTCGGATCCACCGTGAACGCGCCGCCGCGGCCGGCCAGCGACTTGAGGGCCGACTTGTCGGCCTTCGTCAGATACAGGCCGCCACTGCCCTGCGGACGCTGCACCGACATCGGGCCGATCGTCTCGTAAGACACCTGCTGCGGATTCACATAGGCGCGGCCTGCCACAGACAGAACGACCGCCTCCGCACCCTCCGGGAGGGGCTTCACGATCGTCTGACACAGCGCGGTCGCCGACGTGATCAGCAGGTCGGCTCGCGCACCGTCGATCTCACTCAGCCCCAGGTATAGGCCGAGTTGTTCGGCGGTCGGAGCGACGAATGCCATGACGCCCTCCTCAGGCCAGAGACTCCACAACGCTGCACCAGGCCGCCAGATCAGCAGCCGGGTCGAGCTCGGCAGACCGGGCCTTTGCCCGCTTTGACGCCAGCCGGTACTCAGCAGGCGCCGCGAGCTTCCGTAGGACCGCCTCGTAGCCGTCGATGTCGTTCCGGTCGACGAAGATCCCGGCCTCACCCAGCGACTCGCACAGCCCTGCGGTGGGGTGCGCGACGACGGGAATGCCCGACGCCAGGGCCTCGCAGCCGGCCCTGCCCCACGACTCGTAGGACGACGGCATCAGCAGCACCCGGGTTCGGGCGTACACCCGCTCCCGCATGTCCTCTCCGCGGACGTGCTCGAGCACCTCGACGTTCGGCAGATCTGGGAGGATCTGCTCGCCGTAGGCGCCCTTCACCGCGAGGAACTGCTGGTCCGGCATCCGTTCGGCCAAGGCTTCGAGAACCTTGCCGCCCTTCTCCGCATTGCAGTTGATCAGCGTGATGGCCTTGCCCGGCTTCGTCGCGTACTCGTCGGCGAACACCGGCGGGCGCACGATCAGTGACGAAGCGGGCCGGACAGACTTCGGGTACTCGGCGAAGAACAGCTCCGCCTCCCGCTCCATCCACCGGGAGTTGTACACAGCCAGCGCAGTCCCGCCGGCCGCCGCGTCCCGGAACGTTGGACGGTGCGTGTTGTGGCACACCACCACCAGCGGCTTGCCGTACCCGCGGGCCAGCGACGCCGTCGACGGCACCGTCTCCAGATGCGCCATCAGCACATCCGCCCGCCGCACCGCAGTCGGAAAGTCCAGTCGAGCCTCCAACGGCACCACCTTGATGCCTCGGTACTCGTACTCCCTGTGGGCCTTGCCGTAGCGGGACAGCCACACCTGCACATCGTGCCCGCGCTCCACCAGCGGCCGGAGCATCGAGACGAGCATGTGCTCGGCACCCGCATTGTGCTCCGGCGGCATGAGGTGGACACGAGCCACGATCGTCAGGAGCTTGGCGGTCCCGCCCGGCGCGGAAGCCGGGACCGCCCCCATCAGGAACCCGAGGGAGTGCCGGTGTACTTGACGAACGCGTCCGCGTCGCCCATGACGAAGCCGTAGTACGCCTCCGCCAAGATCAACACCAAGTTCTCCTGGAAGGCGCTGTGGACGCCGCCATCCTCGTCGACGTAGGTGGCCTCGTTGGAGATCCGCACGGTGATGTCCATGCCCACTCCGTAGGCCGCCTGGCTCCAGTCACCACCGAGCGCCCGCAGTCCCGTGTCCGCCGACGCGGACTGACGGCGCTGCTTGCCAGACACCGACCGCGAGTACGCGAGCGGCTCGCCGATCAGCGTGCCAGCGCTGGCCATGTTCGTACCCGGGGTCTGCGTGTCGACCAGGATCGGCCGCCCGGTGGTGTCCGTCGCCAGCAGCAGCTTCGGCTTCAGCCGGTGGTCAGCGACCGTACCGGTGTAGTCGTAGTCCTCGTCGATGACCAGGTCCATGCCCTTGACCAGGTCCGCCCAGATGCCGCCCTGGCCCTGCGCCGTTGTACCCAGCGCGACACTCTGGGAGGTCATCGCCAGGTACTCGGTGAACGGGCCGGTGGCGCCCTTCATCGTCTTACCGTGGATCGCCGCATGGTCGAAGGCCCGCGCGAACGCCGTCGGCAGGTCGTTCTGCAGCTGCTGGTACAGGCCCGCCGTATTCGTGCGGGCGACCTCCATGGCGACCGGAATGAGGACGGCGAGCTTCTTCGCCGTCATGTGCTTCACGTCGATGCCGCCGGTCGACAGGGGCTTCTTCTGTCCCTGACCGACCCAGTCGGCGGTCGGCACGTCCAGCGGGATCGGCACCGACGTGGTGGCGTCCAGGGCCAGCGGCGCACGGCGGGCAAGCGCCATGACCGCGGACTGTTCCGCGGACTTCTCGAAGATCGGCGCGGTGATGGTCCGCGGGAGGAGTTCCTCGGGCAGACCTGACGTAGTGATCGGGGCCGTAGCCACCATGATTCCTTCTCTCAGCGGCTAGGGAGCCGCGAACTCAGCCACCCGGCGAACTCGTCCTCCGGGCTGGGGGCCTGCTTTCGGTTGGCGCCAGACGCCTGAGTGCGATCCGGCACGGGACGCCGCGGACCCTCCTGGGGCTGGGATTTCGCCCAGTGCGGCTTGCGCTCCAAGAGCGCTTCGAGGTCCGCCTTGACGGCCGCCTCGTCGATGTCGCCGTCAGAGTCGATGTACGAGTCGAGATCCAGCGCGCCGACCGCATCCTCCGGGTCTGCGAACGACGTCATCGCCAAGGCCTGCACCTGCGTGCGAGCCAGACGCTGACGCGTCCGAGTCACCTGCTCCTGGGCTCGCGCCAGCTGGTCGTTGAGTCGCTCGGACTCCGACTTCTCCGCGTCCTTGATGCGCTGCAGTTCCTCGGCCTTCGGTTCCAGCTCCTTCAGGCGCTGCCGGAGGTTCTTGGCCTCCTGGTTCACCTTACGGATCTTCGCCTCGGCCTGCTTCCGGTCGAACGGCTTCTCCTCGTCGCCGGACTCCGTCTCCTGGACGTCGCCCTGCTGCTCGGTGCCGCTCCCCGCGGACCCCGTCTCCTCGACGGTCTCCTCGGTGCCGGTGTCCTGTTGCTCAGTCGTCTCGATCTCTTCGGGCATGACGAATCGGCCCTCCAGGGGCTGTCGAAATGAGAAAGGCCGCCACCAGGGCGACCAGGGTCAGAACGCTCCGGGGAGCGGGTTCGGGTCGTGCTCGGCCAGCGCCCGCCGGAAGCGAGCCAACTGGCTGCCGGAGTGGCCGGCGGCGTACTCCTGGTACAGCCGCGCCCACTCGGCCGCCTGCGGGGACAGTTCGAAGCGCTGCCCACGGAAGATGGGGATGGCGCCGCAGTGGCAGCGGTCGTGTGCCTCGAACCGCGCGGTGTCCTGCTTGAACACGGCGCCCCGGCTGGCGATGAGCTTGCAGAAGGCGCAGGCGCCCAACGCGGCCGTCCGCGCCCACGCCGTGGCCTGCGCATCCTCGCGTACAGCCCCAGTCACGGTGCTGCGACCGGTGTCAGCGACCAGCTTCTGGGCTACAGCTTCAGCCTTCTTCGCTGCCTGCTCCAAGCGCACGGCGAGAGGCTGGGCCTGGGCGTCGGTGGCCTCGTCAGGGTCGCGTTCCCACACGTCCTTTGTTGCCCACCGCAGGCTCGACTCGGTCTTCCCCTCCGGGGGCGGGTCCGCGGTCGGCGTCGTGAACACACCCGGCACCCCAGCTGCGTCACGCTGAGCGTCATAGAACTCGGCACCCAAAGCTGCGGAAGCGAACGAGTACTGGTCGATGACCGCCTGCATCGCCGCCAGCCAATCCGGCATCGACGCACGCAGCCGCGACGGAATGATCAGCCGTCGCAGGCCTCGGATGTCCCGCACCAGTAGCCTGGTCAAGCCCAGCTGAGCGGACCGGTACCGGTTGGCGTCCCGGCCCCCGTCAGAGACCGTCGTCGCCACCAGTCACCTCCACGGCGTCCGGCAGCCCATCCGGCTCCTGCCCGTTCACTGCGGCGAGACGGTCCAGAATCGACCGGCCGGCGGTAGCAGCGCTCGAACGGCGCCGGTCCGCGGCGATCCGCTGCCGCTGCGGCTCCGTGAACCCGGCCATCTCCAGCGTGACATCGGAGTCGGCGGGCAGCACCCCGGCCTGCACCAGCTTGACCGTGGCGTCCACCTGGGCTGCGACGGTCGGTGTCGCGGGGTTCCGCCACACCGTTTCGATCTTCCGGGTCTTGTCCGGGGGTTCGCCGTCGCGGATCCACAGGGCGAGCCGCATGGCCTGCTGCCATCCGGCGCTGAACCGGCGGATGCGCCGTTCGGCCTTCTTGACCTGCCTGTTGTCGGCGAAACGGATGGCGTCCGCGCTGGCGGGGTTGTCGCTGCTGTATCCGAGAACATGTGGAGCCACCGACATCTGCGACGCCATGATCCTGGCGTACAAATCGATGATCTTCGTCTGGCCAGACGGATCGTGCGCAGAGAACTGGCCGACCTCCGGGATGTTTCCGTCCTCGTCCCTCTCCAGGGCGAGCATCCGACCGATGTACGTCTCCCACGCGGACTTGGCGTTGCCCTCCGCGTCCTGGAACGCCGACTCGGACGCCCCCAGGATGTAGCGCTGCGGCGCTCCAAAGAACTCCGCCGCGACCTCGATACCCATCAGGCGCCGACAGGCGGCATCCGTGATCGACATGACGTCAGGCGTGATCTCCGACTTGCCGACTCGGTCCGCAGTCCGCTGCCGGTTCGCCAGCCGCACCACCGGCACGACGCCGAGACCGTGCATGTCCCGGTCGACGACCTCCCAGCCGCCTGACTCCGACGGCAGGCACATCACCGTCTGATCCGGCAGGTACAGGACCAGCATCCGCTCCTCGGGCCCCGCCTCGATGAAACTGTCCGCCGCGCACTCGCGGAGAGCGGCCGTACCCATGCGCAGGCGGGCATCCCACATCAGCGTCATGTCCAGCGGCGACTCTGCGGTGATCAGCGGCGGGCACTCGTCCGTCCCACAGCCCCCGGAGCCGACCGCCAGATACTCCCGGCCGTACACGAAAGCGTCCAAGTGGGCGAGGCTCGACTCGTCGAACAAGTCGTTCGCCTCGGCGATCTCCGTCAACTCCGACGAATCCCGGCCGTCCGCCCACCGGAACGCCTCCAGATCCAGGCGCTCCTCCAACGACTCCACACCGACCCGCGGCCAGCCGATCACCGTATGCAGACCCTTGAGCTGCGGCGGAATCGAGATACCTAGGTCACGGATCAACTGCTCGCCGTTGAAGTAGGCATCCCGCAACTGCAGCGCCCACCGGTCCCGCAGCATGTCGGCACGCAGCAGGTTGATCAGCGCCTGCTCCTCATCCGACAGATACACCAACGGCAGCTCGGGAATGGACAGGGTCATCGCAGCACCACCACCCTCCCCTTGCCCGGCGACTTCTTCTTGGCACGCTTCGGCGAGTTGAGGATCATCCGGCGCAGCATCCGCGCCCCGACCATGCACACCGCGAGGTCGATCTTCCGGGCAGATTCACGGTGCTCCTTGCCGATCGTCACACCCCACCGGTTCGTCCGACGACGGGCGTTGATCACATGGGTGCGGAGCGTCTTGTGCCCGTCGTGCGTCAGAGTCCGCTCCAGCACGTCGGCGTGCGTGCGCTTCACGGCCTCCGTGAACGTCTCCTGGTTACGGGGATCACGCATGTCCCAGCGCACCGCGTGCGCCTTCGAACCCGACACCACCGACCGCAAAGCCAGCTTCCGGCCCCACGTCTGACCCCACAGATCGATGAAGGCGTCCCAGTACATCTCGCCGTCATCGTCGTCCTGACCAGAGCCCGGGTCAGCGAAGAACGCCAGCACCCGGAACCGGGCGAACGCGTTCTCCACCACGCCGTGCACCTCGTCCCGAGGCACCCGATACGGCACGAACCCCGGCGTGTTCGGCGTCGGCCAGTTCGCCGGCCTCTGCCACACGCCCAGGGCCGTAACGAAGCCGTCCGACATGCGGCAGGCGCACAGGCCAGTCGCGTCATCCGACTTGGAGCCGTCGAAGAACAAGACGATCTCGTCGCCGTCCTCGAGGTGCAGATCGTCCCGCTTGCAGGCGTCCCACTCGTAGCGGGCCATCCACGCATCCTCGGCCGCGACAATCTGGTTGTACCAAAACCGCCGCGACCGGGATGGAGGGTTCCGCGGGTCCAGGATCGACGCCTTCAGCCGGCCAATGTCCAGCCACGTCGAATCCCCGCGCACTGCTCGCAGGGTCGGCTCGATCCACGCCTCCGTCAGCTTCGCCTCTGGCGGAGCTTCCAGCGTGTCGTAGAAGAGCCCTGTGTCGACCGCCCGCCCAGCTTCCGCCGCCTCGTAGGCATCCCGAGTGCGCTCGGCCACCGAGTCCTCGCCCGGCTCGAACGCGTTCGTGTCCGCCAACGTGCGAGACTGCCCATCCGCCGACTTGGTGGCGTTGCGCTCGATCACGGCCGCCATATCGTGGCCCGAGTTCGACTCCAGCCAGTGGTGCGTCTCCCCCATCGACGTGAACGTCGGACGGCCGCCCTCCAGAGCGCGAGGGGATGACGTCACAGCCTCGATCCGGGCCCGCCCCTTGTCCGCGTAGATGATCTCCTTTCCGAGATCGATGCGGTACTCCTCAATCGCCCGCTTCGTGAAGATCGAAGGGAAGAGCGTCATCGTGTTCCGTGTCTGATCCTGTGACACCGCGGCGATCTGCACCCAAGCGGCTGGATGCTGCATCCCCAGCGGCTGCCCCGCTGGCACGCCCCACTCGTTACCCTCATCCGCGACCTCGCTGAACCGGCAGGGGCCGACGAACTCGAAGCCCGACCACGTCGCCTTCAGCGGATCCTTACCGTGGCCCTTCAACCTCTGGATCACGCCGTCCCGATACAGGAACCGGTTCGTCTCCGGATCCATGGCGTACCACCACAAGGTCAGCCGGGCCTGCTCAGGCGTGTACTGCCAGGCCTTCCCGACGTAGTGCTGCAGGTACGTCTTGGTCCAGGCGAGGCACTGCCAGCCCAGCGTGTACTCGGGCAGCACGAACTTGCCGTCCGCGCCACGCTTCCACGTCGGACCGAGCGTGAAGGGTTCGACGACATCGGGGACCTGCTCGTCAGCCTCCATCGCCGCGACGGTCGTGCAACGGGGGGCGCCGCTTCAGCTCGTTGCGCAGTAGGCAGGCCTCAATGTCGTCCCGGTCCGGCCGGTCAAAGAAGCCCCGCAGCCGGACCACAGCAAAGTCCCGGAGGCCCTCGATCCGCCTCAGCGAGCCGGCGTACAAACACTGCTGCTGCGGGATGCCATGAAGCCGGGCCCACGCCTGCGCCTCAGCCTGACTGCCCGCACAGACGACGTACTTGACCACGTCAGCCCCCCGCAATGTCACGGTAGGAGTCCAGAGGGCTCACCGACGCCAACTTCGGCCCGTCAGGCTTCTTCCGCTCCAGCTCCATACGGGCCCGGCGCCGGTCTCCCTCCGTCGTCAGCAGTGACGACATCACCGAGTTCAGGGCTGCTACCAGCTGCCCGTTCGGGCCGCGCTCCGAGCAGTCCAGGACTCGCGACATCAGCTCCGCCGCGTATCGGGCGACCGCCCAGTCCGACGGCTGATAGAACGCGGCCTGCCCCGACTCCCGCAGGCTGAGGTACCAGTCTGTTGCGATCGGATCCCACGCCGGGCTCGGATCCGGCAGATCCGGCAGCCCTTCCGGCGGCCCCGACGGCGCCTTCGTGATCGAGTCCTTCTCTTCCTTCGAGCGATGGCCCATGCGCTCCTCGGAGCGCTTTCCGATAGGACCACGTGCACCCATGTCGACCTCCAGGGTCTCGGTCGGTGCGGAGACTGCGCCACCGGGGCACGGTCGTGATCTTGATTTGGCCTGCCTCCAGGGCTCAGCCGGCCGCCTAGGAAACCCGGGGGCGATGTCAGGTGCTATACGGCCCCGATCCGAAAGGATCACGGGGAGGGGGTTATGCCCCCTATGCCCGTTTCGGCTTGGATCTTGAGTCAGAGATCCACTCAGCCGGCCCCGTGCGTCCAGACGTGGACCATGGCGTCGATCAGGTCTGGCTCGAGATTGACGATCAGCTTGTCGCCTTCGCGAGTCAGCGACTTCACGGTCATCGTGATCGGCACTGCGACGTCGCACTCGGGACAGTGGACCTGGACCACACCGACCGCTGCCATGCCTGCTCCCTGCCGACGAGGGAGCGGTGTACCAGCAGCGAGCCGACCGATCCGTCGGCCCGAGTGACTGGTCTGACCTGAGGTCCGCACATGCGGTCGGCATCAGCGGTGCTGGTGACATGGTCGACCAGGTCGCCGATCGGGGTCACGTGCAGTGTGGTGGTCACCGGCGTCGAACGGCGTTGGCTCGGCTGCCGGTGTAGGAACCGGTGTACCTCCGGTGGAGAATCTGGCAGTACCCCCGCGCGCGACCGCCCATGTAGCGGCTGAGTAGGCGGTTGCACCTTGTCCAGTCTCCTGGTGTGCCCCAGCGGATGCGTGCTCCGCCGGCGCCGGAGGGGCCCCAGTATCGGCGTAGGGTTTCGGCGTTGCCGCGTCCGCCTCGTCCTTTGCTGGCCACAGTGGATCAATCCTTCTGCGGCGCGGGCTCCTGGTGTACGGGGTCCAGTGGTACGTCTACCCGTTCGATGATGACGCCAAGTCCGGCGGGGAGTGCGTAGCTGGGGCCGTGCTGGTCTGTGAAGACGGCCCAGTCGCCGCTGAAGGTGAGGTTGAGGTCGTCGTCGATGCGGAAGTCGTCGCGGCCTTGGCTACCGGGGAATTGGATGAGCCAGCGGGGCACGGCGTCACCTCAGTCCGGGGTGTGGTTCTTGCGGACGTTGCCGTCCGGGCCGAGGGTTGGCGCGCTGGGCGTCGTTCCCTTCCCGGCTGGACTTCTGATCATGGCAGGGTCCACAAACTCCCTGGAGTCCCTCAGGTCGGTGATCATCCGTCTTGGCCTTGATGTGATCGCAGTGGGTGCTGGGCCGCACGCCGCATAGGACGCACGTACTGTCGCGCGCCAGGATCTCGGCGCGGATCCTCGCCCACTGGGGCGGGAGGCGCTTGCGCCGGTCCGAGTTCTGCCAGCCTCCGGCCACGGCCGCCTCCTACTCCTCGGGGCTGCGTTCGGTGGTGCGCTGGGTGTGACCAGCCTACGAAGCCGGCGCGTCGGTCGGTGGGGCTGCCTTCGATGGCGGCGTCGTAGAGGCGCACGGCGACTTCTTCGGCGCGGGTGAGTGGGTCGTCGTCGCTGCCGTGGACTTTGACGGTGGTGCTCCGGCGTCATCGTGGTCGCCTCGGTACTTGGCGAGGGCTTGGTGGACTCGGTCCTCGCCGCTGTCATTGGAGTCCCACCATTCGACGGCTTTCCAGACGTCGGTGAGGCGGCGGAGTCGGGTCTCGGCGCGGATCTCCCACTGACGGAGAAGGACCAGGAGTTCCTCGGTCTCTCGTGCGGCGTCTTGGGCGTAGCCGAGGCCAGCGAGACGGGTGGACATCTCGTCGAGGGCGTACCGCTTGGACAGGAGATCTTCGAGGTCCGTGGCGGCGCAGAGGTAGTTGTAGCTGCCGCCGCTCATTGCGCCTGGGGGCAGTCGTCGATGTGCTGCTTGCCGAGGGTTTGGAAGGCGAGGCTGCAGCACCAGTCGCGGCGTGGCTTGGCGGGCTCCCCCTCGTTGGCCTCACGCATCTTCTGCATGTCGGCGGCGATGGCAGCGCGCACGTCGTAGTCGCCGAGGTCGAGCACCAGCTCCTGCTTCGCGGCGGGTCGGGCGAGGTAAGCCGTGGTGTCGTTGGCGGGGATGTCGATGGTCTCCGTGAAGACGAGGACAGCGCGGGCGCCGATCTTCTCGGCGACGCCGTCGAACATTGGCGGCCAGGGCTCGCTCGGGTAGGGCGGCGGGTCGAACTGGTCCACGACGAGGACGAACGGCGGCCTGTCGTCTCCGCTGCATTCGGGGAGTTCGAGGATCTGCAGGCGGGCCATCAGGCGTCACCTCGCAGGTTCTCGCGGAGGACGTCGCCGATCTCCAGGAGGGCCTGCGCGACAGCGACGGTGGCGATGGCTTGGGCTTTGGCGGAGCGTGCGGTGATCTCGGCGCTGGCGACTTGGCCCTGGGGCATGGCGTTGAGGTCGGCCGCGGCCTGGCCGAGGGTGCGCTGGGCGAGTTCCCGGTAGCTGGGTACGGCGGCCATCAGTCCACCGCCTTGGGGAAGGGGACGACGGGCGCGAGGAAGATGCCGTGCTTGTCCCAGTAGTGGATCTCGCTGATCTTGGGCTGGCCGTCGATGAGGTGCAGGACGACTTCCATGGTCTTCGCCTGGCCGGGTGCGCCGTCCATCTCCATGTCGAGGATGGTGATGCCCATTGCTGTGGGGCTGGGCCGGCGTCCGGTCTCGCGGCCGTTGAGGTGGGGGCGGATGGCGTCGAAGTGGTCGAGCATCTCGTTGGCGAGGTGCAGTTCGACGGCGGCCATCAGTCCACCGCCTTGTAGGTGGCGGCGAAGACGTCGTCTCGGCAGGGGTAGAACTCGCCCTGCACGCCCTTGATGATCCAGTCTCCGTACTGGAACTGGACCCAGGTGTCGTGGAGTCGGTCGTAGACGTGGAAGTCGCGGTCGACGTCGTTGAGCTTGACGAGCCCGTTGGTGAAGTCGATCAGCTCGCGCATGGACACGTCCTCGGTCCACTGCACGGCTTCGATCTCGACGGGCTTCTTGCGGTAGCGGGCCATGGCGCGGGCTCCTGTGGGGTCACGGTTTCCAGTTGGGGCCGCGGAGTGCGGCGGGTACGTCGCGTGTGTGGGTGCGCGGGACGAGGATGCCGGCGAGCACGATGCGCGATCCGGTGGACGGCTTCGGTTCGGGCGGCTGGGGCCGGTCGAGGCCGGCGAGGATCTCGGTCGTGATGCCGTGGGCGTGTGCGAGGACGCGTCGACACCGGTCACCTCATAGCCGAGGTCACGGAGCGGGATGGCGACACGGCCGTCACCGCAGCCGAAGTCCATCACCTTGGCGCCCGCGGGAATCTCCGCAGCGAGCATCTCCGCCTGGATACGTCCGGACTCCTCGTAGGCGTCTTCGGAGATGCCGCGCGTGGGATGGATGACCGCACGCGCGCCGGGATCGTTCCAGGCGGCGATCACGTCGACGCCCTCGGCATCACTGGTGGGCATGTCGGGTCTCCTTACGCGGGCTGCACGATCAACCACGCGACGGTGCTGGTGTCGGTGGTCGACGAACTGGTGATGGTGAAGGACGTCCCCGCGGTGCGGGCAGACACGCGCAGCCAGCCGGGGGTACCAGCAGGCGTCTGGCAGGTGAGGAAGATCCTCGACCCATCGGTGACGGCCGTCGTGGTCACGACCCGTGTCCCGGCCGCGAGCGTCGCGGTGCCCATGCGGGCGTTGGTGCCTTCGGCGATGTTGAGGCCTCGGCCGGCTGTCAGCGCGACGAGGTCTCCACTGGCGAGCATGTTGCTGCTCGTCTCGATGCTGCTGTCGACGTACAGGTAGCCGGGCACGGTGAGCTGTCCGCCGCCTTGGCCGATCTGGGTGACGGTGCCCTGCAGCACGTTGGGGGTGGTGTGGGCGTGTGACATGAGCGTTGCACTGACGCCGGGGTCGACTCGAACGAACGCTGTTGGGGTTCCGGCGGTGGATTGTTCGATGCAGCCGTGGATCAGGTGTGCGGCGCCAGCAGTGGCGAGCCAGATCGCGGTGGTGGCGTTGTTGGAGACGGAGCAGCCGGACAGGCTGACCCCCTCCGACGACACGATTTTGTATGCGGTGCCGTCCTGGCCGTTCTTCGCGACGGTGGCTTCCGCGCCGCACCCGGTGAGGGTGACGGCGGAGCAGTTGGTCAGGAGGTAGCCGCAGCCGTTGCTGTCGGCAGCACACCCCGAGAGGTTCGAGTAGAACAGGCGCAGGAGGTTGTAGCCGGCCTGCCCGTTGTTGTTGGCGTAGCAGGCGACGAACGCGCAGCTCGTCGATGATCCGGTGGAGTGGATGTTGAAGCCGTGCCGGCCGTTGCTGACCGGGATGACGCTCGTGAACGTCGACACGATGGGCGTGTCGATGTCTATGCCGTCCAGACCCCACGTGGCCACGGTCACGTTGTCGAGCCGTACATACGGTGTGGCCTCGGCCGCGGCCAGGCCGAGCTTCAGCCCCGTGCCGGTACCGGTACCAGGACCGGACAGGGTCAGGTCGGACAGGGAGATCCGGATGCGGTCGGTGCCGGTGATGCCGTTCGCGGTCGTACTGGACTGCTCCAGGACCGTCGCGCCCGGGCCAGCGCCCTGGATACGGATGTTGTCCGCGCTGAGGGTGAGAGCGGCGGTGAGCCGGTAGGTTCCGGCCGGAATGTAGACGACGCTGCCGGTGGCCACGGCCGCGTTGATGGCGGCCTGGATCGCCGCGGTGTCGTCAGCGGTCCCGTCGCCCGTCGCACTGTAGGGGGCTTTCCGCACATTGATCCAGTCGGTGACGCCGACTTGCACGAGGCTGTCGGCGTAGGCCCGGTCGCCGTGCGGATCCGCCGCGGCGACGTGGGCGGCGACCTTCGCGGTGGCGTCGTCAGCAGCCGCCGCCCGATCCCCGTGCGGATCGACGGCGGCCACATGCTCGGCGACCGCTGCCGATGCCGCCTCACCGGCGAGGACTGGCACGTCGTCCTCCCGGGCGAGGCCGGTGATGTCGCCGGTCTCCCCGTTGACGGAGGAGACGAGGCCGGCGGACACCTCTACGATCCGGGTCTGCTGCCCGGTGGTGACGTTGATTTCGTCGGTGAGGGCTTCGCCTGTGACCTGGATTCTCACCGGGTCACCTCCAGCGAGACGCTCGCCCGGCCCTGCAGCAGCCGCACGACGGTGCCGCCCTGGGCGACTTCGAGGTCCCAGAGCCCGTTGCGGGTGAGGGTTTCGGTGACGGCGGCGGGGATGGCGAGGCGGATCGTGTCCCCGATGACCGTCAGGTGCGGGGTGAGGTCGAGGAGGAGGTCACCGTGGTCGGAGGCGGCAGCGGACCGGATCTGCGACCGCGCCGTCCACCCGTCCCAAGTGAAACCGGGCACGTCGATGACCGTGAAGTTTTGGATGTAGGTGGCGCCCTGCTCGATGCACAGGTCGAAGATCCCTGCGGCCAACCCTGCCACCTCCGGAATCTCCGTATCGGCAGCGTCCGCGACCAGCGTGGCGTCCGCGGCAAGGGCGGCGGCGGCGTGGGCGGTGAGGACCGGGGCCGCGGCGAGCACTGTTTCGGCGGACAGGCTGGCCGTGCCGCGTGCGCTGGCCCGCAGAGTGCTGGTGAGGTCACTGACCGCGGACAGTGTGGCCCCGCCGACGAAGACGGCGCCGTCGGAGAGGGTGTTGAACTGGTCGTATTCGGCGTAGTCGTCGGTGCCGGCGTCGCGGTGGGCGCTCATGTCGAGCGCGCACGTGTCGATCTCCGTGAGGATCCAGGCCGGGGTGGCGAGGGTGCGTTGGGTCGTCCACGTGGCGCCGTCTGGGCTGGTGTCCCAGTACAGGTTGGTGCCGTCTTCCCGCATCCGCAGCCAGCGGTGATCCACGGCCGAATAGGGAATGTCGACGGACTCGGCGTCGTAGTAGCCGACCTCGTTCTTGCAGCGCAGCAGCCCAGTGACCGAGTTGATGATGAAACCGACCCTGGTGCCCGCGGTCTGGGACTGCACCATCACACCGCAGTACGCCTCCGCAGCCGTACTCGCCGCAGGCACGGTAGGCACCTCGACGTACCAGGACGCGCCGGCCATGGTCCACGAGTAGGCGGTCTGGCAGCCGGCGTACCCGGTGGTGCAGGGCACGCGGGCCCGGCCGTCGACGATGGCGGTACCGCCGTAGGAGTTACCCCACTCGGGCCCGAGGAGGCCGCTGTTGAAGTTGTCGACGAGCACAGACAGGGACGGCATCGGGGCCTCCCTAGGTGATCGACAGGGCCAGGGCTCCAGCGGTGAGCCGGAGTTCGTCCCCGGCGGCGACGGTGCGGGACTCGGTCAGCGGCCCGTACCAGAGCCGGACCGGCACCGCGGCCGAATCCCAGACCTCCACACCCACGACCGTGGCGGCCGGCATACCAGCCCACACAAGATCGGCGCTGTTGCTGGTGGCGCCGTTGACGGCGGCGGCGACGGTGAGGTCCTGCCGCGTGTAGGACCCTCCGGTGACTTCGGCGCCTGCGGTGGTGTCGTCGCCGTTCGCGGTGACGAGAGCCACCTTCAGTGGGGTGGTGGGGGCGGTGGAGGGCAGCCCGAGAATGAAGTCGAGGCACCGGTTCTCGGCGGTGTTGGTGAGTGCGTCGGCCACGCGGCCTCCTTCGTCGGGCGCCGCGCGGCGCAAGGATGGGTGGTCCCGCCGCCGGGACGGGGGGTGTCGGGCGGCGGGACCAGGGCGGTGACCGGAGCCGCCCGTCTGTGGTGTTGTCCGCCCGGCCACCCCACGTGGACCGGGCGGACAACAAGGGGCCGAGCGCGCGGCGCTACCAGGCCCACCCTGCGGGAGCCATCACGCAGGGAGCATCAAGCGGCGTGAGCCGGGTAGACCCGGCGCGCCTTCTCGCGGGTGGCCTTCTCGGCGTTGATCACGTCGATGGCACGGAAGAGGGGACGACCGCTGCGGTCCTCGCCGGCCTGGCGGAGGACTCCTCGGTACTTCCAGTTCCTCACCGTGTTGGGCCGTACCTGGGCAGCTTCGGCAGCTTCGGCGACAGTCCAGAGGGTGGTCTGGAGATCAGCGGTCAGATCGACCACGGCGGCCACCTCCTTGAAGGGTGCCGGAGAACGAGAAAAGGCCCCAACGGAATGATCCGTGAGGCCTTGAGCATGTGCGGGCATGCTGCGCGTGGCCTCAGGATCATGCATGATGCGGGCGAAAGTCAAGCGGCCTGTGTGACAACTGCCGCCAGCGCCTTGACGTAGGTGTCGTATTCGGCGCCGGTCATGATCCTTCGGCAGTCGGGGTCCCGGCACTCAATGTACGGGCGGTCGTCGACGAGACGAAGGTCGCGGGACTCGGCGAGGTAGGGGCCCTTGCAGCGGGGGCAGGGTGCCATCTTACGGACGTCGCGCTGGGGATGCTGCTTGGTGAAGCGTTGGACAGCGGCGTGCCAGTGGCGGATCTGCCCGGCCGGGTTGGCGTTGCCCTGCTCGTGTGGCTCGCCGGCCGCGGGGTGGTGCTGCATCATCCAGTCGAGTTGGGCGGTGAGGATGCGGCAGGCGCTGGTGATGCGGTGTCCTTCGCGGATGCCGTCATGGTCTGGCTGGTTGTCGTGCTTCCAGATGCCGCGGAGGGCGAGAACGTCGGTGGCGAGTTCCTCGATCTCTCCGAGGAGGGTGTCTATGAGGAGTCGTGCGGCTTGCCCGGGCCAGGCAGGGGTGTCGTTGGGGCGGCTGTGGATGGTGGCGGTGTTCTGGGGGCGAGTTCCGTAGAGGGCTTCAAGGTGGACTGCTGTGAGGAGTTCGGGGAGTTCAGCGAGCTGTTGTCGGGCGCGTTCGGTGCAGGCGTCGCATTGGATGGGCTGCCCCCAGGCGGGGTTGATGTGGTGTTCGGTTCCGGTGTCGATGCGAACGGTTTCGGCACGACGCCAAGCGTTGTTGCACGGGCCGGGGCAGGGCTTCTGGGTGGGGTGGTCGTGCACGGCAGGCTCCTCATGGAACGGGATCCAGGGTGACGCTGTGGCCAATGGTGCACCATCACGCCGACAACGTGGGCCAATGGCACCCCGGGCATACCTGTGGGCCCGCACCTGGCACGGTGCGGGCCCACAGGGTGGGGTGGTCAGGCTGCTTCGCCGTCTGTCTCAAGTCGGGCTGCCCACTGGGCGAGGGCCTTGAAGTCGCGGTCGAGGAGCCCGTCTCGTGGACTGACCCAGTGCAGGAGCGCGGGACCGTCATGTTCGTGGGTGACGTACTCGCGGTCGATGTCCTCGAAGTCGTCGTCGATCCACGCGAACGGGCGCCCCGCGGCCCAGTCGACGACGTGCCGGGTCTTCCAGAACGTGCCGCCGACGCAGCCAGACCGGGGCTGCTGGGCGCCGTCGGGCCACTCGATGACGGGCAGGTCGGGGAGGCCTATGTGCGGTCCGATCCACTCGTTGGCTTCGTGCGCCCAGGTCGTGCACCAGACGAGATCGAACGGCAGGGCCTGGAGGGCGGAACCGTGGCTCGGGTTGAGCCAGACCCGCAGCGGCTTCTGCCACGGCTGCTCCCAGCCGGTGGGCCGCATCCGGTGGGTCTGGTAGCCCTCCGGACGGCGGGACGGCTTCGCAGCCCACGGGTTGAGGGGGCCGTCAACATCGATCAGGAGTATCGGCTTCACGTGCGTGCCTCCCGGTGTGGGCAGTTGATGATGGGCTGGTCGTGGTGGGGCTGTCGGGCGTGGGGTTCGGTGGCCAGGTATACGCCGGGCCGGGTCTCGACCGGCGGGGTCAGGTGGCAGTGGCAGGGGATCGGGGTGCTGCACTCACGGCAGAGGGCCATGCGCGTTCCTCGTCTCGGCTGATCCAGTACCGTCGGTCGGCGGCTGCGGCTTGGGCGGGGGTTTCGTCCCACCAGCCGGCGGGAGGCCCCGGCTCAACCAGCGGGCCGTCGGCGGGCGGGGCGGTCACGGCTTGGCTTCCTTGACCAGCTCTACGAGCCACGTCGGCCAGTTGCGGTGTCCTCGGTCGAACAGCACGTCGATGCTGTGGTCGGTCTCCTCGCCGCTCTCGCGGATCCAGATTCCGAAAAGGCGGACGACCGTGTCGGGCTCCCTGGTGCCGGTGTCGTACCAGTAGGTGATCTGGACCTGCGTGGGGCGGATCGATCCGCTGCCCCACCGGTTGTCGACGACCGGGGCGCCTTCGATGCCCAGGTTGACCATGTGCGAGCGGACGCGAGTGGTGATCTGCGTGGTCATCGCTCCTCCTTCGTGATCAGGGTGGGGATGTCGGCCCACCGCACGGTGAGCCCCGGATTGCGGGCGGCGAGCACCCGGTTGGCGCGGCGGAGTCGGATCTCCAGCAGCTGCCGGGCCTCGGCGTACTGCGGGCCGCGGCAGGCGGCGTACAGGCGGGCCGCCTCCGCAGCGTCGGCGACCGCCGCCTGGCCCCGGGCCGGGAGGTGCCGGCCGGCGAGGCTGGCCACCGCATCCGGCACCGGGACCGGCAACGTCGGGCGGGCGATCACGGGTGCACGCCGAGCCGGTTGGCGATCTCGCGGAGGTCTCCCATGGTGAGGCCGGTGCGCACCCTCTGGCCGTAGATGCCGTTCGTCGCCTCAACCATCAGGCGGCTGTCGTGCTCGTCGGCGTACACCTTCAGCACGTGGGCCAGCGCCTCCAGTGCGTCGGCGGGCTCGTCGCCGTACTGCTCCATCGCCTCACGGCGGATGCGGTCCATGTGTCGGGCCATCGCGTTCCCCTCTCCCACGTTTCGTGTATATGCACACCGTACCTATGGTGCATATACACGGCAAGTTCTATGGTGGAACTCATGCATATACAGCCCTACGCTGACCCCATGGCCAAGCAGAACACCGAGCGGCACACCCCGATGCGCCCGATCCGCATCCCCGACGACGAGTGGGAAGCCCTCGGCAAAGCAGTCGGCGACCGCAACCGCGCGAGGCTCATCCGCGAGTACATCCGCTGGCACCTGCGCTGGCCCGGCAACAAGCAGCCTGAGCGCGCTCCCGAACAGATCGGCGGTCCCGGCATCAGCAGCAAGACCCAAGAGGCGCAGGATGGATGACCTGGCGCAGTGGCTGCGCGCGCAGCTCGACGAGGACGAGCGGATCGCACGGGCGGCAACCGAGGGGCCTTGGTCCGTCGATGACAATTCCTACGCCGAGGCAATCTATGCGGCCGACCGGCGCACTACGGTTGTCGCGGGCGGGCGCTGGGGCGGCGAGGCGTCGGTGTTCGAGTCGACGGAGGATGCGCTGCACATCGCCGCGCATGATCCGGCGCGGGTACTGCGCGAGATCGACACCAAGTGGAAGATCCTCGTCGAGTGCGTCTACTGGCACGGCAAACTCGCTGGGGAGGCCGCCGCCCCGTCGCCCGCCCCGTTCCCGGCGCTCGGCGAGGCCTTGGACGCAGTGACCCCGATCCTCCGAGCGCGCGCCCTGCCCTACGTGGACCGGCCCGGCTACCGGGAGGAGTGGCGGCCGTGAGGATCAACGAAGCGGTAGCCGAGGCGCTCGACGCGATCGGCGATGACGCCGACTACGAAACCGCCCGTCGCCTTCTCGGTGAAGCCGAGAAGGCTCTCGGTTCGGGCACGACCACCGAGGCGGCAGAACTGCTGAACCAGGCGATCACCGAGATCAACGAGGTCTGTCCCCTCTAGCCGCTTCCGCGTTTCCCGCCCCGCTCCCCCACCGTGCCCGTCACACTGCTGCTATGGCAATCCGGGCGAGTATCCAGGCGGACAGTGAGGATGAGTGCGTAGAGGGCCTGGCCCGCGCCGTACCAGCAGCCAAGGCCCCGACCGTCTCGGATGACGGTCGGGGCCTCGGTGTGTCCAGCTAGAGGACGCCAGTCGGGAACGGGCGGTGGTCGGTGGTATTGGTGAAGGTGCGCCGCCATCCCCACGTGAAGGCGAAGTCGGCGATGCCGAGTTCCATGAGGGCGATGCACCGGTGGTGTCCGTCACCGATGGCGACTTCGTGGGTGCGGTCGTCGATGCTGAGCCGGATCGGCGTCTTCAGTCGGCCACCGTTGGCGACGAGTTCGGCCTTGTAGGCGTCGACTGTGGCCCGGTCCCGCCCGCGGGCGAACTGCCGGCGGGCGTGCTCCCACTTGTGGTACTCGGACGGCCGAATCTGACGGTCGTTGAGCTTCGCTGTCGGCATGGTGCCTGTCCAGATCGCCATCAGTCCCACACCCAGTCCTGCCCTGCCCGTGCAGCCCGGTCCGCCGCACCGCCGAGAAGGTGGGCGAGCTGCGCCCACTCAGGGCCCATGGCCCGACTGGCGGCGGCCTTCCTCAGGAGGGCGGCGATGCGGCCGGCCTGCTGGGGCGGGGTGTAGACGGGGGTGTACAGCCGGCCGTCGAAGAGGTGGGCGACCTCCCGCCACTCGCTGCCGCTGAGCACGTGGGCCAGATGCTTGCCGAGATTGGCGATGGTGAGCGCGGACCGGGTGGACGGCACTCCGTGGCTGATGCTGATTCCCACGGTCACCGTCCGATCGCGTTGCCGGGGGCCATACGGATCTCGCCGTAGGCATCGAGGACGTCCTGCTGGTGCTGGTCGCAGAAGTACTTGCCGCGGGCTTTGCGGCGGGTGCAGAAGCGCTGGCCGTCGTTGTGCCAGCTGCCGACCTGGATCTGGTAGCCGCAGGTTTGGCTGCCGCGGTCGGGTTCGGTTCGGGTGAAGTCCATCAGGGGCTCCTTACAGTCCGTGGGTGTGGGCGTGGTGGGCGGCACGGTCGAATGCGAGTAGTACGGGGGCCGCACTGGCCTGGGCGGCGTTCCAGCTGGGGATGGTCTCGGCCCAGGCGAAGTCGGCCTGGATGCGGTCGAGGAGGTACACGCAGGCGTCGTCGGCTAGCCGCCGGTCCCCCGCGGCTTCCAACCGGATGGCGCGGATAGGGCAGACAGCACCGGACTCGTCGAACAGGGCGTCGCGGCACCAGCCGTCGGTCTCGATGCGGATCCGGGCCTGGTGCAGCAGGTCGGCAATCGGCGAGCTGTACGGGGACGGCGCGGCGGCCGGCGTGAGCTGCAGGGGCGCGGTCTCGGCGATGTGCGGAATCGGGTCGGCGCCGGGCAAGTGCGCGACGTTCACCTCGAAGGCGACCGCGGCCTGCTCCAGGCGGACGGTCATCGCGGCGTCGAGCAGGGCGAGCCGGGCGTCGAGGTCGAGAACGGGCGGCGCCGGGCGGGTTGCGGGCGGGCTGGTGATCGTGGTCATGTAGGGGCTGCTCTCTGCGCGTTCGCGCGTGGCGGGTGGAAGGGGCGCCCCTGGTCGCTTCCAGGCATTCGAGGGGCGCCCCGGCACAGCTACTGGCGGCCGAGCGGGGTGGCGGCGTTCGCCCAGGCGAGTTCGGACAGTTCGCCCTTGGCGGCGGTGCCACGCTTGTGGCGCTCGGAGATGTCGTGGGCGATCCGTTCGGCGGCGGCCTGATCGCCGCGCTGCATAGCGGCGACGAAGTCACGGACGGTCTGGTGCGTGTACTGCACGGTGATCTCCTTCTGAGCTCAGTCGGTGATGTCGAAGACGAGGCCGCTGGGGGCGATCGTGACCTTGGTGCCGCAGCCGCAGCTGTACTCGCGGTTGCCGCGGGCTGCGTCCTTGCCTGTCATGTCCTCGCCGCAGCAGATGGGGACGTCGTCTCGGTCGGTGTCGTCGCCGATGGTGAGTTCGTAGCCGTAGCTGGTGGTGGGCACGGTTCTCCTTCTGGTTGGGGGTTACGGCCGCCAGGACCCGATGGGCCGGCGGTTGCGCGGGCTGGACGTCTGTGCGGCGAGCTTCTCGATGCCGCGGATCTCGGCTTCGTCGAGGAGGCCCTCGTAGTTGTCGCCGAGGGGGGCACCGACGGAGCGGGCGGCGTCGGCGATGTTCCGCATGCCGCGGGGCGGCGTGTCGTGGATCGGGCCGAAGCAGCGGAGTACGTGGTCGGCGGCTGCGCCGTACCTCGTGCAGGGGGTGCCGGTGAACGGCAGCCGCTTCGTGAAGACGACCTCCGAGTAGAGGTTCTTGTCCTCCCACGGCGCCATGTCCTGGGCGATCTTGTAGACGATGTAGTAGCGCTTGTTGAGGACGATGTCGCGGGCGAACTTCCGCTCGTCGCCCGGCCTCCAGGTCTTCGACATGATCAGTCTCCGTTTCGGATTTGTGATGGTTTGCTCTTGCCGCTCAGGTCTGCTCAGTGAGAGAACGTGCAGGTCAGGGCTGCTCAGGGGCCTGATCAGGCGCTGCTCAGAGCAGACGCTGAGCAGGCTGTGAGCAGCACTCTGAGCGGCTGTGACCTGCGGCTTTGCGGCCTGATCAGGGCTGAGCAGGCCCTGATCAGGGGTACATACTTCGCGTAACGGTCACAGCAGGTTGCGGAGTCGATCACGCTTGAAGCCGCGCGGATTCTGCTCGTCGCCAATCGGGCCGAGCGTCAGCGGTGCTCCAGCGCCGGCCTTCTTCATCAGGGCCTTGAACTCGTCGACATCCAGGTCCGCGTACTCGGGGTCGAACTCCTGGAGGGCTACGAGCAGCACCTCGGTCTTCATCCGATCGACGCTGGCCTTCTCCATGACGGCGACCGAGTCCTCGACCGCGGCCCGCGCCGGTCCGTCCGTCAGCTCCGACCCGGCGGGCGGTTCGGCGTTGCACAGGCGCAGCAGCTGCTCCCAGGTGAGGAGCGAGACGGGCGCCGGCTTCTTGAGCTCCCCGTTCTTGTCGAACTCCGCCTCCGCGTACTCGGGGAGGTCGACGCCGCGCATCCCGTCGAGGCTGTCCTGGTCGGGGTCGAGGAGTCCGGCGTCGGCCCGTTCGGCGGCGAGCTTCCGCAGCACGTCGGAGGAGGCTTCGTGGATGGCGTACTCGATCGGCTCGTCGGCCATGCCGGGCACGCCCTGGATGAAGATGTGGCCGGCGTCCTTCGGGTCTGTGTCGGTGGCCGGGGACAACTTGTGCGGCAGGTAGCCCTCGCGGACGGAGTCGTCGCCGAAGACGGCACGAGTGTCGCCGACCTTGCACGGGCCGACGGCCTTGAGCGCCATCATCTGGGCGATGTTCTCGCCGAGGTAGCGGGTGGTGCCGCCCTGGGAGGCGTACTGGACTTCGATGAGTTCCTTGCGTCCGACGAGGAGCAGGTCGAACGCGAGGAGCTTGGCGAGGTCGGACAGCTTCGGGAACTCGTCGATGAAGATCGTGACAGCGGGGTGCGTGGCGGACGGCTTCCACTTCTTGCCCATGCCGAGCTTCGCCCGGAGCCGGGCGCGTGCCTTCGACATGACCAGGAAGAACAGCAGGACGGCTTCGATCTGCTCGTTGCTCCGCGCGGTGATCCTTACGGCGTCGCCGAGGTCTTCGAGGCCGTCGCCGTGCGGGTCGCAGTCGATGGTGATGTTGTCGTAGCAGGCGGTCACGCCTTCGGCGAGGGCCTGGAGGATGCCGGTCTTGCCGCCGCCGGAGGCCGCTACCCACAGGCCCATGACGCCTGCCAGGGACAGCTCGAGCGGGTCGCCGCCGACGCTGGTGCCGATCCGGAACCGGTCGGTGATCGACAGGGACTTGGGCGCCCGGTAGGGCAGGCCGGGGGCGGTGGCGAACGGGTTGCCGTCGACCAGGCGGAGGATGGCGCAGGCGCGGCGGGCCCGGAGCGGCTGGGGTCGGACACCGTTGGTGGGAAGATCGAACTTGGTCTCCAGGTCACCCGACTTGGAGATGATCGCTTCAGGGGTGCCTTCGTCGACGCGGACGACGCACTGCCATCCCCAGGGCTGCCGCTGCACGTCCGCAACCTCGACGATCGGCACGTTCTCGGCGCGGGCGGCGAGGAGGACGCATTCAGCGAGTTGCTGCGGCCTGGCCACGTTCCTGAGCGGGTACGGCTTGGCGTCGTCGGCGAGCTGCTCGACGTTCATGACGACGTGTGATCCGACGCTCGTTGCTCCCCCGGCCTGCGTCGGGTCCGCCAGGAACGTGGCGGGCAGGCTGGCCGGGGTCTGTGCGAAAGGGACGTCACCAGCCTGGCGCGGCAGGAACGGGCGGGAGATCAGATACCAACCGAAGCCGGCCGCGGTGCTGACGGCGGCCAGGAGCAGCGGCTGACCGGTCGCGGCCTGCTCGAGCACGGTGCCGAGGACGGGCAGGGTTGCGACGCCTCCACCGGCGACCGCGGCGGCCCGCGCCATCTTCTTGCCGCTGCGGACAGCGTTGATCTCGCGGTCGGTGGGCGGCAGCACGATCGTGGCCTGCAGCGCGGCCAGCTTGGCCTCTTCCTGGGCGGCGCGCCCGCCCAGGTTGGACAGGGTGGCGGCGCTGACGTTCTCTCCGTTCTCCGCCTGCATTTTGGCGTGGTGGAGGCGGCCGTGGGCTTCGGCGACGATCCGCTGCTGCTGGGCGATCTTCTCGGCGTGCTTGCGGTTCTTCCGCTCGGTGGCGGCCTGGATGATGTCGACGTGGTCGAGGTCGCCGCCGGCGAGCCAGTCCTTGGTGCGGGCGGAGGCGTGGCCGCGTTGCTCCTTGAAGGCGGACTTCATCCGGGCGGCGGGCGGGGCGGTGGGCGGCTTGGAGGGCATGGGCGGGATCTGCTGCTCGACGGGTTCGGTCTCGGTGGCCACGGGGCCGGTCCTTTCCGGAGTCGGGGGCGGGGCCCCGGTTGAGGCCCCGCGGGTGGGTGTGGCCTAGAAGCCCGACCAGACGTTGCCGAGGCCGGTGCCGATCGATCCGCCGAGCTGCTGGACGAGCGGGCCGACGAACGTGGGGGCGAGATACACGCCGAGGGCGATGCACGCGATGGCCTGCACGACCTTCACCGAACCGCGCCTGACCATGACGATCACGCCGATCAGCAGACCCACCCCGACGGCGACCGTGACGCCGATCGTGCCGCCGCTCGCCTGGGTCTGGTACTGCTGCGGGGTTCCGGCCGGGACCTGCTGCGGGTTGACGAGCTGCGCGCCGCTGCCGCTGTCAGGGGTGAGCCCGTTGGTGATGCCGTCGGCGCTCCCGGGCTCGGCGTCGGCCTTGATTCCGGCGACAACGGCGATCTGCTTGGCGGTGGCCTGGTGGCCGTAGCCGCCCATGCCGGTGATCCGGATCGTGCGACCGTCGGGCAGGGTGACGGGGGCGGTCACGGCGCGCTCGACGACGGGCTCGGAAGCGGTAGCGGAAGCCGGCGAGGGGGAGGCCAGGGTGATGGTGGCGGCACCGCCGAGGACGGCGACGGCGGCACTGCCCGAGACGGCGAAGCGGCGAATGGTGGCGTTCATAATTTGATCTCTCCAGGGGTGGGTTAGCCGACGTGCGGGCGGGCGTTCTTGGCGGCGATGGCAGCCTGTTTGCGGGCAGCTCCGACGTACTTCGGGGTGTCGCCGGGGCGACGTGTTGCGCGCGTCTTCAGCACCCGGTTCGGGCCGGGGGGCATTTGAGCAGCACGCTGGGCGTTCATGGTCTTGCTGGGGATGTTCACGGGGGTGTTGGTGCGGGCGGATTCGACGCGCTTCGCGGCCACATTGCGAGCCCGAATCACCTCGGCGGACTCGCCCGGGTCGGTGCCCTCGATGTCGAGGTGCGCGCGTCGCCACACCGCCTCGGTGACGGTCGTCTCCCCGAGTGCAGCGGCGAGCCGCAGAGCGTGCTTCCACACCTCCGGGAAGTCCCTCGCGCGGGCCTCGGCGAGCTTCTTCGCCGTCTCCTCGGCAGCCTTGTCGGCGGCCTCCTTCTCGACGGCTTTCCGCTTCTCTTCGGCGGCCCGTTCCTTGACTGCGGCGCGGTCGGCCTTCCGCTGCGCACGCCGCTCGCGCCAGGTCGGCTTGCCGTCGCGCTTGCGGATGCGACCGTGCTCGTGAAGGTCCCACATGCCGGGGCCGGCGACGGAGGCGAGGGCCGTACCGAAGGCCGTGGCCGCGTCGAAGGCGTCGAGGCCGTGGACGACGTTGATGGTGGCGGCGGTGAGGGCGCCAGCCCAGGCGACGAGACGGTAGTGCCACTGCGGCCGGCCGTCGGTGACCGCCGCGGCGGCACCGACGAGCGCGACGAGGGCGATCACCTCGATGAACACGGGGGCGACGAGCAGGTACTTGGCGTTCGGGTTGTAGAAGGCGGACGACTGGACGGGGAGGGCGACCGCGGCGCACAGGCCGTAGAAGCCCATCGCCACCTGACGCCACCGCTTGCTGGACTTCTCGACGGCCTTGGCCTGGTCGAGCTCGGCGCGCTGTTCTTCCTCGGCCTGACGGTTGGCGTCTGCGGCGGCACGCTCAGCGTCCTCGCGCTCCTTGTTGGCCTTGGCGATACGCGCCTGCCGGGCGGCCTGCTCCTCCTCGAAGCGGGCTTCGGCCCGGTCGTTGGCGATCTTCGCCTTGCGGGCGTCCTCCTCGGCCTTGATCCGGATCGCCTCCGCCTCGGCCTCGGCCAGCTTCAGTTCGGCTTCCTTCTTCGCCTCGGCGGCGAGTCGCTGCTCCTCGGCCTCCGCCCACGCTTTCGAGCGGATCGCTTCCGCCTGAGCCTGGGCGATCAGGTCGTTGTCGGGCTCGGTCGCGGCGGTCGGCTCGGTGATGGCGTCGTCCTGGGCGGTGGGGGTGGCGTCTATGGGCTGCCAGTCCCCCAGCACGGGCGGGGCCGGCGGCCGGGCGTGGCCGTTCACCTTCGGCGGACTGGCAGTCATGACGTGGGGGTCCCTTCTAGGTGGAGGTGGGGTGGATGCGGGGCTGTGCGGTCAGGCGCTGTGGCGGATGGCGGGCTGGACGGTCATCCCGGCGGGGACCGTGTCGGCGGCCAGGGCCTCGAGCGCGCCGGCGATCCGGGTGAGGGCGTGGGCCTGGGCGATGCGGGCGTACACGTCAGCCTCGGCGAGCTGCTTGCTGTCGGGCTTGGAGATGCCGTCGCGGGAGGCGAGGGCCCGGCTGATCTTCTGGAGGTAGTCGGCGTTCTGCATGACGGTGTCCTTCCGGATCAGTCGGTGGGCGTCTGAGCGATGTGCTTGATGCGGCTCTCGGGGATGAACAGCGTCAGGTCGTGCTCAAAGTGGAGGGCGAGGAAGTCACCGTCGTGCTCGAAGGACTTCAGGCGGGCCCACTCGAAGCCGAGGTCCGCAAAGTGGGGGTACTCACGCCCTTCGGTGTGGGCCTGGTCGTCGACCGTGACGATCTGGAAGGAGGCCATGTCGGGGTCCTTTCAGGGGCGGGTTGGATGCGGTGCGAGGCGGGCGCCGGACGCGGGCTGGGGCTCCGCGCCCGGCGGTCTCGGGGGCAGGCGGTCTAGCCGGGAAGGGCGGTGCACTGGTCGGCGTGCTCCTGCGCCCACGTCACAAGCTGGTTGCGGTAGGGGATGTCGTGGCCCCTGGTCCACCGGCAGCACCGGCAGCGGGCGGTGGAGCGGCTGGAGCCGTCGTCGATGTCGACGGTGGCCTCGGGGTTACCGGTGACGGTGGCGGCCCGGGTGAGGATGCGGGTGGCAACGGCCATGTCGGATGACTCCTTTTGTTGGTGGACAGCTGGTCAGCGCTGGACGACGGGGCGACGAATGTCGCGGTGGGTGACGGTGACGGTGTGGCCGCGGCGGCGGAGCCGGCGGGCGAGTTTTTCGGCGACGACAACCGATCGGTGCCTTCCGCCTGCACACCCGGAACCGATGACGATCCGGTCGACGGACGGGCCGGTCGCGTAGGCCTGGGCCTGCCGGGTGGTGGCTTTGAGGAGCTGCCGGATGCCGCGGGTGCGGAGGACGGTGTGGCGGACGAGCCGGTCGCGGCCGGTGAGCTGCCGCATACGCGGGTCGACGTGCGGGTCACGGAACGCCCGCCGCAAGTCCAGGACGATGTCGGCCTGCGGAGCGTCGGCGTGCAGGAAGCCGAACGAGACGATCTCGACGGTGGCCATCAGGCGGCGGCCTCGATGACGCGGCTCGCGTTGCGGGCCGACTCGACGAACTGGATGCTCATCCACCTCTGGTCGACGCCGGGGCCAGTGAGGTACCAGCCGTCGATGCCGTCGACTACGCCGAGCTCAAGACGCCAGCCGTTGTCGGTCTCCCATCGGTCTCCCGGGGAGGTAGTCGTCCAGGTGATGCCGTTGATGGTTTGCCAAGCTGCGGTCATGGCGAGTCCTTCCGGGTCAGGCGGCGGCCGGGTAGTCGAAGCCGTCGAGCTCGGCGAGCAGGGTGGCGTCCAGTCCGGCCGCGTACTCGCGGACCGCGGCCATCCGGGCGGGGTCGCCGGAGCGGCGGGCCTCGGCGTACTCGGCGAACACCGCGGAGATCGACATGGTCAGCGCCTCGGCGACCGTGACCGCGGCACGGAACCGCTGCCCCAGGTCGGTGTGGGCGTAGTCGGCGGAGAACAGGAACGGAGACATGGAGGTGCCTTTCGGGGTGCAGTTGAATGGGGGTGGGGATGGTCAGGCGGTGGGGCGGGGCAGGGCGCGGCACTTCTCCGCGTGCTCCTGGGCCCAGGTGGCGGCCTGGTTGGTCGCCCAGCCCGTTGCCCGCGCTCCGGTGCACATCGGGTCGAAGCTGAAGTCGGCCTCACTGTCGGGGCAGACGGTGCAGCGGGCGAGGACCCTGTCGTCCTTCTCGATCAGGTCCACGGTGACGGTCGGGTCACCAATCGCCTTGCCTGCATCAGTCAGATAGCGGGCGATGACACCCGCGGGCCAAGCGGCAGACTGGGTGGTCTGGGTGGAAGAAGGCATGGCGGATCTCCTCGGGTGGTCATGCCGGGATGGGGATGGGGTGGTGGAGCGGGTGTCGGCGGCCGGTCAGGGCCCGTCGAAGAGGCCGGCTGCGTCCTCGTACCGGCGGGCGGCCGTCTCGTACTCGGCACGCAGCCGCGCCCGGAAGTCGTTCATGTCGGTGCCGCGGGCTGCCCAGCGGTCCCGGGCGGCGGCCCGACGGTCCGCGTTGAGCTGCCCGGTCCAGCCGTGGCGCTGGTTCTCCTCGAACTGGCGGTCGCGGAGCTGCTGCACGGCGAACAGGATGTCGTCGAACGCGGCGACCGGGATACGGCGGGCAGCGACGATCGGATGCCCGTCCCAGTCGTCGACCGAGAGGGAGATTCGACTCATCGGGTCGTCGCTGCGACCGTCACGCAGGTCGTAGGCGCCGGCCAGGCCGCCGAGCACGGTCTGGAAGGCGACGAACGGGGCGCGACGGCCGGTCCACAGGGGGCTCAGGCGGGGGTTGTCGTCGGCGAACACAATGCCTCCTCTCCGGGGCTTGGTGGGTAGGACGCCGCGAGGGCGGGACGGGGGTTGGACACCGCCCCCGCGGCGGGCTGTGGGGCTACTTCTGCTGCTGGGCGGCGGCCTGTCGGGCAGCTTCGGCGGCAGCAGCCGCGGCCTTCGCCGCCGCCATGTGCTGCCGGGTCTGCTCGGCCAGCGCCTTCGCGTTCGCGCCCTGCTCGGCCGGACTCACGACGACTCCCGCACCGGCACAACCAGGAATCGGTCGCTGTCGAGGTCCATGCGGACGGTGGCGGGCTGGCCCTGCGCGGTCAGCTCGGCGGCCTTCGCTTCCGCCGGCCACGACCCGCGCGGGCCACCAGCCGGGAAGTCGGCGAGGATCACGCGGGCCATCACGCAGCCCCGATCAAATCGAGGCGGCCGGCCTGCTCCAGCTGGCAGCGGCACATCCGCATCTCGTCCTGCGCGGCGAGACAGCCGTCGAAGTCGGCGGCCTCCGCCCGCTCCCGGCAGTGCGCTGCCGCGTACCGGTACGAGGTGGCCACCTCCAGAGGCGCCAGCATGCCCGTCTGCCCAGCATCCGCCAGGATCACGAAGGCCTGCGTCATCGTCTCCTGCGACAGCCGAATGGCGTCGAACTCCGCGGGCGACAGAGAGGAAGCGGGACGCGCAGCCAGCTCGTCGTAGCGGAACGCCGCCGCCTCGTAGCGGGCCACCGCACGGACCACGTCCAGCGGAACCGGAAGGAACGCGCTCTCCAGGCGGGCAATCGCCTCGACGGCGGCCGGCGGCAGAGGGGCGGTGCCCGCGTTCTCGGCGCTGTCGGGCGCCGGTAGGATCTGGGTAGCCACAGGGTCTCCTTCACAGAACCTGGTGGTTAGGCCCTGGCCAGGGAGTGGAGTCCCTGAGCTGGGGCCGTCTTTGTTTGTGGGTGCTGGTGGAGCAGCACAGGTGTCCCCTTCGAACCGGTGGAGCGGTCCGAGTGGCACTCCACTAACGTAGCGTCAACTCTGGACCGTGGCAATCCACTGTGGGACTCTTTCTTCATGCCAGCCGGAATCCACCTCAAGACAGCCCGCACCTTCCGCCCCGACAGCCCAGAGCTGTACGAGAAGGCGAAGGCTGCCGTCGGCGAGGTGGGCTCAACGATGAACGACCACATCAACGGCTTCCTGCGCTGGCTCGCACACGAGACGGACGAGCTTCCCGCCCGCCCGCCGGCCAAGGATGAGCGGAAGACGGAGTCGCCGTGATCCGTTTCTGCGAGCATCTTCATGCCGACCAGCCAACGCCCAACGCGCGCGCGGCAGAAGGTCACGACGAGGACACCGGAACGCCATAGAAGCCCCGCCCCGACACCGCGGTGACACGAGCCCGTCGCCGCCCCGCCAGACCCGAGCGCCACGAGCACGGGAGCCGTCATTGTGGACGTCGTAGACACCTGGACCGGCCGTGCCGCCTGCCTCCTGCAGCAGGCGATGCGGATGACGAACGAGGCGTTCGCTGAACACCTCGGGATCTCGGAGCGGACCATCAGCCGATGGCATGCCAGCCCTGAGATGGTTCACCGGACCGAGGTGCAGCAGATCCTCGACATCGCGCACAGGGAGGCGGGTGAAGACGTGCGACACCGGTTCGCGCTCCTGCTCCGCCCGCCAGCCCCGCGCATGGAAGCGCAGGCGCTGCGGGTAGCGATAGCGGTCGTGGCCCGGGGCGACGAGATCCTGCTGGTGTGCCGGCGCGGGGAAGGCGAACTGCGCTGGCAGTTCCCCGCGGGCATGGTCAAGCCGGGCGCCGACCCGTCGACGGTGGCAGTGCAGGAGACGCACGGCGAGACCGGCGTCCACTGCACGATCCGCGAACAGCTCGGCGAGCGCGTCCACCCGGTGACCGGGGTGGTGGCCTCTTACTTCCTCGCCGATCACCTGGCCGGCGAGGCGGCGAACCGCGACCCGTTGGAGAACGTCGACGTCGCCTGGGTTCCGCGCGCCGCCCTGACCCGCTTCATTCCTGCAGAGCAGATCTTCCCGCCGATCTTGACCGCCTTGGAGGCGACTGTATGACGACCGAGACCACGACCGAGAAGCCCGGCATTTCCGCCGCCATCATCGTCCGGGACGGCGCGGTTCTCATGGTGCGCCGCCGGGTCTCGGAGGGGGAGCTGATGTGGCAGTTCCCGGCGGGCCAAATTGAGGACGGGGAGGCCGCGGAGGATGCAGCGGTGCGGGAGACGGTCGAGGAGACCGGCCTGGCCGTCACGTCGATCAAGCTGCTCGGTGAGCGGGTTCACCCGAAGACGGGCCGGCTGATGTCGTACACGGCGTGCGAGCCGGTGCAGGGCGAGGCCCGGGTCGCGGACGAGGAGGAGCTGGACGCGGTCGCCTGGGTCGCCCACTCGGAGATCAAGGAGTACGTGCCCTACGGCCTGTTCGGACCCGTCCAGGAGTACCTCGACGCCGTCCTGCCGCACTGACGATGTGGCCTGAATCTCACCCGAAGGAGCGTCTGGTGTGCGCCTCGCACGAGTGAGTGAATAGAACAGCCCCAGAACGCGAACGGCCGGGCGGTGGCGACCGCCCGGCCAGTTCGACCAGCGAGTGGCGACTCGCTGACCTGTAACTCAACCCCGACAAGGATGGAGTCCTCCATGCAGAGTAGCGGCACAACGCTGTTAGCGCCCGCCTCTTTGTCGACAGATCGCCTCATGAACGCCCCGCTCGACAAGCTGCTCGTCGAGCACGGCGTGGACGTGGTGGAGATCGAGGCTGAGCCCGGCTTCACTGGCGGCGCCTTCCGCCGGCCGGACGGCTCCATGCTCTTCGTGCGTCCGACTGGCCGGCCTGCCGCGGAGTGGGAGTTGGCGGCGCGGGCGCTGTTGGGCCGGGCGCTGCGGGTGCCGTTGCCTCCGTTGCCGGCCCCGTTCGAGGTGACGGAGGTCCCGGCTCCTCGCGCCTGAGCACAGCAGGAAGCCCCCGCCCGGACTGCTGCCGGGTGGGGGCTTCGCCTTGTCATCCTCCGAGGAGTCGCTGCTTCTGCTGCTGGAACTCGTCCTCGGTGAGGGCGCCTTGGTCGCGGAGTGCTGCGAGTTTGGTGAGCTCGTCGGCGACGGAAGCAGGGGGCGGAGCAAACGGCATCGGGGGCGCGGCTGGTACGTGCTGCGTGGCGATGGCGGACTCGACGGCTTTGCGGAGTTCCTCGAACGCGGTCTTCTGCCGGGTCGTGAAGAGCACTGAGTTTTCGTCGTTGACGGCTGTGTAGGTCTGGCTGCCGAACTTGGAGCGGCGTTCGTTGCCTCCGGCGGCGGAGAAGGCGATGAAGCCGTTGACGAATGGGCCGGCGGGCTTCCACTGGACGCTGCTGATCTGCGAGATGTGGATGCGCTTCTCGCCTTTGCCGACGGTGGTGCGGGCGAGGAAGCCCTTGCGGGTGATGGTGACGTACTGGCCGTCGAAGGCGATCTGCCCGTTGTGGCCTTTCACTTCGATCATGCTGCCCCCTTGATGCGTGAGGGCGGCATCGGTGCATCAAGGGCGGGCGAGCATTGACTGATCTACCGCATCGTTATCCGAGGTAGGTGACCTGGAGAACGGTGATTGTCTTCAGTGTCTGGCCGACGAGGAGCGCGGCGAAGGAGTGCTCGGTGACGAGCATCCGCATGATTCCGTCGTCTTCGCCGTAGGGCTCGGTGGCGGCGATCGGATCGTGGCAGGCGGCGGCGAGGGCGAGGGTCAGGGCTTCGCTGGCGACGGCGGGCATCGCTTCGTGGACGGCCTCGGCTGCGGGGTCGTACTTGAGCCGGTACACGGACAGGGGTCTCCTACGGATCCGTTGTTACGACGCTCGGACTACGTCGTCTGCCTGCACGTCTTCCGTGCCACCCCTGGCATGCTCGAGTGTAGCGAATGGGTGACGCTGCGTGGCGCAGATCAACTCACGCGGCGCCGCGGGTACGGATCCGGTTGGCGTCGTCGAGGACGCGATCTGTGACGTCTGTCCAGCCGGCGGTCGGGTCCTCGCCGCGGGCCTGGGCTTCGGTGATCTCCCGGCCGCGAGCAACAGCGGCGACGGTGTCCTTGGCGATGCGTTCCCAACGCGCGAAGACGGCCAGGAGCTCGTGGGCCGGCGCTCTGTTGATCTCGCCGAGGAAGCGCTGGGCGAGGGCCGGGTTGCCGAGGGCGTCCCGGATGGACTCGATGGTCCAGGGTTGCTCGCTCATCTCGACCTTCCAAACGTTAGCGGGCTTACGTTCCAGGCTAGCGTTGATACGAGACCTCGCGCCGAAAACCGCCAGCCGCGATGGCTATCCGCGAACAGATATCCGGCGCCAGTCCTGCCTCGGCGCCTGCCACATTGCGACACGCAGAGGCGCCCCACCCATGCAGGGTGGGGCGCCTCTCAAGGGTCCGACGGTGTTAGCGTGCGGTTTCGAAGGTGACGGGTGTGTTCGGGCACTCGTCGGCGAGCTCGCTGAGCGTGGCCTGCTCGGCAGGGTCGATGGCGAGCCCCCACCGCGTCTTGATCGTCACCCAGTCGGTGAAGTACTGGCAGCGGTAGGCCTCGGCCGGAGGCTGCCAGGTGGCGGGGTCCTGGTCGGCCTTAGACCGGTTGGAGCGGGCAGTGACGGCGATGAGCGCACGATGGTCGTCGAGGTCGTTGGCGTAGGCCTCGCGTTCGGCCGCAGTCCACTCTCCTGCCCCGGAGTCCCAGCTTTCGGCAAGTGGGACAAGGTGGTCGATGTCGAGTCCGCGAGCCCCGTCGACGTAGGTGTCGTCGTAGGGGCTGTACCAGGTGCCGCCGGTCAGGGTGCAGCGGCCGGTCACCTGAGGGGCGTTAACGGCTTCCTCGAGGAGCACTTCGTTGCGGGTGGAGCAGCCGTCTTTGTCGGCGTCGACCCAGTGCTTGAACGCTTCCCGCTGGTAGCCGGCGCGGGTCTCATCTGCGATGGGGAGGGCGTTGAGGAGGCTGCGGACGGGGATGGTGTGGGTGGTGCCGGGGTCGGCGTGGGCGGGGCTGATGAGGGTGGCGAGTGCCGCGCCGGTGGCGGCGAGGGTGGCGAGGATACGCACGGGGCGCCCTTTCGAAGATCCGACTGGTCGGGATCTTCGTAGCGGGGCGGAGTGCGGGCGGTCGACGGCTACCGGCGGTACTTCACCCGGCGGTGCGAAAGGTCAGACGATCGGTGCGGTTCGGTAGTTGCCCGGTCACGCTTTCGCCGCGCCTGAGGAGGCTGTGCTCCCCGGGGCTGCCGGGTTGTGGCCCCGGCCACACCTCCCACAACCGGCTTGCCGTACTGCCGCGTAGCCCTCGACTCTGCTGCCCCCACCAGCACGAGCAGTCGAGGTCGCCGTGAACTGCCCCTCCCCGAAGTGCGGATCATCCAACGTCCAACTGCTGTCCCTCTACGTCGACGGCCTGGCCCCGGGCGCACCGAACCGAACACGGTTCGCCCGGCCAGCCTCGGAGGGCGGGGGCGCGCTGCCTGCGCTCGGCCTGTTCATCCTCGGCATCGCGATGTTGATCTCGGGTGCGGCCCTTCCGGGGGTCGCCGCGATCGTGGCGGGCGCCGGCTGGGGCTACGTCATCTACAAGAAGGTGGAGGCCGCCGACCGGGCGCGGGCCGCGTGGGAGAACTCTCGGATCTGCCTCGCCTGCACCGAACAGTGGACGCCCTGACGACAGTCTGAAGCCCCCACCCTCCTCGTCGGAGGTGGCGGGGGCTGCGAGGCTTGTGGTCGGTCGGGGCCTGCTACGGACGGGCCCCGACCGACTTACTGCTCTGCGGGCGGGGTGCGTTCAGCAACCGGCGCTCCGCGTTCGCCGTAGGCAGGGGCATTCTCGAGAGCTCCGGGCGCCGGGATCACGTCGACGGCGACAGACATGCTCCAGCCCTCCTCGTCGACGTCGCCCGCCCCTTCCCGCCAACGGAACTCCGTCATGTGCGTGACGTCCCCTGAAGAGGACAGGAACAACGGCTCGACCTGGGTCGAGCGGGCACCGTCCCGGAACATTGCGTCGACCAGAGCCCAGCCGATCAGAGGGCCGACCTTGGCGGTGTCGTGCTCGGTCTCGCGGGTCTTGCGGTTGTAACGCGAGACCTGGGTGCCGACGAACCATCCTTGAGGTGCCGGGATGAGGGAGAGGATCTTGCCACCGTAGCTGATTCCGTTCAGGTGATCCTGGACCGGGTCGCGGTTGTCAGTCATTCGGCCTCCTGGGCTGGTTAGGGCGGGTCTGTGGTGTGACGGTACGGCCGAGGAGGTTCGTCCGTCAGGGAGTTGGATCAGACAGTCTCCATAGGACTCTGCCGTCACGCGGGGGCAGGTCGTCGTAGCGGCTCACGGCTGCTCTTCTCCGAGGGCCTCGCACATGGAGCAGGTGAAGCCGGCATCGACGTTGCCGCGGGCGAGTGGGCAGGTCTCGTGGTGGATGCGGCGGGCTTCGGCGAGGGCTGCTTCCGCACGATCGGCGCGCTCGGTGTCCTGGGCGGTGTTGTCGAGGACGGTGGCGCAGGACGTGCAGGTCGTCATCCACGTGATCGTGCTCTCGTACCGCAGGTACGCGTCCAGCTCGGGCTTGATCGCGACGAGGACCGCGTCGGCGACGCTCCGCCTGGACGTGAGGCGCAGCCACTCCCCGCGGGTTTGGAGGGCTGGCCCGACGGCGTTGAAGGCGCGGGCGCGGAACTGCTGCGGAAGACTGGCCGCTTCCCTGGCGAGGATGGCCTCAGCGATCGCTTGATCCTGGGCGTGGGGTGCGGGCTGGTCGGCCATGCGGCACTCCGGGGCTGATCGGGCTGGATGCTGATCGCGAGGTTCATGCCGCACAGGCCGAGGATGCCTTCCGCCCAGGTGAGGGTGAGGTGGGCGCGGCCGGTGAGCATGTGGCTGAGGTGCTTGGTGGACAGACCGAGCTGGCGGGCAACCTCGGCCTGGGGGACGCCGGCGTCGGCGAGAACCTGGCGGACGAGGGCGCGCAGCTGATCCTCGGCGGGCTGATCGTTCACGCGGTCCACCTTCGAACGGGGATGCCAGCCTCGTCGGCAAGGTCGGCGGTGTGGGTGGCGCCGCGGCTGCCGTCCTTGATGAACGCCAGCACCACGTCGGCGCCGAGTTTGACCATGCGGGCGTTTCGGATGAACCCCGCCCGCTTGCCCCCGGACTGCCAGTCGGCGGGGTGCGCTTCCTCGGTGACGCCGTGAATGAAGCTGTTGGCGATCCGGCACCAGCTGGCCGCTTGCGCATCAGCGCCTCGGGGGCAGGCGCCGTGGACAACGATCAACCGACGGTCGGCGAGCAGCGCTTCGTCGCGGACGTCGTTGAGCGCGGACCACACCGCTTCGGGTGCGGGCCAGGTACGGGAGCCGGTGACGAGCACACGGTACGGCTTCATGCGGCTTCCCTCCTCCGCTGACGGCGTTCGGCCCGGTAGGCGCGTTCACCTTCTGGGCAGCCTTGGGTGCAGGCCCAGGGGTCTTCGCCGCGGCGGACGTGCGCGGTGAAGCCGGCGTGGTCGCCGTGGCGTTCACGGCGAAGGATCCCGGCCTGGTAGGCGAGGTGGACGGCGTTCACGAGCGAGGTGGCGCCGAGCTTGCCCATGAGCCGGTGTCGGGTGTCCTGGACGGCGGGCACGGTCTTGCCGAGGGCGCGGGCGGTGGCCTCGGTGGTCTGGCCGTCGGCTGCATGCTTGAGCACTGCGACCTCGAGGTCGGTGAGCTTCCAGGTCGGGCGGAGGGCTCGGGTCACGGCTGCCTCCGTCCCGCCGGCTGACCGCCGAGCCCGGCCTTCAACTGCCCGCCGGGGGTGAGGTTGCCGTCTGCGGTGGCGAGCATGACCAGGGCCCGCTCGAGGACCGCGACGGGGCTTTGGCCGGGGTAACAGCGGCGGAGGATCCGCCACATGCGGAGCGTCGGCTGCACGTGCGGCAACGACGGCCGGCCGGTCACGAGTGCACCCGCTTCCCTCGCCCGCTGTACCAGGGCAGCGCGAGGCCGTCGTCGACCGCGCGGGGCACGAGGTGCAGGTGCAGGTGGAACACGGACTGGGTGGCCGGCCGGCCCTTGCTGGTGATCAGGTTGTAGGAGCCGAGACCGGCGACGAGTTCGGCGGCGCAGCGCATGGTGGCGGCGGAGACGATCGGGTCGTCGACGAAGTCGCGGACGTGCGTGCGAGGGATGACGAGCACGTGGCCGCGGACCACGGGGTTGAGCGGGACGAGGGCGATCGCCTCGGGCCACTCTTCGACGATCTCGGCGGGCGCGCGTCCAGCGACGATCTCGCAGAACGGGCAGGGCTGTTCGGGCATGGTGCGGGCCTTTCGATGGCCGCCGCCCCAGACCGGGGCGGCGGCGGGTGGGGAGGGTCAGATCTTGAGGCGGGCGCGGATCCATTCGGCGTCGGACTCGGCGACGTGCGCGCCGGCTGACCGTTCGACGTACAGGCGTATCGGCTGGCCGTCGCCGTCTCGCTCGGGGCCGACGCGGACGTGCCAGGGCTGGGAGCCTCTGTCGGCGGGGGTGTGGCCGTCGGGGCAGTGCTCGCAGTCTCCGGCCGAGGCGGGTTCGGGGTCGTCCCAGACGATGACGGTGTGGCCGCCGTGGCCGTGGACGGCTTCGGCGTGGGCGACGTCGTCCCAGAAGACGGTGGAGGGGCGGTCGCCGAGCCAGCGAACGGAGACAGTGCCGTCGGTCCAGAGAATGCCGTCGGCGACGCGGCCGGTTCCGGAGACGCCGGTGACATCGTGGTTGCGCTGGAGGTGGAAGCGGCGGGGCTGGGTCATCGGTCTTCTCCGATCGGCAATAGATCCATGGATCCGGTGCACTTGCGGTGGGCGATGTAGCGGCTGTACGGCTGCTCGCACTTGAAGCACCCGGGTCCTTCGAGGCTGAGCAGGTTCTCGTGGTCGAGGAGTTCGGGACCGGGGGTTTCGCCGCGGTTGAGGCGACGGATCATGTCGTCGCTGACGCGGTGCATGGTGAGGATGGTCCAGAGGTGTTCACCGGGTCCGGGGTCGGTGAGCTGGGCATGGACCTTGGGCGCAGGTACGGGTACTTGGGTCATGGGCAGTGCCTTTCGAACGGGATCCGCCGGTGGCCGCCGAGGCGGTCAGGGTTCAGCGAGGTGGTCGGTGGCGGGCTGCACGTCGGTGATGGTGTGGAGTTGCACGGCGGTGAGTCCTTGGCCGCGGAGGTCGCGGAGCCGTGGGTCGACGGTGGTGGTGTCGTCGAGCTCCTCGTCGAGCCACATCGGGTCGCAGAACGGGAACGGGTCCGCGGTCATCGCGGCGCCTGGAAGGTCCACCACCCGTCGAAGCCGGGCGGTATGGCCGGGTAGTTGGCGAGCATCGGCTGGAGGATCGCAAGGCGGCGTTCCTGTTCGGCGAGGGTGCCGGTGCCCCAGTAGGACTCGCCGTCCCACCGGCCGTGGCAGGTGCCGCCGTGCCGCCCGTCGTCGTGCTGTTCGAGGAACTGGCGGGCGTCGGCCGGCTCGGGGTACTGGAGGTCCCACAGGTCGCCGATGCAGGCGACGGTGACGCCGCGGCGGCGACGGAACCAAACCGCTTCGATACGACCGTCGAAGTAGTACTCGTTGCGGCCTTGCGGGGTTTCGGTCCGGCTGCCGTGGAGCGTGTCGAGGTCGACGGCGTAGGGCTTGCGGCTGATGAGGAATCGGTCTTCGCGGATCACTGGGCTACTCCTGTTGATCGAAAGCTCTGTGCGCCTGCGTAAGGCTTTGGCGAGAGGTTCGGCGGACACGGAGCCGCCGAACGGGCGAGGGACGCTGAGGCGGGCACGCAGCGCCCCTCGCGACGGTCACACGGCGGAAGGCGCCTCCCCCGCCTCCCCGTCGACGGCCCGCTGTGCGTAGGCCTGCGCCGCCTCCGCAACCTCGAACTCCCGCACCACCAACGCGGCAGCGTGCAGGAACCCGGAGGCGATCCCGTCAGCAACGAGCCGCGTCTCCACAGCCGTCGCGTGCCGGGCCGAGGCGAGAGCACGAGCCCGCTCCACCTCCAGGCGGGCGACGAGCGCACGGTGATCCGTCACGGCCGCGCCCCGTCCTGCCGCGCCCCGACGGCGGGCCGATCCGGGCTCTTCAGACAGGTGTCCGGGTCGATGCCCTCGCAGTTGCCGCAGGCGTGCGGGAGTCGGTAGCCCGCGTCGGCCAGTTCCTCGACGAGCACGTCGCGCCCTTCGCTGCTCGCAGCCCATCGGGCGACGACTCGCAGCACCTCGGCGGCCTGCGTCTCGGTGGCTGCCGTCTTGTCGGCCATACGACGCAGCTCCACCTCGGCCTGGTCGGCCATGCGGCGCAGCAGCTGCGTGGCGTGGATCGTGCCGACGTCCCATGCCTCCCGCATGCTGCCCATGTTCTCGTCGCCCTCCTCGCCGACCATGACGTCGTACTCCAGGGCGAACACCGCGTCGGCGGCTTCACGGAGGACGGCGGTCCGATCGGTGCGCGTCTCCAGCACCTGGTCCCGCTCGTCGATGAGGTCGCTCACCCGGGCCTCGGACGCGTCGTACATGGTGCGGAGGTTGGCGATCTGGGCGGCGTACTCACCGAGGAGCGGGGCCCGGCGGGTGATCTCAGCCGAGAGCACGCTGGCCCGACGGCGGGCGCTGTGCCACGCCGTGCGAGAGCGGTCCCGCTCGCGCTTCAGCTCGCGGATGTCAGCGCCCATCGCGCTGATCACCTGGGCGGCCCGGTTCGCGACGGTGTCGGCGTCCGCGTTCTCGGCGCTCGTGTCGGTGTCGTGGTTGGTGGTCGCGGGCAGCACGGCCAGCACCGCGTCGGCGCCCTCGGCGGCGTCCCACTGCGGGTGTCCGAGGTCCATCAGGGCGGCGGCGATGCGGTCACGGAGCGGGGTGGTCTGGTCAGCGGTCGCGGGCAGCACGGCCAGCACCGCGTCGGCGCCGTCCCGGTAGTGCATAAGCCGTCCGTTGGGCAGGTCGTACAGGTCGCTCCCGTCCCTGAACTGCCAACCGTCGGCCTTAGCGAGGGCCTCGGTGATGCGGTCGCGGAGCGGAGTGGTCTGGTCGGTCATCGGGTCTCCAAGACGGGTCGGGGTGGGATGATCAGGGCCAGGCCCGGGGCGCGGTAACGGCGCGCCCCGGGTCGGCTTGCCGGGGTCACGTCCCGAAGAGGGACGGGGTGTGATGCAGTTCGTCGAGCCAGCCGCGGAGAAGCCCCAGGTTCTTGTCCGGGCCGAACGCCAGGTACGTGCCGTCCGCGCTGTCGCAGCCGAACCACTCGGCTATCCGCAGCCGGTGCCGGGAGTTGACCCGACCCATGTGCACCCACTTGCCGCGGGCTTTCGCCTCCCGGGACAGGCGTTCGGCGACGGGCCCGGTCTTCCACTCGGTGCTGCCGGCGATGAACAGAACGTCGAACGCGTCCCACGGCACGCCCAGCAGATCGCAGCCGTCCTGTGCAGCGAACGCTGCGGGGATACTCAGCTCGCGGATGCGGGCCAGCCACGGCAGGGACTCGGCGAGGGTGCCGGCGGCGTCGAAGGGGACGTCTGGGGCGACCGCGCCCAGACACCGGTCGGTGCCGTACCGGTCGACGGTGTTGCACAGCCACTCGTACCAGCGGTCGGCGCCGGGCCAGCCCTTGCCGAACTTGCCGTTGTCGCAGAAGTACTCCGCGCCGTCCGGGATGCGGTTCCCTTGGGCAGGGGTGGTCATGCAGGCGAGGTCTCCGGCGGCCATCGCGGCGCGCACGTCAGGCCCCGACGGGGTGCCGATGTACAGCACGGCGCACCATCCGGGTGGCGAGGACGACAGCGACAGGGAGGGCGGTGACCCATAGGGCTTTGCCGACGAGCTGGCCGGCCACGGTGTGCGTAGTGATGGGGAAGCCGGCGAGGGTGAGGAAGGCGTAGGTGTCGACGATCGCGCCGACGAGGCCGGAGGCGAGGGCGGCTCGGGCCCAGCCGCGGGAGCGGAGCGGCGTGTACACGGCCATGTCGAGGAGTTCCGCCAGGAGGAACGCCACCGTGGAGGCGATGGCCAGGGCCGGGGACATAACGGTGGTCAGGACTGCGCCCGCCGCGATCCCGGCGAACACCCACCGCGGTCCGGCGGTGTCCTGGACGACGTCGCGGAGGAGGAGGGCTGCACCGGCGGCGTAGGTGCCGGCGGTGGCTGTGAGGCCGAAGCCGACGGGCACGAGGCCGTAGTGGGTGGTGGCCCAGTTCGCGGCGGCGATCGTGGCGACGAACGCGGTGATCGCGGCGAGGGCTCGCGGTGGGGTGCTCATCGGGTTTCTCCTGGGTTCGGGCCGCGGGTGCGGCGGTCAGGCGGCGGTCTGGTCGGGTACGGCGGTGAGGTGTCGGCGGGGGCCGCGGGTCATGCGGTGACGTACTGGCCCCACTTGCAGTCGGTGCACAGCCACGCCTCGCCCTCACGGAAGTCCGAAACGTGGTTGGCCTCGTACTCGACGGGGCTGCCGCACTCCGGGCAGGCCTCGGGCCGGCCGTCCGGCTCGACGTCCTCCGGCTCGTCGTCGTGGGACTCCGGGTCGTTCACCGCGTAGTCGCTCTCGACCCGGTAGCCGGCCGCCCGGTACTTCGGCAGCAGCTCCTCCTCGATCGCGTGCAGGCCGCGGTCGTCGTCGTGACCGTCGTCCGGGCCGCCGTGAACGCGGACGCTGTAGCCGTCCGTCCACAGCTCGATGGTCATCTCGCCGCCGTCGGGGTGGGCGAGGTTCCAGGTGTGCTGCACGTGCTCGTCGTCGGTCATCGGATTCCTCCTGAGGTTGGGCCGTGGCGGCGGGGGTTGTGGGGCCACTGGTCCTCTAGGCGGGAGTGGCGGCGGGGCGGGAGTGGGTGCCGCAGTGCCATCGGGCCTGGAACTCGTCGCGGTACCGGCCGCCGGTGATCGGCTCGACGGTGAGGCCGGCGGCGAGAGCGCGGCGGCGTTCCCCCTCAGTGCGGCTGAAGTGCCGGGCGGCCTGATCGGCGGTGGCCAGCGTCCAGACGTCGGGGACGAAGGCGACGGCGGCGGAGGCAACGCACCCGCAGGGATGCCGCTCCAGCCAAATGCAGTCGTCGACAGGTGTCTCCTCGCCGTCGATCATCACGGTCGGTCGGTCGTTCACGAAGTCCTCCGGGAATGGGTGGGCTGGGTAGGGTCGGGGCAGACCCCGGCGTGTTACGAGCACGCCGGGGTCGCCGCGTTCACGGGGTGGGGTGGGTCGCCGCGAGGCAGGCGGCGACGATCACAACGGTCGGGGTCGAGCCGGGGAACTCGATGACCGATCCGTTCGGGCAGCCCAGGCCGGAGTCGTCGGACTCGTTGGCCACGGCCCAGACGGCGCCGGACGGGTGCCGCAGGATGCTGAGCGGCATCTCGTCGTCGCCGACCCAGCCCGCGCCTTCCAGGGCTTCGAGGACGTCGAGCCGGCCGTGCCAGTCGCCGGGCTCGGGCTGGCTGATGATCAGGTGCAGGTCGGGCATGGTGTTCCTTCCGGGTTTGAGGTTCACGGGGTGGAGGCTTCGGTCTGGAACTCGATGACGACCTCGTCGTCGCGGACGTGGAACCGCAATGCGTCGTCGTGGAGTGGCTGCTCGTCGGCGAGGCTGTGGTGCTGCCGGTAGGCGCGCTCGGCAACCGCCCAGGCCTTACCGATCTCGGCAGCGGCGGCACCCCAGGGTTCTGCGGCGGGGACTACCCAGCGGTGGATCGTGCGGGTGACCGTCTCGGCGGTGAAGTCAGCCACGGGCGGCCCCCATCCGCTGAATGCCATCGAGGCGGGCGACCGCAGGGCAGGGCCACTCATAGCGGTCCGGGCGCCAGGACGGGCCGTTGCCGTCCTCGTTGACGCAGCTGGCGCAGACGAAGCCGAGATGCTGCCGGGAGCACAGGTCTTCGAGGTCGTCACCAGACTCGCAGTGGTCGTCTTCGTAGCCGTCGCTGTTCGGGTCGCAGCCGCAGTTCTCGGCGAGCGGGAGGATCTCCTGTCGCTGGTGGTCTTCCAGCCGGATGATCAGCTCGGGGTGGTTGCGCTCGGCCCAGAACCGCATGCGGTGGGCGAACTCGGTGGCGGTCTCGTTGGTGAACGGGGTCATCGCCAGGGCGTTGCGGGTGAAGCCTTCGGCGGCGCGGACACGGCGGTCGAGCATCTCGTAGCCGAGCCGGTTCAGGTCGTCGTGCAGGGACATCGGTTCTCCTTCGGGTTGGGCCTTGGTCACAGCGCCCAGAGGCTGGGCTGCATGGGCTCCAGGTCGAGGGCGGTCTGGCCGTCGCAGTGCTCGACGGCGGGTTCGGCGGCACGGATGGTGCGGGGCCGGGCGGGGGTGGGCTGGAGGCGGCGGGCGCAGACCGGGCAGAGGCCCGACGGCGACGGGCGATGCAGAGGCCGGCCACACGCCGCGCAGCGGGACATCAGGCGGCCTCGGCCAGGTCCGCGGTCGTGCCGAAATCCTGCGGACTGTGGATCACGGCCCGCAGTCGCGCCCCAATCCAGGCCCCCACCTGCGGCGAGACGGCATTACCGAAGCCGTCAACCTGGTTGCGGGCAGTACCCCAGACCTTGAAGGTGCCGCGGTAGGCGCCGAAGTTGACGTCGAAGCCGCAACCGCGACCGATCTCGTGGGCCGCCATCATGCGGTAGAAGCACTCTTCGATCGGCAGCTCCGACAGCGCTGGCCCCCAGTCGGCCGTGACCAGTGCCGTCGTATCGCGGGCGGTGATGGTGCCCAGCGGATCGGTCACCGGGTGAGCCGCAGTCTCTGTCCCGGTGGAGCCGTTCTGCTTGAACCATCCGGCCGCGGTCAGCAGCCCGGGAATCTGGTCGGAGGTGAACGTCGACATCGGTTCCGAGTGCACGGCGGGCACAGTGTGCTTCCGGTACGGGATGACGCCGGAAGACACCACGGCGAGCGTCTCGGAACCGACCTGAGTGGGAAGCGGTTCCCCAGCACCGCGTGCGGCGCCCTGGTAGTTGTCGATGGCGAGCGCGATCGCCGCCTCGTCCCAGAGGCCCTGCGGGGCCCGCCCGGTCGACAGGATCGCCGCCTCCTGCTGGCTGGTCTGCGTCGCCAGCGGCTGAAGGAGCAGCCGCTCCGAGCCGTGCACGCCCTTCGCCGGCATGAGGATCGCCGGGAAGTCCGCGAACTTACGTCGGCACCGTTCGATCCGGGCCGTCGTCGACGCGGCAAACGGACCACGGTGGCCGTCGCTGAACGTCTTCACCGGCCGGTCACCGATGCGGGTACCGAGGTCGCTCAGGTCCAGGGCGGCGATCGACGGTGTCATCGGCGGAACAACCTCGCGACGGCACGAGGGGCACCGATAGTCGTACTGCTCTCCGTAGGCGACCTTCCCGGTCGGCGGGATTCCGGTTCGCCACGTCCATACCGCTTCGACGTCCTTGTCGCAGTGGTGGCAGCGGGAGACGGGTCGGTGCTCCAGGTCCGGCATCGGCAGGGACTTGTGCACGAACGCCCAGTAGCCGCGGTTCCGGGACTGCGGCACGTCGAAGAACTGGGAGTTCAGGAACAGCACCTTGTGGTTGTAGTCGAGCAGCTCGAACTGCTTCAGCCACCACCGGTACGTCGATCCGTCGCCGACCTTCTTGCTGCCAGGCAGAAGCGGACCCCAGGACTGCAGCTCGGTGGTGCACTCCACGAGGATCATCCGCGGCCGGTGCTTCTGCGCGTAGTGCAGGACGCAGTTGGCGGTGGCCCGGTCCCGTTCGGACTTGGTGACCCGCGCCTCGTAGTCGGGGTCGTCCAGGTCGAACAGAGTCCCGCCCGTCAGGTACGCCTTGAGCGTGTTGGCCTGGGAGTGGTTGACGCAGCTCACGCCGGCGACGAGGAGGTCGGCGGCGGGAAGGTCCCGGGCGGAGTGGTAGTCCGCCGCTTCGGGGTCGACGAGGTCGGCGATCCAGTGCTCGGCATCGGGGTGGTTGGCCTCGTGGACCTCGACCTTGTAGCTGTTGTGGTTCGCCGCCATGATCGTCGTGAACCCGGCCATCTCAATCCCGCGGGTCAGACCGCCAAAGCCGGAGAACAGGTCCACGGCGACCAGGTCGTCGTGGCGGAAGCGGCGACGCCGGACAGCCGGCCGGTGCGTGGCCGTGCGGGCCTTCTGCTTCTTCGACGTGGTGGACATCAGGCGGCGTCCTTTCGGAGGGCGGCGAGGAGCCGTTCGCGGTTGGCGCGCTGTTGGGCGGGGCTGAGCGGCATACGGCCGTCAGCTGGCCGGTACTCCTTGACCCGGCCCGTGGGAACGGCCTCGAGGTACAGACGGCCGAGACGGTCGGCGGGCGGGATGCGGAGCGCCTGCCGGGCTCGGGCGACGGTCGAGGTGTGGCAGCCGAGGCGGTGGGCGATGGACGCGTTGCTGTGTCCCTCGCGGAGCAGGGCGGCGATGTCGGCACGGACCTTCATGCGGCGGTGGCCTCGGCTTCCTGGTAGCGGCGGGCGTGGACGGTACGACGGGCGCGGCCGTCCTCGTGGCACGGGACCTCGGGAGTGACCTGGCAGTCGGGGCAGCAGGCTGTGGCCTGGGCCCAGTCGGAGACCCGCTGCGAATGCGGCTGCGACAGGACCGTGTTCCGGGTGCGGACCACGCACGGCAGGTGGGCGGCGGCCCCGCAGTGCGGGCAGGCGACCGAGCGGGCCGGGTGCTGCTTCGCTCGGAGGACGTGCCGGATCGACTCGGGCATGGAGGCGGCGGGCTGGCGGGGGGTCATCGGGTCTCCTCGGCGGGGATCGTGGCGGTCGACGACCACCAGGTGTCTTGGGTCTCTGGGTTGTCGGGGCCCGAGCGGCGGCTGAAGTCCTCGGTTGCATCGACCCGGTACTCGTAGGTGCCGTCGTACAGCGGGCCCTGGACCTCGCGCACAGTCGCGGTGCCGGAGCGGGCGGCGGGCCACTGCTGGCCGTGGTGGCGAACCCGTGTTCCGACGGGCAGCGGATGAGTCATCGGGGCTCCTCGGTCTTTGGCGGGCAGTTGCCGCAGTCGCAGGGCTGGTCGGGGAAGTGCTCTGTGTTCCGGTAGTGCTTGACGGCGGCGTCCCAGGCGGCCTTCGGCAGGGACCACTCCGGGGGCGGGCCTGGCGGACTGGACCCGGCCGGCCAGGCGCCGGGTCGGTGACCCGGCGGGCTCGGGACCGCGGCCGGCTTGGGCGGGTCGGTACGCCGGGACTTCCCGGCGGCGATCTGCTGCCGCATGAACGCCCGCAGATCTGCCCCTCCGCGCTCGGAACGCATCGCCTTGATGTCGTCGATCTCTGGCTCCCAGCCGGCGGTCACGACGCCTCCTCGACGATGTCGGCGTCCGGGATGTTCTCGTCGGCCTCGATGCGGGCGAGGGCGCGGGCGGAGGCGGCGCGGATCCGCTCTTCTTCGGCGGCCCGCTGCTCCGGCGTCTGCTGCGGCTCACCGGACGCGGCCCGGATGCGGGCGGTGTGCGGCTTCGACAGCGGCTTGCCGAGCGGGTGCTTCTTCGTGGCGTAGTTGGACTTGCAGGGAAACCCGATCTCGGCCGCGCACATCGGGCAGACCACGCCGAGCGGGCCGGTACGGCGAACGGTTTCGATCAACTCTGCGGCGGGCTCGTCGTCCTCGTCGGGCACCTCGCGGTTGCCTTCCCAGCCCCGGGCCTCCAGCTCGGCCACGAACTGGCGGGTCGGACCGCCCTCGAGCGCCAGCCGTCCGGTGGGGGCGGCTATGCGGCCGGAGGCGATCGCCTGCACTTGGCCGCGGTACCGGGCCAGGTACTCACCGACGCTCTCGTCGGGCAGCGGCTCGTACTGGAAGTTCTCCAGCCGGGCGTTGCGGATCTTCGTGCGGAGGGTGCGGACGTTGTGCGGCTGGATCCACAGCTTCTGGCTGGGGTCCTTCGGCGGCGTGCCGTAGAAGGCGGCGACGGCGGCGACGGCGTCCTCGTCGAAGGGCACGTCGTGCAATGCGGCGGACCAGGCGCGCGCATCGACTTTGCCGACGGTGCGGTTGTCGAAGGCGGCACAGTGGCCGAGTAGCTGGGCGGCTTCGGACGGGGTCACTGGTTCTCCTCTGCGGCGAGTTCGGCGGCGAGGTCGAAGGCGGCGCCTGCGCGGCGGTCTGCGGTCGACTGGCGGCCGGTGGGGAAGTCAAGGACGTTCTCGGCTCCTGCGGCAGCTGCGAGGCGCTGCGGGAGCGGGTCGGCGTTCATCGCCTCGTTGACGAAGCTGGGGATCGACGAGGGGGCGGAACCCTTCCGCATCCAGCGGGCGAGGCCGGCACGGATGTCGTCGGCGGCGATGCCTTCGTCGAGGAGCTTCTTGATCTGCTTCGAGGTTTGGCCGATGACGTTGCTCGGCGGTCGCTTGTTCACCCGCTCAAGCCACTCGGCGACGATCACGTTGGCGCCCACGGTCTCGCTCTCCTCGGGGGCGGCTTCTGCCGCTCCGACGAAGTCGGATTCCTGGACGACAACGAGCTCGACTTGGCCGTCCGCCTCAGCCGACCCCTCTTCTACGGGGCTGGGGACAGGGGTAGGGGTAGGGGCAGGGGCAGGGGAATGCGCGCGTGACGCGGGCGCGCGCCCGCGCGTAGAGGCTTTCGGACCCCCTTCGGCAAGGGGCTGCGCAGGGGTATCGGAGGGGGTTCCCGAGGGGGTTACGGAAGGGGTTCCGTTACCCCCTTCGGAAGGGTCCGGCGTGGGGGTACCGAACGCCTTCCTGAGGGTGCTGATGTGGTCGGCAACCTGCTGCCGGATCGACGGCCCCTCGGTGCCGTTGCGGAGCTTCGTCGGGTCGGCGTTCAGCTCGTCGAGCGGGACGCGGTCCATCTCGGCGAGGAGGGCCTGCTGCAACTTGCGGGAGGAAATTTCGAGCGCTCCGGACACTGCGGCGCCCATGACCTTGGGCATCCGCCAGACGCCGTCGTTGCGGATGAACGACCGAATGAGGAGCTCCTCGGTGTCGTCGTCGACGACGACGAAGTGGGTCTCCTCGAGTCGGCCGATGCGCTTCTCAAGCTCGGCGACGGTGAGGCCGCGGGCCTTGCGTGCCCAGCGCCGCAGGGTGAGGTCGAGCAGGCCGGCGTGGTTGAGGTTCGGCTGCGAGATGAGGAACAGGTAGAGCCGCTGCTCCCTCTCGTCCAGATCCAGGAAGTCGGAGTCCTCCCAAACGCTGGTGAGGATCCGGCCGTGGCCACGAGCCATGAGTAGTTGTCCTTCGGATGGGTGTCTGAGGGGTTTTGGGCGCGCGGAACCAGGGCCTCTAAGGCGGCTCGGCTTGCTTCAGTCCCCGAAGCCCGGCGGCGGCACGTAGGGGTGCAACCTCAGGGCTGTCGACCGTGGTGGGTTCTTGTGGTTCGAGTTGAACGGCGGATCCTCGTGTGCGATCGACGCCTTCTCCGCCAGGTCCGGCCAGACTCCGCATCCGGCAGGGAAGAAGGACACAGCCACGAACCTGGCCAGCGGCCACCACTTCGCCGTGGTGCGGTGCGCACTCCAGCGCACCTCCATGTGGCGGCTGATCCCCACGTACAGCAGCCGGCAATTCGCTCCGTAGAAGCGGTAGAGGCCGCTGTGTCCGAAGGCTCGTTCGTCGTCGGTCAGCCAACGCGTCCAGTCGGCATGTCGATCGAATGGACGCGCCCTGAAATGCTTGGGCTCCATGAGAACGAGAATAGCGTTCGCGCACCGCGTTCACAATGCGCGGTGGCATAGCGCGACCACAGATCGGTGTGTCACTATGTGCAACATGGACGAGCTGGACGAGAGGATTCAGGCCGCCGCTAAGAAGCGGGCCCGCGCCGAGAAGGCCTTCAACGACGCCGACGCCGAGCTGCGCGCGCTGCTGGTGGAGGGGCGTGCGGCCAACAAGGGGCCGTCGCACATGGCGAAGCTGACCGGCTTCACCCGCGAGTGGGTCGCGAAGATCGCTCCCCTGTCGAAGTCCTAGCTCCTGCATCTCCCCTCCTCTCCTCCGGGCCCCGCTTCCGCGGGGCCTTTGTCGTGTGCTCGGCTGGCCGGTTCGGTCAGGTTCTCCGGGTGGCTTCAGTGCCTCAACTTGGCGCCTGACCTGCTGGTTTGCGCACGGTGAGCGGGGACGCAAACTCGGCGTCTCGTGCTGCTGGTGAACGCGGGGGCGCGCGGCGGATGGGTGTGCTTCCGTTCATGCCGCGTTCGTCCTCTGGCTCTCGGCCCGCCGGCTGCCGGGTTGCCAGCCGTTGGCTTTCCAGCGGCGGACGTCGGCGAGGTCGGCGCCGACGTGCCGGCCGATGGCGGTGGGAGAGAGTCCGCGGTCGTCGAGGAGCCGGGCGGCGTGGATCTTCTCGGCCTCGGTGAGCGGCACCGGCCGCCCGTTGAGGGCGTGTTCGACGGCGATGAAGTCGATATCGCCGGTCTCGTCGTAGGTGCTGGTGGTGGAGGCGTACAGGTAGGGGCGGCGGTCGTGGCCGACACGACTGGCGATCACGCGGCGACCTCCACGGCGTACTGGGGGTGGTCACGGAACGCGTGGTCGATGTACGCCTTGGACACGCCGAGACGCTCGGCGGCGGTGGCCCGGTCCAAGCCGCTGAATCGGATCAGCTCGTTGGCGTCCTGGGCGACGATCTCCCGCTTGGTGACGCCGTACAGCGGCTCGAAGTCGGGGTCGTCGATGACGTCCATGCGATCAGCCCAGTAGGCGGGCGTCGGCCAGCGGTTGGCGGCAGCGCGGTTTCGGGCTCGGGTGGCGCTCCGCTTGTCGACTCCGTTCCTGGTCGGCTTCTTATGGCGCAGCAGTTCGTAGGCTTCAGCGACTCGGCGGGCGGTACTGGAGAGCACTCGTTCGCGCTTCGTCAGCTGGTGCAGGTTCTCGGGGCTGAGCCCTGCATGCGGGCCGATCTGTTCGAGGGGCCAGCCGATGGCAACGAGTGCCTGCAGTCGGCGGACGGTGCCGGTGGCGTCGATCCGGCCGGTGACGATGTTGGCCTCGGTGACGGCGAGGATCTTCGCGGCGGTCGCGGGAGTGCAACGCCTGCGGCGGGGACGGCGGTTGCCGTACTCGTGGTGCGTGAAGCTGCGCACGGCGAGGTAGGTCAGACCCGTGGAGGCGGCGATGGCGTGGATGCCGATGTCCGCGGCGTACAGCTTGAGCAGGTGCTGGCGAACGGGTTCGGCGTCGGTGTAGCGGCCGGGCTCGCCGTTGGCCTTGGCCCGGTATCGGGCACGGCCCCATTCCCGGTAGCGCTGGACGCACTCGGGGAGCCGGCACTTGTAGTCGGTATAGCAGGTGATGGTCTTGTGGTGCGGCGGCTGACGGTCGGCGGCGGTCACGACTCGTTCTCCTTCCGAGGTGTGGTGTGCAGGCGGCGTGCGGCGGGGTGGTTGGCGTACTGCTCGATGCGGCGGAGTTCGCGGCGGCGGTGGATGCGGTCGGCGATCCCGTGGGCGGCGCGGCCCGTGGCCCACAGGCCGGCAGCGACTGTGAGCCCGGGCCCGCAGACGGTGACCGTGTGGTCGACCCACATCCAGGCGGTGATGACGGTGGCGAGTTGGTCGACGGTCACGGTCGCCTCCCGCGGTTAAGGAGCCAGCCGATACCAGCGCCGACGGCTCCGCAGGCGGCCAGGAACGGGTACGCCCAGGCGAGGTTTACGTGGTTGAGGGCGTCCATCAGGCGGCCACCTCCTGGTCTGCAGCGGTGCGGCGCCGGTAGACGGCTATGCGGTGGCCCTTGGTGGCGGGGGCGGTGGACGGGACGTAGGCGCCGGTGTGGATCAGGTAGTTATGTGACATGCCGCGGAGGACACCGGGGAGGACGCCGCTGGCCACGTCGGGCAGCTGGTCACGGAGGTCGTTGGCGGACACGGTGTCGTGGTCGCGCATCCAGATGAGGACGGCCTGGGCGACGACCTTGCGGTCCCAGTTGGAGGCCTGACGGACGAGCTGGGAGAGGGTCTTGTCGCGGGCTTCGGCGGCTACCTGCTCGGCGAGCGTGAGGCGAGGCATGGCGTGCTCCCTTCCGGGTGTGGTGTTCTGGGGTTCCGAGCCGGCCGCATTGCCCGCGGCCGGCTCAGGCGTGTGCGGGCTACTGCTGGGCGTTCTTGAGCGCGATGCCGCGCTCCTTGATGTAGGCGCCGAGGCTGGTCGGCTGGCCGGTCTGGGGGTGCATCAGCGGGGTGGCGAGGGCGCTGGCGGCTTCGACCTCGCGGTACAGGGCGAGGAGGCTGTCTGCGGTGGCGGTGTCGTCGCTGGCGGCGTCGATCCAGGCGGTGGCGTCGATCTCCTTGCCGCCGTCGCGCAGCCAGTCCAGGTAGGGCTTGGCGATGTCGCTCGCGCCGTTGGGCTGGTTGAGGACGAGGCCGCGGAAGGAGGGGCAGCGGGACTTGATGAAGCGGAGCCGGTTGGCCTCGTCCATCTCGGCGGCTACGCCGAACTCGAACTCGATGCCCTTGCGCTGCTCGGCGAGCAGGCCCTTGCTGACGGGGGTCTTACTGCCCTTCTCCAAGACCCACTTCTCCGACGCCCGCATCGTCGCCACGATGTGCCCGGGGTAGGACATGAGGGCCTCGATCATGTCGTCCTGGATCTCACCGCCGTCCTTCCAGGCGGCGAACTTATTGCCGCTGTACTTGCTGTCGGCGACCTGGGAGACCTGGTCCAGGGTGCCTTCGGCGCCCTTCCAGAAGTGAGTGAGGGAGTCGATCATGACGACCGGGTAGCCGGCCTGGGCCGCCGCCGCCAGGGCCTTGATGAGGCCGCGCGGGTTGTAGCGGCGCATCGGGAAGTGGTCGAACTCGACCGGGAGGTCGTTGACATACAGGGTGGCGGCGTTGCGTTCGGTGTCGACGACGGCGAACCGTTCGCCTTCGGCGAGGCCACCGGCAATGGACAGCCCAGTCCAGGTCTTGCCGCACCCGGACGGGCCCTGGATGGACAGGCGGGCCTTCTGCCCGTCCTTGCTGGCCGGACGGAAGACGACCGGGCCGTCGTCGTACTCGTCGGCTTGCGGCTGCTGGCGGCCAGTGCGGACGGGCGGAGGAAGCTGGGACATTTGGGATGCTCCTAGGCGTACTGGCGCTCGACCCACGAGAGGAGAGCGGTCATCGGGTTGGGCAGGTAGCCGGGCCATTCGTCGCGTTCACGGCAGATGGCGTAGGTGTTGAGGGCGACCTCGTTGAGGTGGCGGCCGATGCCGCGGGCCATCGGGTCGCAGGTCGTGACGACGACCAGGTAGGGCGGTTCCTTCTCCTGCAGCACGAACTGGAACGGCTTCTCCGGATCGGACACGTTGAGGGCGTCGCCGGCGTCGATGTACCACTCCTGCTGCTGGTGGTAGCCGTGCTCGTTGAACGCCTTCTCGAGGTCTTCGCGGCGGCAGGAGCGGGCAGTCTTGTAGTCGACGATCTGGCCGTCGTGGCGGAGCCAGTCGAAGCGGGCCCGCCGCCAGACGCCGTTGTCCTCCCAGAATGCGGACTGTTCGGCGACGCCGGAGCCGGGCTCCAGCAGGGCTGCAGCCTCCTCGTGCTGGCGGAGGGCGGCGGCCATGGCGCGGACCTGCTCGAGCTCGTCGCGCTTGAGAGGGATGTCGCCCGCGGCCCTTATGGCGGCGACCTCGGCGCGGAGGGCGTCGGTGTTCCACTTCTCGGCGTCGACGAGGACCAACTCGGGGCCGTCGTCGAGGACGAGCTTGTGGGCGGCGGTGCCGAGTTCGAGGGCCTTGTTGTGGGGCTGTGGGTTGTCGAGCCAGTACTTGAACTTGGCGGGGCACTCCGCGACGAGCTTGCGGGCGCCGGAAGAGGAGATGCTGCCGCCGGGGATGGGGTCGGAGTGGTACAGCTCGGCGTCGATGTCGTACAGGCCGGGCTGCACCTCGGCCGGCGTCTCGACGTCGCCGGTGGTGTTCATGCGACGCCGTCCAGGGGCATCGGGCGAGCGCAGGGCTCGCACAGCTGCTCGTCGGTGAACGGGCCGTCCTCGTCGTTGCAGCGGGCGCAGCGGATGGTGACCGGCGTCAGTCCGGCGAGTCGCTGCAGGGTGGTGATGCCGTTCTCGTCGTACTTGGCGAGGGCGATCGCGGCCCCGTAGGCGGGGAACGCGGTGGTGAGTTTGGCCCGGTGGACCATGTCGGCGCGGTCGATGAGGGTGATGAGGGACTCGGTCCAGTCGCCGGCCGGGTAGCCGCCGCGGCCGAAGTGGGAGAGGACGTGGGCGGCGACTTCGGAGGGAATGCCAGGGTTTGTGGTGGCCATAGATCCTGCTTTCGGGTGTGCGAGGTGGTGGCCAGCGCCCCAGAGCGGGGGAGGTCCGGGGCGCTGGCCTCGGGTGGCGGTCGCGAAGCGGGGGCCCGACGCGACCGCCTGGTATGGGGTTGTGGGTCAGATGAGGTCGTCGAGGATGAACTCGCCGAACCAGACGACGACGGCGACCGTGGTGCCGATTGCTGCGGTCCAGCCGGGGCTCTCGGTGATCGCCCAGGTGATGCCGGAGCCGGCCGCGCCGAGGATCAGGCCGAGCAGGAAGCGGGCCATCACGCGGCGTCCGCCGCGCTGTCAGCCTGCTCTCGCTCCTCGGCGAGCTTCTTGAGGTGGGCCTCGTAGTCGTCGTGCCACTTCTGCGGGTCGAAGCCGGCCTTCTCCGCCGCGTCCCACGCGAACTCGCCGATCTCTCCGGAGTCCAGTTCGTCCGCGACCTCGGCGACGACTGCCTGCGCGGCGCGCGGGTCGACGTTGTGGAGGGCGTCGAGGTAGCGGAACGCCATCCACCCGTTGACCGCAGCCAGGCAGTGGGCGAGGAACTCCTCGGGCTTCTCCTTCGACTTGCCGCGCATCTCCCAGCCCGACTGGAGCGTCTGCTGGAGGAGCGTCTCGCCGGTCTCGCGGATGTCGGTGGTGACCTCGTACTGGGGTCGGTCCTCCTCGTAGGCGGCGCCGTCCAGGCCGGCGTTTTTGGAGCCGGCGGAGAGTGTCCACAGCCATGACTGGTGGGCGCTGTCGAAGGTCTCCTCCTTGGTCGGGTAGATACCTGCGTGACGGACGGGCATCTGTGCGCCGAGGAAGTCCTCACCGAAGATCAGCAGGGGCTTCTCGTCTCCGGTCAGGCGGGCCCGGATCAAGCCGCCGTGGTTGAAGCGGGCCAGCTTCCTGGGGTCGAGGGCCGGGAAGACGTTGCTGTCCGCGGCCTGCTCGACCAGCTTCCGGAGCAGGCCACGCCAGTCGGGGAACTCCATGCCGACGGTGACGGCGATGCTGAGGCCGGTCTGCGGGCCCTCGAAGAACACGCGGCCCTTTGCCGTGCTGATGGTGATCAGACCAGCGCCCTGAAGGGCGTGGATCCACTCGCGGAGGGCTCGCAGGTTCTCGGCGGGGATGGTGGCCGCCCACGGCTCCTGGTTCTGGTCGCCGTGGTTGAGGCGGTAGCGGGCGGCGGCGATGGTGTACCGGTCGGAGGCGACCGCGTACAGGTACTGCGCGTCGACGTCGAGGCGGATGCCGTGCAGCGGCTCCACGTACTCGCTGCCCATGTGGTCGACGGTCTTGTCGAGGAGCAGCTTCAACTGGTGGGCGTTGATCGTGACGGACACGGTGGTCTCTCCTTGTGGGATCCTGGGTTCCGGACCCCGCCCGCTATCCCCGGGCGGGGTTCTTGCATGAGGTCAGGCGCTGGTCGCGGTCTGGTCGGCGGTGTTCTTCAGGCCGTCGATGAACTCGGCGAGCCGGGCGGTGGGGATGTAGCAGCCGTTGGGCGTGGTCTGCAGCCAGAGGACGGGGCCCTGTTCCGCGTCGTTGATGAACTCGACGCCCGCGACGTCGCCGTCCTTGTCGGTGAACTGGTACGACTCGCTCATTGGGATCTCCTTGTGGTTGGGGTTCCTTCTTGGGCGCCGCCCGACCGGCCCGGTGGTCATGCCGGCGGGCGGCGGGTCAGGGGCGCGCGCAGGCGGGCACGTGCGCGGGGTCGGTGCTGCCGAACGCCTGCTGCAGGGTGATGACCGGGATCGGCGCGGTCGCCTGGTCCTCAATGGCGCTGGTGTCGCGGACGGCGGGCGGCACGGTGATCGCGTTCGCGTTGGCTTCGGCGGCCAGCTCGGGCCCGAAGCGAACCTTCAAGGCGGCGAGTTCGTCGCGGAGCTGCTCGTTCTCGTCGCGCAGCTCGTCGAGGTTGGCGAGCTGCTGGACGATGATCTCCTCGGCCTCCGCCTGTCGGGCCGCGGTCTCGTTGAGGCGCTGCTGGAGGAGCTGGTAGGCGTCGCTGGCGCCGACGACCTGGGCGCGAAGTCCGCGGTTCTCGTCCCGCAGCTCGGTGACCTTGTCGGCGGCGCGGCGCCGGCCGTGGCCTTTGCGGAGCGGTATCAGCGTGAGGCTCACTGGTTCTCCCTGCGGCTGGTGAGACGGTCGGCGATGTACTCGCCGAAGAGGAGGAGGAAGACGGTTCCGGCACCAAGGAGGCCGTTGACGATCCAGATCACGGCTCCTCCAGGTAGCTGCGGTCGATGTAGCCGGCGGCTTCGGTGTCGGCGAAGTCGCGGGCGGTGCGGAGTCGGTGGTTGAGGTTGATGGCCTCCTCGCGGGCCTTCTCCTGGATGGCGATGAACGGGACGGCCCGGCGGATGTACAGGCGGGCCAGCGCGTTCAGCAGGCCAGCGGTCGGCGACAGGCGCGACGGAACCGGGGCGGTCACGAGGCCAGCACCTTGACTGCGGCGCCCCGGAGGGCGGATACGACCTGCAGCCGGGTACGGCCCGGGGTCCTCTCCCACGGCACGACCAGCTGCTCGCCGAGGTGGGTAACGAGAGCGTCCCAGGCGTCGATGGTGGTCTGCTCGGCGTCGGTGCTGCCCTTACCGGGGACGTAGCCGGCGGCCCGGTCGATGGCGGACATCACCGAGTTCCGCTCGGGGTCCCAGCCTTCCGACTCCAGCAGGTCGGCGGTCCCGTTGAGCACTGCGGCGACGCGAGAGCGGGTCACGGACAGGGTCACCATCACGCCACCTCCGGGAGGCCCGCGAGGAGCTGCTGCCGCTGCTGCCAGGCCACGGCCTGCGCGACCACCTCCTGCACCTGGGCGAGCGTCTTGGCCGGCGAGTCGGTGACGCTTATCGCGACGGACTCGGCGGAGTCGCCGAGGATGAGACGGGCCTGCTGGCGGCCGTCAGCACCGCGGGACGTGTCGACGCGGACCGGGCCGTCGGCGAGGTTCAGAGATATCGGGCCGTACAGGTTGGCGCTCATGCTGCGGCTCCCATCTGCTGCTTGCAGGGCCAGGGCTGGGCGTGGGTGACCGCCTCGTAGTCCTCCTCGGGGCTGGCCTGGAACTCCGAGTGGGTCGAGCAGACGATCTCCTCGCGGACCTCGCGGCAGTAGTCCGCGTCGTCCGGGATGTTGTGGTCGCAGTCGCGGAGCAGGCAGTAGACCTCTCCGGCCATGACCTTCATCGGGATGCAGGCGGGCGGTGGAGCGGTCGGCGCGCAGGCGGGGCATTCCTGGCGGACGTCGGGCAGCGGGCGGCCCATCAGGGCAGCGGTGAACTCGTTGTCGGTGAGGTCGCCGATGAGGTCACCGCAGCCGTTGCAGGCACGCTTGGTGGTGATGGTCTTGGAGCCGTCCGGGTTGATCCGGTCTGGCGTGTTCGGTCGGCTCACGACGCCTCCACGGGCTGGTTGTCGGGCAGGGGGTCGATTCCGGCGAGGGTGAGGGCGCCGCGGAGGCCGTCGACGTGGACGACGGTCAGGCCGTGCCGCACATCCCGGGCCAACGTGCGGGTGCGGGTGATCCGCGGGCGTTCGGCACGCGTCTCCGGGAACGCGCGGACCGGAGTACCGATCGGGTACAGGCGGTTGAAGGTCTCGGCGTCCATCAGCTCGCCGCCTTCACGTGCGGGCAGCGGGCGGCGAGGTCGACCTCGGCGCGGTAGCGGTCCCAGCTCATGAGCTCCATGCGATAGCCCTGGCGCTGATACTTCTCGCGCTCGCGCTTCAGCGGGTAGTGCTCACGCCACGCCTGCTCCTCCGTGGCGAACGCCTCGCCACCGAACGCGGCGGTGAGGGCACCACACGGGCAGCCACACGGCGCCCACGTGATCCACGTGCAGTTACACAGGGGGCGGATCTTGCCGTCGACCTCGACCATCAGGGTCAGCGCGGTCACGACGCCTCCCGGGCCTTGCTGCGGAGTTCGGTGGCGAGGTCGCGGAGGACAGCCTGCTCAACCGCACCCGCCCCATACCGGACCGCCAGATCCGCAGCCTCCGCGAAGGCGGCGGAACGGGCCCGGTCGCGTTCGGCGCGGACCGCGGCCAACTCGGCAGCCGACTCGGCACGGGCCTCAGCAGCCAGCTCGTCGAGAAGCTGGCTCGTCTGGGCCTTGGCCTCTTCGTCGGTTCCGGAGGGGACGCTCCACCACAGGAGGCCGGCGACCTTCTCACGGACGGTCTTCGGTGCACCCGTCGACTTGGGCGTATCGGCCGGCTTTTCAGCCGCCCGGGCCTCCTCCCACACGTCCTCCGACACCGGGTCGACGTGCGTCAGGCAGATGTAGGAGCCCTCCCCCTCGACCCAGACGACGGGGTCGCCAGGGGCCGAGACCTGGGCTGCGGTACGGGTCCGGGTCACCAGCCGGCGGGCGGTAGCGTCATCCTCGGGACGGAAACCCGGGTACGCGAAGACCAGCGTGCCGACCGGGTACTGACGGTTGAAGTCGTCGGCGTTCACGCGGCCACCTCCGCATGCTTGCGGGCGGCGTCGTACTGGCCGATGGCCCAGGAAGCGGCGTGGCACTGGTAGGCGAAGTGGTAGTTCACCTTGTCCAAGTTCCAGTCGCCGACGTCGGAGAAGGCGAAGCCGCCGATCTCGCGGACGTTGACCGTGTGGTCGCCTGCCGGACGGTGCCGGTAGAACTCCCAGCGGTAGGCGTCGTCCTGGCCGTCGTGGTCCTTGAAGGACCCGCAGGTGCACTCGGCGCGGTAGGTGACGCCGTGCTCGAAGTCGTAGACCATCTGCATGGCCCAGTCCCGCGAGTGCAGTCGGTCGCTCTCCAGGATCTGCTCACGGACCGCAGAGCGCAGGCCGCGCGGGGCACCGTCCTTCACCGCCTCCGCGACCTCGGCCTTGACCTGGGCGACCAGCCGCTCCTGGTCGTACTCGCGGACACTGTCAGCGCCGTTGACCAGCTTCGACGCCCACCGGTCCGGCTCGACGCGGATGCCGCGCAGCCAGTTGAACATGTCCTCGGTGTCAGGGCCGAACCGCTCGAAGTGGTACGAGCCGTGCGAGCCAGCCACCAACAGGTTGTACGGCCAGGTGACGAGGATGATCCGGGTCCAGCCCTGCAGGGCCTTGAACTCGACGTGCCGGTACAGTCCGTCCTCGCGGAGCTCGACCAGTTTGCCGTCCTTCACGTCACGGGCGACGTGGTCGGCGATCTCGGGGTAGTCGCTCATCGGGCCGCCTCCTCGTTCTGGGTGCCGGCGGCGTGACGCAGGCCCATCTCGACCTCGTACAGGGCGGCGGCCTTCACGTGGTCCGGCTCCAGGGCCTGCATCTCACGGAGGGCGGTGACCGCCTTGGCGATCGCGTCCGCCATGGCGGTGGCCTGCGTCTGCCGCTTCTTCTGCACCGTCTCGGCGGTGTGCTGCGGGGTGAAGACCTGGGTGCCGTACTTGGTGGCGGTGGCGCACGGCCACTGCACGACGGTGCCCTCTTCCCAGCAGACCGCGCACAGCCAGGCGTTCGGCGTGCCGCAGTCGTCAAAGACGGGGACGTGGAAGCGGGCCGGGAGCTTCGCGTTCTCCTCCAGCGAGAAGCCGGCGAGGATCTCGTAGTGCGGGTGGTCGGGGGCCTGGAGGAGCGTGGCGCGCTGGGCGCAGCCCTCGTGCTCCACCGGCTCGCCAGCCTCCGCGTTGCCGCGGCAGGTGCCGCACGCGGACGGGTCGGCGCTGGTGCTGCCCTTGGCGAGGAAGTTCGCGCGGGCTTCGACCCAGAACGGGTCAAGGTCGGAGACGCTCATCGGGCCACCTCCTCACCGTTGATGAGACGGGCGACGGTCAGGGCCTTGACGATGCAGAGGCACGGCGCTTCGTCGCCGCAGGTCGTGCAGAAGTCCTCCGCCGCATGGCCACCGCAGCCCTCGCCACAGCTGGGGCACTCCGGGGTATCGACCTCGGTCTCGTAGTTCTCAGCAGCCTGCTCCAGCCAGTCGGCCAGCGCGGCACCCACGGCGGGCTGCATGAGGGCGATGTACTCGGCGTTCCACGGCTCGCGGATCCCGCCGTAGCCAGAGCGGATCTTGCCGGAGGCGACGACCTCGGACTCGACCGTGCCCGTCGGGTGGGCGTGGGAGTAGACGGCGGACGTCGACGTGGCGCGCGGCGACCAGACGGAGCTGGTAACCCACGGGCCATCGGTCGCGTGCTTCACGTGCTTCCGGAGCTTCGCCGCGGCATTCCGCAGCTCGGCGGCGAGCGAGACCTTCCTGGTCTCGGACTGAGGTGAGATCATTGGACTCGGCGGTCCCTTCGTTGCGTGTTCTGGATGGGGATCGCGAGGTCATCGCGGGCTTGGCGGTTACGCGGTGGCCTCTTTGCGTTGGCCGGTCAGGCGGCGACGCGGGCCTGGCGGCGGACGCGAGTACGCACGGCGGAGGTCCGGGTGCGGCGGTGGTACTCGGCCATGTCCTCGCGGGTCACGACGATCACGCCGCCGGGTACGCGCTGGCTGCAGGGGAGCAGGCCGGCCTTGATGGCGCGGCGAACCGTCTCGTAGCTGCAGTGCAGCAGCCAGGCGGTTTCGCGGAGGTTGAAGAATGGCGCGTTGAGGTCCCGAGGCTCGATGGGGGTTCGAGGGGACTGCTTCGTGGCCACGTCACTTCCTTTCTGGGGGATCCATGTGAGGGGCGAGGAGCTCCGACTCGTTCGCGTTCAGGGCGGCTCTGAGTGCCTGGTAGGGGCCAGGTCTCATGCGGGTGCGGACACCGCGCTCCACCTTCCGGAGGTAGTTGGCGGTGATGCCGACCAGGTCGGCGAGCTGCTGGACTTCCATCCCCGCTGACATGCGCTTGGTGCATATAGCCGTCCCGTCCACCTCGTAGGTGGTTGGGGTTTGTGCCATGCAGAGAACTTACCCATAGATGCCCACAGTGTCTAGGCATCTGTCGCCACTTGTGGTCACTAGCTGCCTACAGATGCCCAGTGACCTGCGTAAACGTGGGGTATAGATTGGGCCTAAGTGCCTGCCAGTCCTGGCTGGTCCCCGCCAGTCCTGCGAAGATGAGCGCATGTCACGCGCCGACAATCGCGACTACGAGAGGCTGGCGACCATCGCCAGACGCCGCCGAGCCGAGCTCGGCATCGCCCTGAACGACGCAAACGCCAAGGCCGGCGGCTTGAGCAACCGGACCTGGCAGCGCGTCGAGAAGGGGCTAGAGATCCGGGAGACCAACTACGTCAAAGTCGACGGCCTGCTGAAGTGGGCGCCTGGCAGCTGCCTGGGGGTCCTTGAGGGCGGCGAGCCCGTTCCCGTCGAGGACGTGTCCGGCGCGCCGGGCGTCCAGAAATCGCCTGTGCCGCAGGAAGTTGTCGACAAGGAGGCTCTCAACACCGTGCAGCTTGCACTGATCGCCACGGCGAAAGGGACTCCCGCCGAGGAGATCCGCGAGATGAGTGAGCGCGTAGTACGGGACTTGCGCGAGCGGGGGCTGATTTAGCTCAAGTTCACTCGATCGAAGTACAACCATTTGAGTTTATCGACTTGTAATACGCATCTCTCGTGCCACTTCAGTCCCAACTGGTCCCAAACGTGGCACAGTCGTAGCACGTCCTCGGAGGCTTCCCTTCCAGGCGACACACAGGGGGAGCCATGCAGCAAAGAGACGCGCTCATAGTCGACTACGGGCCCACGTTCGACGGGACAGCGGTCCGTACCGATGCAGGGATCGTCTGTGTAGTCCCACGCCAGATCCGCGACCGGCCCGAAGTCCAGGCCTCGATGCGGGAGATGGTGCGGGACCTCGGTGGTGAATGTGGTCACTGCCCGAACTGCCCCCTGGGGCAGCAAGGCTGAGATCATGACGACGCGGAGGTCCGGCGGCAGGGGTGCCTGCCGGACTACCGCGCCGCACCGACAGCAGCAGGGGGCGACATGGCCAGACGCGCGCAGGACGTCTACACCGAATGGCGCGGCGGGACTTGCCGCGTGAAGTGGTGGTCCGGCGAGTATCACGACGACGGTCGCAAACGCTTCGAGTCCAAGGGCGGATTCACCGACGAGGACGAGGCCTTCCAGCACGGTCAGGACAAGCTGTACGAGCTGCGTCACGGCACGGGCATCTCGAACCGTGACGGCGCGACGCTGATGTCCGACTGGATCGACGACTGGTTCTCTGCGACCGATCACACGTACACGACACGCAAGGGCTACAAGTCGATCATCAACCGGCACATCCGGCCGTACTTCCACGGAAAAGCAGTCAGCGAGATCGATGTCATCGCCTACCGGGCGTTCCGCAAGCACATCCACCGGAAGCTGCCGTCCCCCGCCAGCGCCGCCAACGTGATGACGGTGCTGGGGATGATCCTCGACGACGCGGTCCCGCGGCTCATCAAGGTCTCCCCCGTGGAGCGGAAGCGGAAGCGCGGCCGGTACGTCAAGAAGACGCAGCGCGAACGCAAGCGCGACATGGACATCGCGTCGATCGACCAGTTGGCGCGCAACGCCGAGATCGTCTGCGGCTACACCGGCTACGTGATGATCTGGACGATGGCCATGACCGGGATGCGCCCGGGAGAACTCTTCGGGCTGCGGCGCGAGTACTGCTACCCGAACTGGCCGGCCAGCGATCCGCGGCCGGACCCGGACGATGAAGAGCGGTACGACGAGGACCTGCTCCGCTACGGCAAGGGCGAAGGGCTCATGCCGGCGATCCGCGTGCAGCAGCAGGTGCAGCAGGAACAGGGCAACGCGGTGGCGGAGGTGCCACCGAAGTACTACTCGTACAGGACCCTGGTGGTGCCGCCGTTCCTCGCCGACATGCTCGAGAAGCTTCTCGACTCTCACACCAACCAGTGGGTGTTCCCGGCCGTCGGGGGCGGGAACTTGAAGGCGGCTCCGTTCTCCAAGAGCTACTGGTTCCCCATCTCCAAAGGTGCCGAGGCGAGGACGAGGGGCTACGGAATCAACGCGGGTAAGCGGTCGGCGATTGCCCCCGTACCCGACTGGGCGGGTAAGCGCATGTACCTGATCCGGCATGGGCACAAGGCGTGGCTGGACGAGGACGGGCACCCCAGGTTCGCAGTGGAATCCCGGATGGGACACGAGGTGCCCGGCGTCGAGGGCACCTACAGCTCCGTGACGGTGGCGATGGAGCGTGCCATCATGAAGACGCTGCAGGAGCGGTGGGAGCGTCTACAGGAGCAGGTGCGGCGGGCGGAAAGCTAGCCGGTTTCCCACTCCTTTCCCAGTCGCCGAGTGGGCGTCGATTGCGACGCAGGTCAGAGTCCCTTCCAGTACCGTTCAGGCACCTATCTCGGTGGTTCCCCAGCAACGACCACCCGCTCGACAAGGCCACCTACGACGTGTCGGTGCAGGTCCCGGACGGCACCCAGGCCGTCTCCAACGGCACGCTCCAGTCGGCGAGCTCGCGGCTCGGCTGGACCCGGTTCAACTGGCGGTCCGACAAACCGCAGGCCACCTACCTCGCCACGCTGGCGGTCGGGAGGTTCGACCTCACCACCGGCACGACCGAGAGCGGCATCCCGGTCGTCAACGCCTACAGCAAGGACCTCGGCGCGCACGACGGCGCGGCGCGCGCCAGCGTGGAGCGGACCGGGGAGGTCGCCGACTGGCTGAGCGGGTACTTCGGGCCCTACCCCTACAACGCGCTCGGCGGGTACGTGCCGAACACGGACACCGGGTACGCGCTGGAGACGCAGACCCGGCCGTTCTACAGCCCGCGGCAGTTCGCGAACGGCTCGAACGTCTCCGTCGTCGTCCACGAGCTGGCCCACCAGTGGTACGGCGACCTGGTGTCCGTGCGCGGCTGGAAGGACATCTGGATCAACGAGGGCTTCGCGCGGTACGCCCAGTGGCTGTGGTCCGAGCACGAGGGCGAGGGCACGGCGCAGGAGCTGGCCGACTACGTGTACGCCTCGCACCCGGCCGACGACCCGTTCTGGACGGTGCGGCCCGGTGACCCCGGCCCGGAGAACCAGTTCCACACCGCGGTCTACGACCGGGGCGCGCTGGCCGTCCAGGCGCTGCGCAACGAGATCGGCGACGAGGCCTTCTTCGAGGTCCTGAAGGGCTGGCCGCAGCGGTACGCCCACGGCAACGCGTCGGTCGCCGACTTCCGGCGCTACGCCGAGGAGGTGTCCGGCAGGCCGCTGGCCGCGCTGTTCGACACCTGGCTGTTCCAGCCGTCGAAGCCGGACGCGCCGGCGGCGCGCGCGGCGTCCCTCGCCAAGGTGTCGGACACGCCCGTGCGGCCCCGGTCGTGGCAGAAGATCGCCGCGACGAACAACGTGCACGAGCACGAGCACAGGCACTGACCGGCAGGTCAGGCGGCGTCCCCGTGGTCGTAGACGGTCACGGGGACGCCTCGCCGCGCGAGGCGCTCGGTGATCAGCGGCTCGACGCGGGACCACTTGCCGCCGGCCAGGCCGCAGCCTATGCGGGGCATGTGCACGGACGCGTTCAGCTCGGCGGCCTTGCCGGCGAGGAGGCCGAGGGCCGTGCCGATCGCCTCGTAGCGCACGGGGGCGCCCTTGCTGCCGGTTCTGACACCGCGCTGGCCGATCATGTTGGCCACCCACACGTACGGCTCGACCCGGACGTACTGGACGGCGCCCAGGGTGAAGTCGTTCGACGCGCGGTCGCGGTGCCACGCGCGGTAGGCCGCCTCCGGCTCCGGCCAGCGGCGCGACAGGGCCAGGACGAAGCCCTTGCCCCAGCCGCCGATGTCGTTGCAGACATGGGCGATCATCTTGACGCCCTTGACCGACGGAACGGTGGCGTCACCGCGGACATACCTGATCTCCGACATGACGCCACCCTAGGCCTCACCACTGACAGTGGGCCTGACCTGGGGCTGTCCCGGCACCTTCCGTGCTTGCCGGCACCTCAGGTGCTCTCCCGGCACCTCAGGTGCTCTCCTGGCACCCGCGGTGCGGCCGGGCTACTTGGTGAGCGTGGACGGCTCCTGCCCGGCGTTCTGCGCCACCCGGCGGCGGACACCGAACCAGCCCGCGACCAGCATGACCGCGATCACCGGGATGAGCAGCAGGGTCTTGCGGCCGACGTCGGGGTCGTTCCACATCATGCCGAGACAGGCCAGCAGGAAGGCGATCGTGGCGATCTCCGTGACCGGGCTGCCGGGCAGGCGGAAGTGCGGCCGGGCGACCAGGCCCGCGCGCGCCCGGCGGACGAAGACCAGGTGGCAGATCATGATGATCACCCAGGTGCTGATGATGCCCAGGGAGGCGACGTTCAGCACGATCTCGAAGGCCTGGCTCGGCACCAGGTAGTTCAGACCGACGCCGAGGACGCAGATGCCGCAGGTCAGCAGGATGCCGCCGTAGGGGACCTGGCTGCGGCTCATCACCCGGGTGAACCTGGGCGCGGATCCCGCCATCGCCATGGAGCGCAGGATGCGGCCGGTGGAGTAGAGGCCGGAGTTCAGGGACGACATCGCGGCCGTCAGGACCACGAGGTTCATCACGTCGCCGGCCGCGGGGACGCCGATCTTGGACAGGACGGTGACGAACGGGCTCTGGTCACCGGAGTAGAGCGAGCTCGGCAGCAGCAGGGCGAGCAGGACGACCGAGCCGACGTAGAACAGGGCGACGCGCCACATGATCGAGTTCACCGCGCGCGGGACGACCTTCTCGGGCTCGGCGGTCTCCCCGGCGGCGACGCCCACCAGCTCCAGGGCGGCGTACGCGAAGATCACGCCCTGCATCACGAGGACGACGGGCATCACGCCGTGCGGGAGGATGCCGCCGTGGTCGGTGATCATGCCCACGCCCGGTGTGTGGCCGCCCACGTCGTGCTGGGTCGCCAGGAGGAAGATGCCGATCAGCATGAAGCCGACCAGGGTGGCGACCTTGACGATCGCGAACCAGAACTCCATCTCACCGAAGATCTTGACCGAGATGAGGTTCACGGCCAGGACCACCGCGAGGGCGATCAGGGCGAGCACCCACTGCGGGATGCTCGTGAACATGCTCCAGTAGTGCGTGTAGAGCGCGATCGCGGTGATGTCCGCGATTCCGGTCGTCGACCAGTTCAGGAAGTACATCCAGCCGGCGACGTAGGCGCCCTTCTCGCCGAGGAACTCGCGCGCGTACGACACGAAGGACCCGGAGGAGGGCCGGTAGAGCACGAGCTCGCCGAGCGCCCTGACGACGAAGAAGGCGAAGACTCCGCAGACGAGATAGGCGATCGCGAGCGCCGGGCCCGCGTCGCGCAGGCGCCCGCCGGCGCCGAGGAAGAGGCCGGTGCCGATCGCCCCGCCGATGGCGATCATGTTGACGTGGCGGGCCTTGAGGTCCTTGCTGTAACCGGCGTCGCCCGCGTCCGCGGGGATGGTCCCGGTCGCCTGGGGGTGGGCGGCGACCTGTGCCGTGTCGACGGCGTCCTTGCTCACGGGTGGTTCCACTCTCTGGTGCGCCCGGGCAGGGTGCGCCCGGGTCGTCCGTACAGTGACTAGGCCCGCACCACCCTTCGCGGCACAGACCAAGGCAGCACCTTCCCACGACGCAGCGTTCCTACGCGGTGGCTCATGTCACAGAGCGTGACTTCTCACAGGATCCCTCGGCCGTCTCCACGTGATGCACAAGAGGTGTCACGGCAGGTGTCACGTTGGGTGTCACAGCATTGGTGGAACAGCGATACTGCTGCACATGACGACGACCGACGCCGAGGAGCCGACCCTCACGATCGACGAGCTGGCCGCGCGGGCCGGCGTCACGGTGCGCACGGTCCGCTTCTACGGCACCAAGGGCCTGCTGCCGCCGCCGACGATCGGCCCGCGCCGGGTGGGGCACTACGGCGGGGAGCACCTGGCCCGGCTGGCGCTGATCGAGGAGTTGCAGCACCAGGGCATGACGCTGGCCGCGATCGAGCGGTACCTGAAGCGGCTGCCGCCCGACCTGAACGCCCACGGCCTCGCGCTGCACCGCGCGGTGGTGGCCTCCTGGGCGCCGGAGGCGGTGGAGACCGTCACGCGCGAGGAGCTGGGCCGGCGAGCGGGCCGCCCGCTGACCGACGAGGAGGTCGAGCGGCTGGCGGCGATGGACATCGTCACGCGCGACGGGGACACGCCGGAGGCCTACCGCGTCGACACCGGGCTGCTGCGCCTCGGCGTCGAACTGCTCGACGTCCCCCTGTCCCCCGACACGGTCCTCGCCGCCCGTACGGCTCTCCTCGAGCACTCCCGCGCGGCCGCCCGGGACCTGTCGCGGCTGCTGCGCGACGCGGTCGCCGAACGCGACGCGCGGGACGTGCGGTCCCTGTCCGCCCACATGCACCCGCTCGTGGTGCAGGCGCTGCTGACCACGTTCCAGCGGTCGTTGCGCGAGGAGCTGCGGGAGTGGCTCGACCGTGGCGGCGAGGACTGAGGCGCCTCCTCAGCGGCCGTCGGTGAAGACCTCTCCCTTGTCGGCCTTCTCCACCAGCAGCGCGGGCGGCGTGAAGCGGTCGCCGTAGCGGTCGGCGAGCTCACGCGCGCGGGCCACGAAGCCGGGCAGGCCGGCGCCTGCCCCGGCGTAGGCCTCGTAGCCGTTGATGTACTGGAGGACGCCCCCGGTCCAGCCGGGGAAGCCGATGCCGAAGATCGAGCCGATGTTGGCGTCGGCGACGGAGGTCAGCACGCCCTCCTCCAGCAGCCGGACGGTGTCCAGCGCCTCGGAGAAGAGCATCCGCTCCTGCATGTCCCGGAACGGGATCCGGTACCCGGGCTTGGTGAAGTGTTCCCGCAGCCCCGGCCACAGGCGGGTCCGCCTGCCGTCGTCCCCGTACTCGTAGAAGCCGGCGCCCCCGCTGCGGCCGGGGCGTTCGAACTCGTCCACCATGCGGTCGATGACGGCCTCGGCGGGGTGCGCGGTCCAGGTGCCGCCCGCCTCCTCCACGGCCCGCCTGGTCTCGCTCCGGATCTTGCGCGGCAGGGTGAGCGTCAGTTCGTCCATCAGGGACAGCACCTTGGCCGGGTAGCCCGCCTGGGCCGCCGCCTGCTCGACGGAGGCGGGCTCGACGCCCTCGCCGACCATCGCCACGCCCTCGTTGATGAAGTGGCCGATGACCCGGGAGGTGAAGAAGCCGCGCGAGTCGTTGACGACGATCGGCGTCTTCTTGATCTGCCGGACCAGGTCGAAGGCGCGGGCCAGCGCCTCGTCGCCCGTCCGCCCGCCCTTGATGATCTCGACGAGCGGCATCCTGTCGACCGGCGAGAAGAAGTGCAGCCCGATGAAGTCGGCCTGGCGCTCGACGCCCTCGGCGAGGGCCGTGATGGGGAGCGTGGAGGTGTTGGAGCAGAGCAGCGCGTCGGGCGCGACGACGTCCTGGATCTCCTGGAACACCTTGTGCTTGAGGGAGGTGTCCTCGAAGACGGCCTCGATGACCGCGTCGCAGCCGCCCAGGTCGGCGGCCTCGGCGGTGGGTGTGATCCGGGCGAGCAGCGCGTCGGCCTTCTCCTGGGTCGTGCGGCCCTTGGCGACGGCCTTGGCGCACAGCTTCTCGGAGTAGCCCTTGCCCTTGACAGCGGCCTCCAGGGAGACGTCCTTGAGGAGGACGTCGATACCCGCACGGGCGCACGAGTAGGCGATGCCGGCGCCCATCATGCCGGCACCGAGGACGGCGACCCTGCGGACCTGGCGCGGCTCGACGCCCTTCGGGCGGTTGGCGCCGGAATTGACGGCCTGGAGGTCGAAGAAGAACGCCTGGATCATGTTCTTCGAGGTCTGCCCCGCGGCCAGCTCCACGAAGTAGCGGGCCTCGATGACCTGGGCGGTCTCGAAGTCGACCTGGGAGCCCTCGACGGCGGCGGCCATGATGCCCCGCGGCGCCGGGTAGGGGGCGCCGTTGGTCTGCTTGCGCAGGTTGGCGGGGAAGGCGGGCAGGTTGGCCGCGAACTTCGGGTGGGCGGGGGTGCCGCCGGGGATGCGGTAGCCGGGCCGGTCCCAGGGCTGGGCGGACTCCGGGTGGGCGTCGATGAAGGCGCGGGCCTTGGCGAGCATGTCCTCCCGGGTGTCGGCGACCTCGTCGACCAGGCCGTTCTCCTGGGCGCGGCGCGGGGTGTACTGCGTGCCCTGGAGGAGCACCTTGAGCAGGGCGTCGGTGATGCCGAGCATCCGGACGGTGCGGACGACGCCGCCGCCTCCGGGGAGCAGGCCGAGGGTGACCTCGGGACAGCCGATCTTGGAGCCGGGGGCGTCGAGGGCGACGCGGTGGTGGCAGGCGAGGGCGATCTCGTAGCCGCCGCCGAGCGCGGCGCCGTTCATGGCGGCGACGACGGGCTTGCCGAGGGTCTCGATGCGGCGCAGGTTCCGCTTGATCGCCATGCCGCCGTCGAAGAGGTCCTGGGCGGTCTCGGGGGTGACGCGGATCAGGTCGCGCAGGTCGCCGCCGGCGAAGAAGGTCTTCTTGGCGGAGGTGACGACGACGCCGCGGATCGAGTCCTTCTCGGCCTCCAGACGGTCGGTGATCACCGCCAGGGACTCGCGGAACGCCTGGTTCATGGTGTTCGCGGACTGGGCGGGGTCGTCGAGGACGAGGGTGACGACGCCGGTGTCGTCCTGTTCCCAGCGGATGGTGGTGCTCTCGGTCATGACAGGGTCTCCGTAGAAGTCTCGGTCCGGGTTCCGCCGGGGATTCAGATGCGCTCGACGACGGTGGCGATGCCCATGCCGCCGCCCACGCACAGGGTGGCGAGGCCGTAGCGCTTGTCCTGGCGCTCCAGTTCGTCGACGAGCGTGCCGAGGATCATCGCGCCGGTGGCGCCGAGCGGGTGGCCGAGGGCGATGGCGCCGCCGTTGACGTTGACCTTGTCCAGGGACAGGCCCATGTCCTTGGCGAAGCGCAGGACGACCGCGGCGAACGCCTCGTTGATCTCGACGAGGTCGATGTCGTCGATGGTCAGCCCGGCCTTGGCGAGGGCCTTGCGGGTGGCCGGGGCGGGGCCGGTGAGCATGATGGTGGGCTCGGAGCCGGAGACGGCGGCGGAGACGATCCGGGCGCGCGGCGTCATACCGTGGCGTTCGCCGACCTCCTTGGAGCCGATGGCGACCAGGGAGGCGCCGTCCACGATGCCGGAGGAGTTGCCCGCGTGGTGGACGTGGTCGATCTTCTCGACCCAGTGGTACTTCTGCAGCGCCACGGCGTCGAAGCCGCCGAGTTCGCCGATGTCGGCGAACGAGGGCTTGAGCTTCGCGAGGGAGTCGGCGGTGGTGCCGGGGCGCAGGTGCTCGTCGTGGTCGAGGACGGTGAGGCCGCCGCGGTCCCTGACCGGCACGACGGACCGCTCGAAGCGGTTCTCCTTCCAGGCGGTGGCCGCGCGCTCCTGGGAGAGGGCCGCGTACTCGTCGACGTCGCGGCGCGAGAAGCCCTCGATGGTGGCGATCAGGTCGGCGCCGATGCCCTGGGGGACGAAGTTGGTGGCGAGGTTGGTCATCGGGTCGTTGAACCAGGCGCCGCCGTCCGAGGCCATCGGCACCCGGGACATGGACTCGACGCCGCCCGCGAGGACCAGGTCCTCCCAGCCGGAGCGCACCTTGGCGGCGGCCAGGTTGACGGCCTCCAGACCGGAGGCGCAGAAGCGGTTCTCCTGGACGCCCGCCACGGTGTCCGGCAGTCCGGCGGCGATGGCGGCGATGCGGGCGATGTCGGAGCCCTGGTCGCCGACGGGGCCGACGACGCCGAGCACGATGTCGTCGACGGCGGCCGGGTCGAGTCCCGGGAAGCGGGCGCGGATCTCGTGGATGAGGCCGACGACCAGGTCGACGGGCTTCGTGCCGTGCAGGGCGCCGTTCGCCTTGCCGCGTCCGCGCGGGGTGCGGATCGCGTCGTACACGTACGCTTCGGTGGTCACTGGCAGGCCTTTCACTGAGGGTTGTCCACTGAGGGTTCGAGGGCGTCGGCCGGGGGGCCGGGGGCATCGGCCGGGAGGCCGGAGGCGTCGGCCGGGAGGCCGGAGGCGTCGGCCGGGAGGCCGGAGGCGTCGGCCGGGAGGCCGGAGGCGTCGGCCGGGAGGCCGGAGGCGTCGGCCGGGAGGCCGGAGGCGTCGGCCGGGAGGCCGGGCAGGTCCCAGTCGCGGGTCACGGCCTCCTGGTCGGCGCCCGGTCGGGCGGGTCCGGTGCGGACGGCGGTGGGTGTCGCGGAGAAACGGGGCGCGGGGGCCGGCTGGGTGATGCCGCCGTGGTCGGTGAAGGTGCCGCGGGCGGCGAGGTGCGGGTGGTGCGGGGCCTCGCGCAGCGACAGGACGGGCGCCACGCACGCGTCGGAGCCCTCGAAGGCGGCTGTCCACTCGTCCCGGGTGCGGGCCTTGAAGCGGGCGGCGATCGCCTCGCGCAGCTCGCCCCAGCGGGCCGGGTCGTCGCGGGCCGGTGCCTGGTCCGGGATGCCGAGGAGCTTCATGAACTCGGCGTAGAACTGCGGCTCCAGGGCGCCGACCGCCACGTACCGGCCGTCGGCGGTCTCGTAGGTGCCGTAGAAGGGGCAGCCGCCGTCGAGGAGGTTGGTGCCGCGCCGGTCCTGCCAGCCGCGGGCGGCGAGCATGCCGTGGATCATCGCGGAGAGGTGGGCGGCGCCGTCCACGATGGCGGCGTCCACGACCTGGCCGGTGCCGGTCGCACGCGCGTGGTGCAGGGCGGCGAGGATGCCGACGACCAGGTAGAGGGAGCCACCCGCGTAGTCGCCGAGCAGGTTGGCCGGGACGACCGGCGGTCCGTCGGGGGCGCCGATCATGCCGAGGGTTCCGGTGAGCGCGATGTACCCGATGTCGTGTCCGGCGCGCCGGGCGAGCGGGCCGTCCTGGCCCCACCCGGTCATGCGGCCGTAGACGAGGCGGGGGTTGCGGGCGTGGCAGGGCGCGGGGCCGACGCCGAGGCGCTCGGCGACGCCCGGGCGGTAGCCCTCGATCAGGACGTCGGCGCGGGCGGCGAGGTCCAGGACCCGGTCCGGTCCGTCGGGTGACTTGAGGTCGACGATCACCGAGCGCTTGTTGCGGTTGGTGACGTCGTGGGCGGGGTCGACCGCGAGACCGGGTCCGCCGGGGCGGTCGACCCGGACGACGTCGGCGCCCAGGTCGGCGAGGAGCATGGCCGCGAAGGGCCCGGGGCCGATGCCGGCCAGTTCGACCACGCGCACGCCGCTGAGCGGGCCGTCACCCGGCGTCTTCGCCTCTGTCATCGAGCCCCCAGCTCTGTGACACAACTGATGTAACACTCGTGATGCTAAGAACGTGTTCCACTGGGCACAAGACCCGGCGAGCAAGCGCTTGGCCAATCGGGCCGGGCTCGTCGTCGGGCTCGGCTCTCCTCACGCTAGCCTCAGCCACCGGCAACGGCGCGCGCTGTGGACCCACGGCCCGCCGACGGGTTCGCCGGCGGGGTGGCCGACGGGTTGTCAACGGATGACGAAGGGGTGTCATGAGCAGGCGGGATGTCATGAGCAGGCTAAACAGGTCGGACCGGCCGTACGACATCGTGCTCTTCGGGGCGACGGGCTTCGTCGGCGAGCTCACCGCCGAGTACCTCGCCGCGCACACGCCCGACGGGCTGCGCTGGGCGATCGCCGGCCGCGACGAGGAGAGGCTGCGGCGGCTGCGCGAGCGGCTGCCCGGCTCGGCGGACGTCGGCGTGCTGCGCGCGGACGTGTCCGATCCGGCCTCGCTGCGCGAACTCGCCGAGCGGGCGCATGTGGTGGCCACCACGGTGGGTCCGTACGTCCGGTACGGCGAGGACCTGGTCGCCGCCTGCGCGGACACCGGCACGGACTACCTCGACCTGACCGGTGAACCCGAGTTCGTGGACCTGATGTACGTGCGCCATGACGCACGGGCGCGGGAGACCGGTGCGCGGCTGGTGCACGCCTGCGGATTCGACTCCGTACCGCACGACCTGGGCGTGTACTTCACGGTGCGGCAACTGCCGGAGGGCGTGCCGCTGACCGTCGACGGCTTCGTGACGGCCGACGCGTCCTTCTCGGGCGGTACGTTCGCCTCCGCCCTGGGTCAGTTCGCGCGCGGCCGGCAGATGCGGGCGGCGGCGCGGGACCGGCGGCGCCACGAACCGCGGCTGGTGGGCCGCCGGGCGGTGACGCCGACGGGCGCCCCGCGGTTCGCCGGGGAGGTGGGAGCCTGGGCGCTGCCGCTGCCGACCATCGATGCGCGGATCGTGCGGCGCTCCGCCACGGCGCTGGAGCGCTACGGCCCCGACTTCCGCTACCGGCACTACGCGGCCGTCCGGCACCTGCCCGTCGCGGTGGGCGGGGTGGCGGCCGTGGGCGCGCTGGTGGCCGCGGCCCAGGTCCCACCGGTGCGGCGCCGGCTGTCCGCCCTGCTGGAGCCCGGCGCCGGGCCGAGCCCGCAGAAGCGTGCCGAGAGCTGGTTCCGGGTGCGCTTCGTGGGCGAGGGCGGCGGCCGCCGGGTGTTCACCGAGGTCGCGGGCGGTGATCCCGGGTACGACGAGACGGCGAAGATGTTCGCCGAGGCGGCGCTGTCCCTCGCCCTCGACGACCTGCCGCCCACCGCCGGTCAGGTCACGACGGCGGCGGCGATGGGCGACGCGCTGACCGAGCGCCTGCGGGCGGCCGGGATCCGCTTCCGGGTGGTCGCGACCCGCTGACGCGCCGGCTACCCGGACCAGGCGGCGATCGTGAAGGCCATGGCACCGATCCAGGCCAGTCCCACCACCCCGGCGAGCAGCAGCCCCGCCACCACGGCCCGCTCCACGGGCCGGACGGGCTGCTGGGCGGGGCGCTGGGGTGCACGGTGCGTCGTCATGCGGACCAGCCTGCCGCCGCGACGGCGGGGGCACATCCGTACGGATACTCAGACGCGCACCAGGGGCCCTCACCCGCGATTGGGGGGTTTCCCCGCCCCGGGAGGCCGCCGGCGGCGATCGAGCACGGCAAAGTGCCAACAAGGAGTTCAATGAAACCCTTGAAGGCATGAAGTTCCTTCTCGAAGTCACCATGGACGAGGGCGCGCTCGCCGAGGACCCCGTGGGCGAGCTCCAGCGGATCCTGCGGTACTGGGGCGGCAACCTGCGCCACTACGAGCTGCGCGCCGGCGACGCCTCGGCGATCCACGACTCGGCGTACCAGGAGGTGGGCCGCTGGAGCGTCGAGGGTCAGGCCGGGTAGGGGGTGGCCGCCCGCAGGGCCGCACGGCACAGGGCGTCGGCCCTGCGGGTCGTCTCCGGCAGGCGGTAGGCGGGAGCCAGCGCCAGGGTGTGCGCGCAGGCGTTGTCGAGGCTCACGCGATGGCCGACGGAGACGAAGACCGGCTTGACCGCGTCGCGCGTCCGGACGGCACGCCCGACCTCCTCGGCACCGGCGAGCAGCGGGGACATGCTGCCGCGCGGCGCGTCCGGGTCGTCGTACGTGAAGGTGAACGGGTTCTTGGCCACGCCGATCGTGGGCAGGCCGGTCAGCACGCCGAGGTGGCTCGCCAGGCCGAAGCGGCGCGGGTGGGCCAGGCCGTAGCCGTCGCAGACGACCAGGCCGGGCGGGCAGGGCAGCGCCTCCAGGGCGGCGAGGACGGTCGGGATCTCCCGGAAGGCGAGGAGGCCCGGCACGTAGGGGAAGGAGATCCGTCCGACGGCCCTCGCCTCGGCGACCACGGCGAGGGTCGAGGCGTCCAGCACGACGGCCGCCGCCGCGACGACGTCGCGTTCGTCGTCGTAGGCGACGTCCACTCCGGTCACCCGGCCCGTGCCGGGCGGCGGGCCGGGCTCGTCGAGCACCACCCGCGCCCGCAGTTCGTCCTGGACGGCGCGGGCCTGCTCCTCGGTCGCGGGCCAGCCTGCGGGGATCTGCACGGTCACGGTCGTCATGGTGGCCCCAGCCTAAGGGGTGCGGAGTACGCTCATGATCATGTTCATACTGGAGCTCTCCTACACCGCCCCGCTCGACGCCGTGGACGCCGTGCTGCCGGACCACGTGGTGTGGCTCGACGACCTCTACGCCCAGGGGGTGTTCCTGGCGTCCGGGCGCAAGGAACCCCGCGACGGCGGAGTGATCGTCGCCGTCGCGGAAGACCGTGCGCGGATCGAGGAGATCACCGCGGGCGACCCGTTCGTCAAGGCCGGTGTGTGCGCGTACCGCGTCACCGAGTTCATCGCCACGAAGACGGCACCGACCCTGGAGCCGTACCGGGAGACGCTCCCCTAGGAATACGGCTCACTTGCCCAGCGCGCGCTGGAGCTCACCCTTGTTCATGTGCGAACGGCCGTGGACGTCCCGGCGCTTGGCCTCCTGGTAGAGCTCGTCGTAGGTGGGCCCCTGCGAGCCCTGCCGCGATCCGGACCGCCGGCCGCCCCGCTCGCCGGGCGACTTGTCCTTCGTGGACGTACGGCCGGCGGTCTTCGACTCGCCGGACCGGGCGCGCTCCTTGTTCACCGTCCGCGCGGCGATCTCCTTGGCACGGCCGGTGCTCTCGCCACGGTCCTCGGCGCTGTCCTTGATGTGCTCGTACTGCCGCTCCCGTTTGGAGCTCGAACCGCGTGGCATGTCCGCTCACTTCCTCTCACGTACAGCGAACGGATACCCACGTTACGGACAAACACCCGGCCTCGCGCGACGTCAACGCTCGAGGCGGGCGACCCGCCCCCGCTCGCCGGCGGCCCAACAGCCCGGGCCCGGGGCGCAGTCCACGGTGTCGTACGACCCCGTGTCGACGGTGCGCCAGGTGTGGCCGCCGTCCGTGGTGAGGTCGGTGCCGGTGGGGCCGACCGCGAGAGCGGCGCCGCGGCTGTGCGGGAGCCAGGTGACGCCGGACCGGTAGGAGGACGGTGGGCGGTCCGCGGTCCGCCAGGTACGGCCGCCGTCGCCGGTGCGCGCCGCCGCCTTTGGGGAGGGCTGGTCGGGGCGGAAGTCGCCGCCGACCGCGAGGCCGTGGGCGCGGTCGCGGAAGGCGAGGGCGAAGACGCCCCGGGCCGGGTCGCCCGCCGGGACCGGGGCGTCGGAGGCCGACCAGGTGAGGCCCCGGTCGCCGGAGTGCAGCACGCGCGCGCGTTCCGCGCCGCCGGTGGCCAGCCAGACGTCCCCGGGTCCGGACGCGACCAGGCACTGGCCGCCGGCGGCGAACCCGGCCTCGCCCTCCAGCGCGGCCGGCATGCCCCTGCTCGGCAGCACCTTCCAGGAGCGCCCGCCGTCGCTGGTGGACAGGATGCGGAACTTCCCGTCCACCGGGTCGCTCATGGCGAGTCCGTGACGGCGGTCGAAGAAGGTGAGGCAGTCGTAGAACGCCCGCGCGTCGGTGTTGCGGAAGGACTCGGTCCAGGTCGCCCCGCCGTCGTCGGTGCGGTACACGCGGGACGCCTCGCCCTCACCGATGGCCAGCACCACGGCCCGGCGGGCGTCGAAGGCCTCGATGTCCCGGAACTGCAGCTCCTCGGCGCCCGGCGGTGACACGTCCCGCCAGGTGGCGCCGCCGTCGGCCGTGCGCAGGACGGTGCCCCGCGTGCCCGCCACCCAGGCGGTGTGCCGGCTGACGGCCGCGAGCCCCCGGAACCGGACGTCGGACACCCCGGTGTCCTTCACGTCCCAGTGCGGCTGCTGGTGCGCCCGAGCCGGTACGGCCGTCAGCGCGGCCAGCGCCGCCGCGCACACCGCGCCCGCAGTCACCGCCCGTGTCGTACGCCCGCCGCGGGTTCGGGCGGACCGTGCCGTGCCTCGCGTGTTCCCCAAGCGCCTCATGGCGGGCGAAGCCAGCCCACCGCCCCGACGCCGTCCAGAGGACCGGGGACGGCACGCGCGCGTGGCGTGCGAGCCGCAAGTGCCCATCGGTGCCCGCGAGAAGAGCCGTGCCACTCCCGGGCATGAAGGCGGTGACAGAGGTCACTCGGTCGTCGTGTGCACGGATCGGCTGATTCCGTCGTCTCTTCCAGTGCCCGGCCCGCACCGCCCCGAAAGCCCGTCCAGCCGTCACGAGGGAGCAAGGCGTTGTCCACCGTCATCGAGCAGCCCGTCGAGGCGCGCCTCGTCGCCGCCGCGCCGCGCATGCCGAGCATTCCCGCCACGCTGCACTACGACCGGAGCGACCCGTTCGCCGTCCGCATGACCTTCCCGGCCCCGGCCACCCTCGAGGGCGTGGAGGTCTGCTGGACCTTCTCCCGCGAGCTGCTCATCGCGGGGATGCGGGAGCCGGACGGCCACGGCGACGTGCGGGTGCGCCCGTACGGGTACGACCGCACCGTCCTGGAGTTCCACGCGCCCGAGGGTACCGCCGTGATCCACGTGCGCTCGGGCGAGCTGCGCCGGTTCCTCCAGGCCAGCAGCGAGCTGGTGCCCGTCGGCCTGGAGCACCTCCAGCTGGACCTGGACCACGACCTCGCGGAGCTGATGCGCGGGACGTTCTGACGCCGGCCACGGCGGCCGGCGCCGGAACACCGCGGTCCGGGCGGTCGCCGTCGGCCGCGCCCAGCGCCGCGCCGCGGGCCGGGCGCCGGCACCCGGCCCGTCGAGGAGGCGGGCGCCGCCGGGCCGCGACCACCGGCCTGGCGGCTGCGGCTCGCCCGACCCGGCCGCGGCGGGCCCCGTGCCGGCCCCGACGCGGCAGGGATGTGGACCCGACCGGTCCGTCTCAGCCGCCCGCCGACGCCACGGCACGCGCGGTCTCCGCGCTCACCGTGCCCCACACCTCGCCCACGATCCTCCGCAGCCCGGGTGCCGCCGCCCCGCCGCGCTCGGTCAGCTCCGCGACCCGGCCTTCCCGGCGCGCACCGGTTCCGGGCGGGCCGAGGGCGCGCAGTCCCGCCGCGGCCGCCAGCGCGGCCACGGCCGCGTCCCGCTCGGAGACCTCCCCGACCGGTACCGGGCCCTGAAGGACGTACCGCGTCTCCTCCCGGAGCGCCTGCGCCACGGCGACCCGCGCCAGGACGTACTCCACGGACGGGAACACGCCGAGGACGCGCTTCTTCTCCGCGCGCAGGTACCCCTCGGCCACCAACTGCTCCCGGACCGCGTCGTAGGTGACCCGCGCGTGCAGCCGCACCCACGTCCGCCAGCGGTGCGGCAGCGACTCGCGAACGAGGTCCAGCAGCCCGTCGAGGACGGCGTCCCCGGTGCGGGAGTCCAGGTCGACGGGGGTGGCGATGCCCTCGTCGTCGGTGAGCAGGCCGCGCCGGGCCAGTTCGGTGAGCGCCCCGGCGCGCACCAGGTGCTGGATCCGGGCGGTGGCGGTGGCGCCGGGCCGGGCGGGGTCCCAGGCCAGCAGGCAGAGCCGGGCGGGCGGTGAGAGCGGGCCGTTGGACACGGGGCCTCCTTGGGGCCGTGAGACCGGGCCGGATAAAACGTTGACAGCCCACCCGGCCCCTCCTACGCTTTTCAGCGCTTCTGTTGCCGCCGATTGGAGAAGGACGTTGCTCGTCTGAGGTCCTGAGACACCGCGTCACACACGTCACGTGTGTGCGCGAGCGTGCGACCTCGGCGTTCGAGCCGTCCTTGCGGAGCAGGGCTTTTCTCATGCCCGAGTCCTCCCTCGGCTCCTCCTTCCTCGCCCGACGGCGGTCGCCGCCTCCCGGTGTCTCGATACGCGTTTGCCCCTGACCGCTTCGAGCAACCGCGGAGACCCCGTATGTCCACTTCCCCCACCTGTTCCCTCACCTGTACGTCCCTGGCCTTCGCCTGGCCCGACGGCACCCCCGTCTTCGAGGGACTCGACGCCGCCTTCGGTCCCGGCAGGACCGGGCTCGTCGGCGTCAACGGATCGGGAAAGTCCACCCTGTTGAAACTGATCGCCGGGCAGCTCACCCCGTCCGACGGCACCGTCCGCGTGGCCGGCGAGGTCGGTCACCTCCCGCAGAACGTCACGCTCGACACCGCGCTGCGCGTCGACGAGGCGCTCGGCATCGCCGCTCGGCGGGCCGCGCTGCACGCCATCGAGGCGGGCGACGTGGCCGAGGAGCACTTCGAGACCGTCGGCGACGACTGGGACGTCGAGGAGCGCGCCCTCGCCACGCTCGGCGAACTCGGCCTCGGCCACGTCGGGCTCGACCGCACCGTCGGCGAGCTCTCGGGCGGCGAGTCGGTGCTCCTGCGCCTGGCCGCGCTGCTGCTGCGCCGGCCCGACATCCTGCTGCTGGACGAGCCCACCAACAACCTCGACCTGTACGCGCGCAGGCGGCTGTACGCGGCCGTCGCCTCCTGGCCGGGGGTGATGGTCGTGGTCAGCCACGACCGCGAACTGCTGGACCTGGTCGACCAGATCGCCGACCTGCGTTCCGGCGAGATCACCTGGTACGGCGGGAACTTCTCGGCGTACGAGGAGGCCCTGGCCGTCGAGCAGGAGGCGGCCGAGCGGATGGTGCGCGTCGCCGAGTCCGACCTGCGCAAGCAGAAGCGCGAACTGGCCGACGCGCAGGTCAAACTGGCCCGGCGCAAGCGGTACGGCCAGAAGATGTACGAGCAGAAGCGCGAGCCGAAGATCGTCATGCAGGCGCGCAAGCGGGCGGCGCAGGAGTCCGCGGGCAAGCACCGCCTCATGCACGAGGAGAAGCTCGCGGAGGCCAGGGAGCGGCTGGACGACGCGGTGGAGGCCGTGCGGGACGACGACGAGATCCGCGTCGACCTGCCGTACACGGCGGTGCCGCCGGGCCGGTCCGTGCTCACGCTGCGCGACCTGGAGCTGGTGTACGGCGCGCGCGTCGAGCGGGGTTTCGATCTGCACGGCCCCGAGCGGATCGCGCTGATCGGGCGCAACGGCGCGGGCAAGAGCACGTTGCTGCGCACCGTCGCCGGGGAGCTGGAGCCGGTGGCGGGCGAGGCGACGGCGCACGTCCCGCTGCGGTTCCTGCCGCAGCGCCTGGACGTCCTCGACGGCCAACTCAGCGTCGCCGAGAACGTGGCCCGGTTCGCGCCGGGCGCCACCGACAACCGGATCCGGGCGCGGCTGGCGCGCTTCCTGTTCCGGGGCGCCCGTGCCGACCAGAAGGCGGCGACCCTGTCCGGCGGCGAACGCTTCCGGGCGACGCTGGCCGCGCTGATGCTGGCCGAGCCCGCCCCGCAGTTGCTGATGCTGGACGAGCCGACGAACAACCTGGACATGGCGAGCGTGCGGCAGCTCACCACCGCCCTGGGGTCGTACGAGGGGGCGCTGATCGTGGCCAGCCACGACCTGCCGTTCCTGGAGTCGATCGGCATCACCCGCTGGCTGCTGCTGGAGGAGGGGGAGCTGAAGGAGACCACGCCAAAAGCCGTCGGGCATCTCGCCTAGACGCGGCCGGCAGCGGTGGGACAGGGGGTGCGGGAGAGGTCCGGAAGGTCCCTCACCGCACCCGCTGCTCCCCATGGCCGGGCACGCTCCCTACCAGGCCACCGGCAGCTCCAGTGGGAACCGCCTGATCGTCTCGGTGTCCCACCGCACCTCCTCGGGCGGCACCGCGAGCCGCAGCCCGGGGAAGCGCTCGATGAGCCGTCCGACGGCCACTTCGAGCTCCGCCATGGCCAGCGGCATCGCGATGCACCGGTGGCCGCCCCACCCGAACGTCATGTGGGGGGAGCTGGGCCGGTCGGGGTCGATGACGTCCGGATCCGGGAAGCGTTCCGGATCACGGTTGGCCGTCAGGTACGACACGTGGACGAATTCACCCGCCCGGATCCGCACACCGTCCAGTTCCACGTCCTCGAGAGCCACCCGGGGGATGCCGACCCCTTTGCGGAACGGGATGTAGCGGAGCATCTCGTGCAGGACGTCGGTCAGGGTCTCGGGCCGGCGCCGGAGGTGCTCCATCAGCGCGGGACGGGTCAGGAGCAGGTACACGATGTTGCTGATCTCGCAGGTCGCCGTGTCCTGGCCGCTGAGCGCCAGCATGAGCGCCATGACGGCCAGTTCCCTGTCGTCGAGCTGCTCGCGGCCGTCCCGTGCCGCGGCCATCGCGCTGATGAGGTCCGTGCCGGGTGAGTTCCGGCGCTGTTCGACGAGTTTTCCGAAGTAGGCCGTGAGGTCGGCCTTGGCCTCCGCGGCCGCCTCCTTGGTGTCCGGACCGACCTCGAGCAGTTGGTGCACGGACTCCTCGATGCGGGGCCATTCCGGCCGCTCGATGCCGAGGAGGTCCATGATGGTGTGCTGGGGAAGCGGGTCGGAGAGGTGCCGGACCAGGTCCGCCGGCGACCCGCCCTCCTCCATCTCGTCCAGCAGGAGATCCGCGAGGCGGACGATCCGGTGCCGCATGGCCTCGACGTGCGGCTGGGTGAAGGCCTGCGAGGCAAGGTGGCGGACGCGGCTGCTCTGCGGCGGATCCATCACGTTGATCGACTCGGGGGAGACGATGGGCTCCGGCGTCATCCGCGGGTAGTCCGTGCCGATGATGCCCGCCCGGCTGAGCCGGTGGTCGGTGGTGACCTGCTTGACGGCCTCGAACCCGGTGACCAGCCAGGCGTCGGCGTCACCGTAGCTGAGCCTGACGCGGGTGGGGGAACCGCGGTGCATCAGGTCGGCCAGGGCGGGGTCGAAGTCCAGGACCTCGCTGAAGTCGAACGGGCAGGTGATCGCTTCGTTGTCGTCGGCCATCAGATCACTCCTCCGTGCATGGGTACGACGTTGGTGGTGTCCACGGCCGGCCGAAGGCCCCTGGCGAGGCTCAGGGCGTCGCCGACGGCCCAGTAGTGGACGAAGAACAGGCGCGGCTCGTCGGTCAGGTTGTGGTGATGCAGCTCGACGAGTTCGATCCCACCGCGTCGCAGGGCCGTCAGGGCGGGCTGGACCTCGTGGGCGACCACCGCCAGGTCGCCGCTGAGCGCGGCCCGTCCACCGCCGAGCGGCTGGAAGCCGACGGCACTGGTGGCGCCCAGTCCCGGAGGCAGCGTCATCCGGCCGTCGACGATGGTCTCGCGACGGACATACGTGCATCTGTAGATGCTGTCGTCGGCGTAGCCCTTGACGCCCAGCGCGGTGTCGATCGCGGCGATGTCCAGGTCCTCGGGCGGTGAGACGGCCAGGGGCCGGTCGAGCGGGGTGCCGGTGCGCTCGAGCGCGGCGCGCAGGCCGCGGGCGACGGCGACCGGGTCGTGGCCGTGGGCGTGCACATGGACCCACCAGACGGCCGGCTCGTGGGCGAGCAGGTGCTTGTGGATGGCGGTCGGTTCGATCCCGTACCGGAGCAGGACGTCGATGAAACTCTGCAGTTCGCGTTCGGTGACGACGGTGTCACCCATCAGAAAGGTGCTGTGGTCGGCGTACCGGACGAAGGACACATGCGTGCCCAGTGCGAGGGCGGGGTCGACCCGGATGCCACGGGAGAAGACGGTGAGGTCCCAGCGTGGAAAGCCCGTGTGGTACATGAACCGCCTCATGTCACCGGTCCGCCCGAGGGCCTTGCCCACGTCCGCCCAGTCGGCCGGTTCGGTCATCACGGGCTCGACCGGCGCGCCGTCCCCCGGTCCTGCGGGCAGGGCGCCGGCGCGGGTGGGCAGCCCGGCGAGTACGGGCGCCAGGGCCGCCGCGGCCAGTACACGGCGCCGGGACCCGGAGGGCCCGAAGCGGGTGCTCTGCTGTCGGTCGTCAGCCATGTCGTATGCCTCCTGGCGCGATGGAAGCACGATCGACCGCACGGACCGGTGACCCGCACCGCCACGCCAGCCAGGTGGGCTAAGAGTCGGGAAGTGCCACGGCCCGCCGAGGGGGGTTCGTGCGCGCGGGCCGACGCCGCGTCAAGCCTGTGTGACGTGCCTCTCGGTCCTGGTGCGGAAGTTGCACCCCTGAGCGGGGGCGGATGTCATCCGTTCGGCCCAGGACCTGCGCGTCCGGAGGCCTTCCTGGCCCTGGTGGACGGTGACTGATCAGCGGCCTTTACAGTGCGTTTAACCTACGCCCTCGTAACCTACGGTTTCGTAGCCTACGATCCCGTAGGTTGCCGGCACCGCTCGCCGGCCGCTCCTTTCTGTCGCACGTCCCCTGGAGTTATTCGTGACGATCGTCTCCCCGTCCCTCGGCAGTTCCACCGACTGGACCGACGCCCGGCTGCTGTTCGCGCTGGAAGAGGTCGTCGAGAGGGAGCTGAACCGGCATCTGCAGGTCGCCAAGGACTGGATGCCGCACGAGTACGTGCCGTGGAGCGACGGCCGCAACTTCCCGGGCCTGTTCGAGGACGGCGAGGCCTGGGAGAAGGACCAGTCCAAGGTCACCGAGATCGGCCGGATCGCGCTGGTGGTGAACCTCCTGACGGAGGACAACCTCCCCAGCTACCACCACGAGATCGCGAGCCTCTTCGGCCGCGACGGCGCCTGGGGCACCTGGGTGCACCGCTGGACCGCCGAGGAGGGCCGCCACGGCATCGTGATGCGCGACTACCTGCTCGCCTCGCGCGCGGTCGACCCGGACAAGCTGGAGCAGTTCCGCATGGCCCACATGAGCGAGGGCTTCGAGTCGGACAACCGGCACTCGATGCTGCACTCGGTGGCCTACGTCGCCTTCCAGGAGCTGGCCACCCGCATCTCGCACCGCAACACGGGCCACCAGTCCGGCGACCCGGTCTGCGACCGCATGCTGTCCCGTATCGCGACCGACGAGAACCTGCACATGGTCTTCTACCGGAACCTGCTCAAGGCGGCCTTCGAGCTCGCGCCCGACCTGACGATGCAGGCGGTGCGGGACGTGGTCGTGAACTTCCGGATGCCCGGTCACGGCATCCCGGGCTTCGAGCGGGCCGCCGCGCAGATGGCGATCGGCGAGGTCTACAACCTGCGCATCCACCACGACGACGTGATCCAGCCGGTGCTGCGCTTCCTGAAGATCATGGAGATCGACGGCCTGGGTCCCGAGGGGCAGCAGGCCCAGGAGGAACTGGGGCTGTACATGGGCGGGCTGGACGCCGAGGCCGCCAAGTTCGACGAGAAGCTCGCGACGCGCAAGGCGCGGATGGCGGCCCGGGCAGCAGGCTGACCGCATCCGAGCCACCCGTGCCGGCCACCGGCGCGGGTGGCTCGGGCGGCGCGGAACGGGCCCGGATCAGTGCCGGGCGCGCCGCAGCGCCAGCCGCTCCTTCTCCGACAGTCCGCCCCAGACGCCGAAGCGCTCGTCGTTGCTGAGCGCGTACTCCAGGCAGGTCGAACGGATCGGGCACAGGGCGCAAATCCGCTTCGCGTCCCGTACGGAGCTCCCGGGCTCGGGGAAGAAGAAGTCGGCCCCGGTCTGTGCGCACAAGGCCTCCTGCTGCCAGGCGAGGTCGGGCATCGCGATCGTTTCGATGTGCATGGCAGGAGCGTGCCCGGCGGTGAAAAACGTTCGATCAACGCGGGATCAACGCCGCCCGGCGACGCCTGGGGACGCCCCGATGCTCCCCCGCCCCGCACGGGCGCGCACGGCGGCGCGCGGAAGCGATGGTCGGTCGTCGGTGGAAGACTCGGCCGTGCAGGCAACGGGACCCTTCCGAGGAGGGCGATGATGCTCACCACCCGTTTCGTCACCGGCGCCCCGAACTGGATCGACGTCGGCACGTCCGACGTCGACGGCGCCACGACCTTCTACGGTGCGCTCTTCGGCTGGCGGTTCCGGTCGGCGGGACCCGAGGCCGGGGGCTACGGCTTCTTCGAGCTGGACGGCCGGATCGCGGCCGGCGGCATGCGGACCACGCCGGAGCAGGGACCGCCGTCGTGGACGGTGTACTTCCAGGTCCCGGACGCGGAGTCCGCCGCCGAGGCCTCCGTTCGGGCCCACGGCGGTGTGCTCGTGCGGCCGACGGACGTGATGGGCCAGGGCACCATGGCGGTCCTCGCCGACCGGGCCGGGGTGCCGTTCGGCGTCTGGCAGCCCGGGCGGCTGGGCGGCCTGGGCGTGGCCGGCGAGACCGGTTCGCTGTGCTGGGTCGAGCTGTACACGGCGGACGTCGCGGCCGCCGCCGCGTACTACCACGCGGTGCTGGGGCTGGAGACGTCCGCCGTCCCCTTCCCCGGCGACGGAACGTACACGTGCGTCAACCCGGCCGGGGAGGGCGAGGAGAGCATGTTCGGCGGCGTCGTCCCGCTCGCCGACCACCCGGTGGAGACGGACGCCCACTGGCAGCCGTACTTCGCGGTCGACGACACGGACGCCGTGATCGCCCGGACGGAGGAACTGGGCGGCACGGTACGGATGCCCGCGACGGACGTCGAGGGCGTCGGCCGCCTCGCCCGGCTCGCCGACCCGTACGGCGCCCGGTTCGCGGTACTCAGGCCGATGCCCCGGGAGGCCTAGGCCAGGGCCCGCCCGGCGGATCACGTCGCAGCGGACCGCAGGAGAGGGACGGTGCGGGCTCGGGGCGGGCGTGCGGACGGTGCCCGCGCCCTCCAGGCGGTGGGGCCGGGTGCGCGGCGGAGCCCGCGTCCGCGGCGTGATCCGCCGGACGGACCCCGACGACGCGCCCGGTCGTGGTCCTTGGGCTCCACATCACGCGCTCGCGCGGCGGATCAGGGTCGTCGGCAGGACGACACCGGACGGCGTGTCCGGCGCGGTCGCCGTGGACTCCTCCGCGCCGGCGCCGCGGTCCGGGCCGCGCAGCAGCAGACGGGCCATCAGCCGGCCCATCCCCTCGATGTCCTGGCGGACCGTGGTCAGCGGCGGGTCGGTCTGCTCGGCGACGGGCAGCATGTCGTCGAAGCCGACCACGGCCACGTCGTCCGGCACCCGCCGCCCCCTTTCCCGCAGCACCCGCAGCGCGCCCGCCGCGGTGAGGTCGTTGGCCGCGAACACGGCGTCCAGGTCCGGGCACCGCGCCAGCAGCTCCCGCATCGCCCGCTCCCCGCCGCCGGAGGTGAAGTCGCCGCGCGCGACCAGACCCGGATCGGCGCCGGCCCGGACGTCGCGGAAGCCGGCGAGGCGGTCGGCCGCGGAGGTCTGGTCGAGCGGTCCGGTGATGTGCGCGATGCGGGTGCGGCCGAGCCCGGCCAGGTGGCGCACGGCGTCGCGGGCGCCGCCGCGGTTGTCGCTGTCCACGTAGACCACGTCGTCCCGGCCGTCGTCCCAGCCGGGGCGCCCGCCGAACACGGTCGGCACACCGGCGTCGCGGACGAGGCCCGGCAGCGGGTCGTCGAGGTGCAGGGAGAAGACGAGCGCGCCGTCGACGTGGCCGCCGGCCAGATAGCGGCCGACGCGGGCGTGGTCCTCGCGGCCCTCGGTGAGCAGCAGCACGAGCTGGTTGTCGTGGGCCGTCAGTTCCTTGCTGATGCCGCGGAGTTGCTGGGCGAAGTAGGGGTCGGCGAAGACCCGGGTCTCCGGTTCGGCGGCGACGACGGCGACGGCGTCGTGGCGTCGGGTCACGAGACTGCGGGCGGCCTGGTTGGGCACGTAACCGAGCTCCTCCACCGCGCGCCGGACCCGCTCGGCCAACGCGGCCCGCACCCCGTGCGCCCCGTTGACCACCCGGGACACGGTGGCCCGCGAGACCCCGGCCCGCTCGGCCACGGCCTCCAGCGTGGGACGTGACGCGGTCGCGCTCACTTCGGGACTCCTCGTCGGCGGCTGCGGCTCAGGATAGCGGCAGGCCGCCGGGCGGGAGAGAGCGCTCCCGGCGCGGGAAAACGGCTTGTACCGGGGGGCGGGCGGCGTCACCATCACTTCATGTTCATGCGAAAGGCCCATGACTCCTGATCCGCTCGTCCCCCGCGCCCGGCCGGCCCCGTGCGTACGGGCACGGGGGCCGGACGAGTCGTACGCGGCGCCCCGCTCCGACCGCTGCTCAGTGCTCGTGGTGCGCCGAGGCACCGTCGGCCCCCTCGGTCCCCTCGGCTCCTTGCGCGTGATCGTGCTCGTGCGGGTCGTATCCCGGTATCGTCCCGTCGGTCTTCTTGACCAGGAACAGCCCCACCATCCCCATGTCGGAGTGGCTCTGCACGTGGCAGTGGTACATCCACGCCCCGGCGCCAACCCCCTCCCCGGCGATGATCTGGAAGCCGAAGGAGTCCGCCGGGCCGGTGATCTTGTTGTCGATGACCTGGCTCGGGTCGTCGGGACCGGTGAGCATGCCGGTGCGGTTGTCCGCCCAGCGGTGACCGTGCATGTGGAAGGTGTGGTAGTACTCGCCGTGGGTGATCATCACGATCTCGACGCGATCGCCCACGGTGGCCTCGAAGTCGGGGCCGGTGTGGGGCTTCCGGTTGTTGATGAGCATGTCGTTGAAGACGATCGTGTGCGTGGCGTCCGGCAGCACGTCGCCCTTGCGCCGCACGATCACCGGCCCGTAGAGGCCGTTGCGGATGCCGTTGGTGCCGTGTGGCGTGCCGACGGCGTGGTCGTGGTAGTGCCAGTAGCCGGCGCTGCCCGCCCGCCAGGTGCCGTCCTGGCGGCGGCCGGGCGTGTGGGTGCGCCAGGTGTAGGTGCGGGTGCCGCCGGGCTCCACGTCGCTCTTGTTCATCGCCGTGCCGTCGCTGGAGATCTCGTAGTCCAGGCCGTGGACGTGCAGGCTCGCCCGCACGTCCATCGTGTTCTCGAACTCGATGTGCAGCGTGTCGCCCTCGTTGAGCTCGATCAGCGGGCCGGGGACGGACGCCTTGCCCTTCTCGAAGCCGTAGCCCATCTGCCCGTCGGGCAGCTTCTCGGCGTACATCTTGATGTGTCTCACCTGGCCCCCGGCCGGTGCCGTCCTCGCCGGGGCCGTCGCCTTCGCCGGGGTGCCCGCGCCGGCGGCCTCCGGTGCGATGGACAACGATGTCGCGACCGCCGCGCCGCCCAGCAGTACCCGCCGGTTGAAACCACGCCTGTCCATGCCCAACTCCCCACGCCGATACGGAATTTGCGGAGACGTAGCCCTGATTGGCCGTGATGAACCTGTGGGACGGTACCGGTTGCGGCCGGGTTTATCCACACTCAGGACAAAGTTCGTTCGATCCCGGTCATACCTATTGGCGAACCACGCAAAGAGGTCTAGCTTCCTTGGCGCTGCTGCCGTGACCGAGGAGGTGCCCATGCACTTACGAGGGTTGAGCGCGAGAAGAAAGACCTGGGCGGCGTTCGCGACCGCCGGTTTCGTCACCGCCGGGCTGCTGTCGGGTCCCGCCGCCAGCGCGCGTCCGGCGCCCGATCCGCCCCTGACAACGATGTCGATCAAGTCGCCACCGGGCGGCGCCGACGTACGGGTGCTGATCTTCTACGGGTCCGCCGCGGCCGGGGACGAGTCACCGGTCGTGAACGCCGGGATCGCCGCCATCGAGCGGATCGGGCTGTCCGGCCCCACGAACGAGCGCTTCAGGGTCGAGGCCACGGACAACGCCTCGGTCTTCACCAACGAGAAGAGGCTCGGCCGCTTCAACGCGATCGTGTTCCTGACCGGCGGCGGTGACGTCCTCGATCCGGAGCAGGAGGCGGGCCTGGAGGCGTACATGGAGGCCGGCGGCGGTTTCGTCGGCATCCACGACGCGGCCCGCGCGGAGCCTTACTCGGACTGGTTCACCGGTCTGGTCGGCGCCCGTCCCGCCGCCGGTCCGGCCAAGGTCCAACGTGCCACCGTCGAGGTCGGTGACCGGCGCCATCCGGCCACCAAGGACCTGCCGCTGGAGTGGAAGCGGCCCGACGCGTGGCTGAACTGGCAGAAGAACCCGTCCGGCGACGTGCACACCGTGGCCCGGGTGCGCGAGTCGACGTACCAGCCCGGGGCGAGCGCCAACGGCTGGGACCACCCGGTCAGCTGGTGCCGGGACTACGACGGCGGCCGGTCCTTCTACACCGGCATGGGCGGCACGGTGTCGTCGTACGACGAGACCGACTTCCGCGCCCATCTGCGCGGCGCCCTGATGTGGACGACCCGGCTGGCGCAGGCCGACTGCAAGGCGACCATCACCGGGAACTACAAGGCCGAGCGGCTCACCCAGCCCAACCAGCCCGGCCAGAACGACCAGATCGGCGAACCCCACGGCCTGGTCACCGCGCCGGACGGCCGCGTGCTCTACATCGGCCGCGGCGGCGCGGACTCCTCCCAGCCGGTGGTGACCGACTGGAACGACCCGGACATCGGCAAGGGCAAGGGCCAGGTCCACGTCTACGACCCGAAGACCGAGAAGGTCACGCTCGCCGGTGAGCTGACCGTCTTCGGCAACAAGGGCGGCGGCGAGGAACTGGTCAAGGTCGAGGAGGGTCTGCTCGGCATCGAGCTGGACCCGCGGTTCGCGGAGAACGGCTGGGTGTACCTGCACTACACGCCGCACTCCGGGCTCAACCGGGACACGCACATGGCCGAGCGCCGGGTCTCCCGCTTCACGCTCGACCGGGCCACGAACAAGCTGGACCTGGGCAGCGAGAAGGTGCTGCTGAAGTGGCCGGTGCAGGTCCACAGCTGCTGCCACGCGGGGGGCGGGATGGCCTGGGACTCCAAGGGCAACCTGTACATCGCCACCGGTGACAACAACTCCAGTGGATTCAGCGACGGTTATTCGGGCAACAACCCCCAGCCCAACTTCAAGGGCGTGTCCTTCGCCGACGCACGCCGTACCGCCGGCAACACCAACAACCTCAACGGCAAGATCCTGCGCATCCACCCGGAGCCGGACGGGACGTACACCCTCCCCGAGGGCAACCTGTTCACCGGGAAGGAGACCGCCGAGGGCGGTGGCAAGACCCGTGGCGAGATCTACGTGATGGGCGTCCGCAACCCGGCGCGCATCTCCGTCGACAAGGCGACCGACACCCTGTACGCGGGCTGGGTCGGCCCGGACGCCGGCGCACCGTCGCCGACCTGGGGCCCGGCCAAGTACGACACGTTCGCCGTGATCACCAAGGCGAGCAACCGGGGCTGGCCGTACTGCATGGGCAACAAGCAGCCGTACCGGGACCGGAACCTGCCGGACCCCTCGAAGCCGCTGGGCTGGTACGACTGCGACCACCCGAAGAACGAGTCGCCGAACAACGACGGCCTGGTCAACCTGCCGCCGGTCACCGGCAACAACATCTGGTACTCGCCGCAGGGCGGCGGCCCCGACTTCCCGCGCGACGAGAACGGGATCCCGTCCTACAAGCAGGAGGAGACCACCTACCGGCTGCCCTGGCTCAAGGGCGGCGGCCAGGCCGCGATGAACGGCCCCGTCTACCGCTACGACGCCGACAGCACCAGCGCCACCAAGTGGCCGGAGTACTGGGACGGCAAGTGGTTCGTCGGTGACTTCTACGACGCCGACCAGCCGCGCAACGCGGTGCTCACCGATCCGAAGACCCAGGGCGACGGCGGTCTGCCGGTGCACTCGGAGTCCCTGAAGAAGATCGTGCCGGTCGGCAACGACGGCATCAAGAACCTGATGGGCTGGAAGTTCGGTCCGGACGGCGCGCTGTACGTCCTCGACTACGGCCGCGGCTTCTTCACCTCGGACTCCAAGTCGGCCCTGTGGCGGGTCACCTACGAGGGCGGCGGGCCGACGCCGGCCGCCGGAAAGCTGGCGAGGGGGACTGAGTGATACGCCGACGAAGAATGTGGGCCGCCCTGTTGGCCGGCCTGCTGATGGTGCTCGGTCTGCAGACGACGTCCGCGTCGGGGCAGCCAGCGAGGCAGGTGCGGGCCGAGGCCGCCGACCAGGTCCTGACCTGGACCGCCGGTGACGACATCAGCAAGTACACGTCCGCGCCCGAGACGGCGGTGGCCGGACCGGCCACGATCGTCTTCGAGAACAGTGCGGCGACCGGCAACACCACCGGCATGCCGCACACGCTGACGTTCGTCACCAGCGACCCCGGGTACAACAGCGACGTCCAGCTGAACATCCTGGCCAACCCGGGCGACGCCCAGGGCGGCAAGCACACCGCCGAGGTCACCCTCACGCCCGGCCGCTACCTCTACCACTGCACGATCCCCGGCCACGGGGAGATGAAGGGCGTGCTCGTGGTGACCGAGGGCGGCGGGGGCGAGGACACGACGGCGCCCGAGACATCGGCGGACGTGGGCGGCACGCAGAACTCCGAGGGCGCGTACGTCGGTTCCGCGAGCGTGACGATCGGCGCCACCGACGCCGGCTCCGGCGTGGACCGCGTCGAGTACGCGATCGGCGCCGACGGCGCCTGGCAGCCGTACACCACGCCGGTCGTCGTCGACCAGGTCGGCGAGCACACGGTGCGCTACCGGGCCTTCGACAACGCGGGCAACGCCGCCGCCGAGAAGAGCGTCACGTTCACCGTGGCCCCCGTGCCCACGGACGACACGACCGCGCCGGAGACCTCGGCGACGGTCAGCGGCGAGCGCGACGCGGACGGCGCCTACATCGACATGGCGACGGTGACGGTCACCGCCTCCGACACCGGTTCCGGCGTCAACACCATCGAGTACGCGGTCGGTGACGGCGCCTGGCAGGCGTACACCGGGCCCGTGATGGTGCACGGGGTCGGCGAGCACACCGTGCGCTACCGCGCCACCGACAAGGCGGGCAACGCCGCGGCGGACAAGAGCGTCGTCTTCACCGTCGTCGCCGCTCCCCCGAGGGACACCACGCCGCCGGTGACCGGAGTGACCGTGGACGGCACGAAGGACTCCGACGGTGCGTACGTCGGCAGCGCCAAGGTGACCGTCAGCGCCACGGACGAGGGCGGCTCCGGGGTGGCCGGCGTGGAGTACTCGCTCGACGCGGGCCCCTACCTGGCGTACACCGCGCCCGTGGTCGTCGACCGCGTGGGCCGGCACACCGTGGCGTACCGGGCGAGCGACAAGGCCGGCAACACCTCCGCTCCGCTCACCGTGAGCTTCACGGTGGTGGCCGGTGGGGGCGTACCCGCGCCGCCCTGCCCGGAGTACGACGAGCGGCTCACGGTGATCGTCGGCACGGTCGACACGGGCGTGCCGAACCGGGTCACGAACAACCGGTGCCGGATCAACGAGCTGATCGAGGACGAGAAGGAGTGGACGTCCCAGGCACTGTTCCTCAAGCACGTGCGGGAGGTGACGGACGGGCTCCTGGCCGAAGGGGTCGTCGACAGGCGGGAGTACCGGGCGATCGACAAGGCCGCCCGCCAGTCCGGGATCGGCCGGCCCGGCCAGACCGAGGGCTACCGCACCATCCTCGACGGCAGCCAGGGCTCCTTCGCCAAGTGGCAGCAGGTGGGCGGCGGTTCGTTCGGGCAGAACCCGGACGGGTCGATCACCTCCAGTTCCACCACACCGGGTATGGGCATGCTGTGGTTCCCGGAGCGGAAGTACGGCGACTTCTCGCTGAAGCTCCAGTGGCGTGACGACGCGCCGGGCACCGCGAACACCAACGGCGGCGTCTTCGTGCGCTTCCCGCAGGTCCACGACCACCCCGAGGAGTCGCGGCCGGAGTGGGTCGCCATCAAGTACGGGCACGAGGTGCAGGTGTTCGACAGCCCGACCGGCGACATGTACAAGACGGGATCCGTCTACGGCTTCGACCGGGTCGGCCTCGCCGGGGCCGGTGTGACGGAGAAGGGCACCTGGAACGACTACGAGATCCGGGTGGTGGACCAGCACTACTCGGTCTACCGCAACGGTGTGCTGATCAACGAGTTCGACAACACCGGCGGCCAGGACTTCTACCCCGAGCGCTCGGACGACCCGGGTACGGACGGGCGGCGGTTCGCCTCCGGCTACATCGGGCTCCAGGTGCACGGCACGACGGACGTGGTCTCGTACCGGGACGTCCGGATCAAGGAGTTGTAGCTCACTTGGGGCCAGGAGCGGGTTTCCTGGCCCTGCTCGGCTGTACCCGGCTGGGTTCTCCCGGCATCTTCGGATACTCGGGCGGGTACGGCAGATCACCCAGTCCGTGGTCGTGCTCGTCCTTCGTCGCCAGTTCCAGCAGGGCGTCGAGGGAGTAGGCCCCCTCGCCCATGCCCGCGTGCACGTCGCCCAGTTCGGCGAAGCGCGCGGGCATGGTCGTGATGTCGAAGTCCCGCGGGTGCGCGACACCCACCTCCTCCCAGCGCAGCGGCGCGGAGACGGGGGCGTGCGGGCGGGGGCGCACGGAGTAGGCGGAGGCGATGGTCCGGTCCCGGGCCGTCTGGTTGTAGTCGACGAAGATGCGCTCGCCGCGTTCCTCCTTCCACCACTTGGTGGTGACCTGCTCCGGCATCCGCCGTTCCAGTTCCCGTCCGACGGCGATGGCGGCGCGCCGCACCTGGGTGAAGGTCCAGCGCGGCTCGATCGGCACGAACACGTGGATGCCGCGTCCGCCGGAGGTCTTGGGCCAGCCGCGCAGCCCGCCGAACTCCTCCAGGACCGCCCTCAGTTCGTGGGCGGCGCGGACGGCGTCGTCGTAGTCGGTGCCGGGCTGGGGATCGAGGTCGATGCGCAGTTCGTCGGGGTGGTCGACGTCGTCGCGGCGGACCGGCCAGGGGTGGAAGGTGAGGGTGCCGTACTGGGCGGCCCACAGGACGGCCGCTTCCTCGGTCGGGCACATCTCGTCGGCGCTGCGTCCGCTGGGGAAGGTGATGTGCGCGGTCGGGATCCAGTCGGGCATGCCCTTGGGCGCGCGCTTCTGGTAGAACCACTCGCCGGTGACGCCGTCCGGGTAGCGCTCCAGGGTGGTGGGCCGCTCGCGCAGGGCGCGCAGGATGCCGGGGGCGACCGCCTGGTAGTACCGGGCCACGTCGAGCTTGGTGTAGCCGTGCTCCGGGAAGAAGACCTTGCCCGGGCTGGACAGCCGCACGGTCCGCCCGCCCGCTTCCAGTTCCACCGCTTCCGCCATGCGAGCCACGGTAGGCGCACCGGGCGGACCTCGCACACCGGCCCGGGGCCGCTCGGCGGCGACGGTGGCCGGCGGGCGGGCCGGGTGGGCCGCTCCTACAGTCGGAGCATGGATCTGCCCGTCATGCCGCCCGTGAAGCCGATGCTCGCCAAGTCCGTGGCGAACATCCCACCGGGCATGCACTACGAGGCGAAGTGGGACGGGTTCCGGGCGATCGTGTTCCGCGACGGTGGCGAGGTGGAGCTGGGCAGCCGCACCGGCAAGCCGCTGACCAGGTACTTCCCGGAGCTGGTGGAGGCGGTGCGGGAGCGGTTGCCCGCGCGGTGCGTGGTGGACGGGGAGATCGTGATCGCGCGGGAGGGCCACCTGGACTTCGACGCGCTCACCGAGCGGATCCATCCGGCGGACTCCCGGGTGCGGACGCTGGCCGAGCGGACGCCGGCCTCCCTCGTGGTCTTCGACCTGCTGGCGCTGGACGACGAGTCCCTGCTCGACGTGCGGCTCGCCGACCGGCGGGCGCTGCTGGGGCGGGCGTTCTCCGAGGTCACGGCTCCGGTGCACGTGGCGCCGGCGACGGACGACATCGAGGTGGCCCGGCAGTGGTTCGAGCAGTACGAGGGGGCGGGGCTGGACGGGGTCGTCGCCAAGCCGCTCGACCTGCGCTACCGCCAGGACGAGCGGGCCATGTACAAGATCAAGCACGAGCGGACGGCGGACGTCGTCGTCGCCGGTTACCGCCTCCACAAGAGCGGCCCCGTGGTCGGCTCGCTGCTGCTCGGCCTCTACGACGACCGGGGCGTCCTCCAGCACGTGGGCGTGAGCGCCGCCTTCTCCATGAAGCGGCGCGCCGAGCTGGTGGAGGAGCTGGAACCGCTGCGCATGGACGACGTCCGGGGCCATCCGTGGGCCGCCTGGGCCGAGGAGGCGGCGCACGAGTCGGCCCGGCTGCCCGGCGCCCCCAGCCGCTGGTCGGGCAAGAAGGACCTGTCGTGGGTGCCGCTCAGGCCGGAGCGGGTCGTGGAGGTGGCGTACGACCACATGGAGAACGGGGCGCGCTTTCGGCACACGGCCCGCTTCCGCCGCTGGCGCCCGGACCGGACGCCGGAGAGCTGCACCTACGCCCAGCTCGAGGAGCCGGTCCGCTACGACCTGGCGGAGATCCTCGGCGGCCCCTGAGCGGCCCCTGAGCGCTCCCCACGGCCGCATCGGCCTACGGCTTCATCAGGATCTTGACCGCGCCGTCCTGCTTCTTCTGGAACATCTCGTACGCGTGCGGCGCGTCCGCCAGCGGCACCCGGTGGGTGGCGAAGTCGTCGACGCCCAGGGGGTCCTCGTCCGTCAGGTAGGGGATGATCTCGTCGCTCCAGCGGCGTACGTTGGCCTGTCCCATCCGCAGCTGGACCTGCTTGTCGAACAGGGTGAGCATCGGCATCGGGTCGGCCATTCCGCCGTAGACGCCGCTCAGCGAGATCGTGCCGCCGCGCCGCACCAGCTCGATGGCGGTGTGGAGGGCCGCGAGCCGGTCGACGCTGAAGCGCTCCGCCAGCGGGCCGCCGATGGACCGGGGCATCACGGCCGCGGCCTGCTGGACCAGCTTGGCGGCGGCTCCGCCGTGCGCCTCGGTGCCGACCGCGTCGATCACGGCGTCGGGGCCGCGGCCACCGGTCTCGTCCTGGATCGCGGCGACGAGTTCCTTCTCGCTGTCGAACGACCGCAGGTCGTACGTCTCCACGCCCCGCTCCCGCGCCCGCCGCAGCCGCTCCGGCACGAGGTCCACGCCGAACACCCGGCCGGCGCCGGTGGCCCGGGCGACCCGGCAGGCCATGTCGCCGATCGGGCCGAGGCCGAGCACCGCGACGCTGCCGCCCTGCGGGACGCCGGCGTAGGCGACCGCCTGCCAGGCCGTGGGCAGGACGTCGGAGAGGTAGACGAAGCGGTCGTCGGCCGGGCCCTCGGGCACCTTGATCGGGCCGTACTGCGCCTGCGGCACGCGCAGGTACTCGGCCTGGCCGCCGGGGACGGCCCCGTACAGGCGGGTGTAGCCGAACAGCCGGGCGCCCATGCCCTCGCCGGTGACCTGCGTGGTCTCGCACTGGGTGGGCAGTCCCGTGTCGCACATGTAGCAGTGCCCGCACGCGATCTGGAAGGGCACCACGACCCGGTCGCCGGGCACCAGGCCGGTCACCTCGGGGCCGACCTCCTCCACGATCCCCATGGGTTCGTGACCGAGGATGTCGCCCGGTGTCATGAAGGGTGTGAGCACCTCGTACAGGTGGAGGTCGGAGCCGCACAGTCCCGAGGACGTGACACGGATGACCGCGTCCGTCGGCTCCTGGATCGTCGGGTCGGGCACGTCCTCGACCCGGACGTCCCGTTTGCCCTGCCAGACAACCGCCTTCATCGCCTCGCGCTCCTTCCGTGGCTCGTGTCCGACGCAGGTGCGCGCGGGTGTCGCACGCCCGTCCTGCGTGGACGGCCGGGTACCCGGCCGTCCACCGGCGAACCGCCGCCCGCTGGGCCGAACAGCGGATTCCGGGTGCACTGCCACATTCAGTCGGGTATGGCACTGATTGCTGTCAGAAACACACAATCATTGACATGGAATGGGTGCCGGATGGTCGGAATGCGTCGAGGTACGCGCAGACGGGACCGTGCCGTACGGCACGGCACACGGGTCGGCACCGGGCCGGCACTGCTGGCCGCGGCAGTGGCCGTGTCGCTGGCCGCGGGCTGCACGGCGGGGTCGGGAGCGGAGGACGACGCGCGAGCGCCCCACACCAAGCCGTCCCACGACACCGGGCGGCCGCAGGACACGCAACGGCACGGCACACCACCGCCGCGCGACGCACACGGCACCGCGTCCGTACTCGCCGTGAAGCTCGACAACGTGCCCGCGGCCAGGCCGCAGGCGGGACTGGATGCCGCGGACGTCGTCTACGTGGAACCGGTGGAGGGCGGACTGAGCCGTCTGATGGCGATCTACGCGACCGAGCTCCCGGAAGTGGTCGGCCCGGTGCGCAGCGCCCGGGAGTCCGACCTGGAGCTGCTGCGCCAGTTCGACCGGCCGACGCTCGCGTTCTCCGGCGCCCAGCGGAAACTGCTCCCGCTCATCGACCGTGCGCCCCTGCGGGCCGAGCCACCGGACAGGACGTCCGACGCCTACGTCCGGCACGAGGACCGGCCCGCGCCGCACAACCTGTACGTGCGGCCCGGCCGACTGCTGCCGTCGCCCGCCGGTCCCGCCGCCCTCACCACGGGGTTCCACCACGGCGAGGCCCCCGCGGGCGGCCGGCCGCAGTCCTCGCGCACGGTGCGCTATCCCTCGGCGAGCTTCACCTTCACCTGGTCCGAGGGGCGCGGCCGCTGGCTGGTCACCATGGACGGCAGCCCGGCACCGGCGACGGCATCGGCACCCGCACCGGCGACGGTCGTCGTCCAGCACGTGAAGGTCCACGAGTCCGCGTTCGGCGACTTCCGGGGCAACAACTCGCCCTACGTGGAGTCGGTGGGTTCCGGCCGGGCGGAAGTGCTGCGCGACGGGCGCGCCTACGAGGCGACGTGGAAGCGCCGGTCGGCCGCGGACGGCACCTCCTTCACCGCGCCGGACGGCGCGCCGGTGAACTTCGCCGACGGCCAGGTGTGGGTGGTGTTCGCGAAGACGCCCTGATCAGTTCGTCGCCACGCTGGGATCGGCGGGGTTGCGGAGCCCTTCGGCGGCGTCCGCGACCCGCTGGATGAGATCGAAGAACACGGCCTGCTCGCCGGCGGAGAGCGGTGCGAGGAACACCTGGTTCATCCGGGCCGTCCGCACGCTCAGCTTGCGGTGGACGCGCAGGCCGTCGTCGGTCGGGCGCAGCAGGAAACGGCGGCCGTCCTGCGGATCACGGACCTTGTCCAGCAGCCCGCGGCGGTCGAGCCGGCTGATCACCTCGGCGATGGTGGACCGGTCGAGCCCCACCCGCTCCCCCACGGTGCGCTGGTCCAGGCCCGGTTCGGCGACGAGCGCGTTGAGGACCGCGAACTGCGGCGAGGTGGTCTCCTCGGAGACCATCGTGTTCCACAGCAGGTAGTGCGCCTGCTGCAGCCGCCGGGCCAGGTGCCCGGGATGGGTGGTGAGGTCCACCGCGGCCATGTGCGCTCCCGTGGTCGCATTCGTATGTGCACTGAACAATACCCCGGACCTCGCAGATGATGTCCGTCACCACACAAGCGGCCCACCTCGCGTTTTCCGAGGTCTTGACGCTTCGGCTCTCCAGTGGCAGCGTGTGGGAAACCTCGCCGAAATACTCAGTGCGCTGATTAATTTGTTTCTCGGGCGCCAGGAAGAGATGGGGCTTCTCGGATGGACAAGGTGGTGGCCACAGCCGCTGAGGCGGTGGCCGACGTGCCGGACGGCGCATCGCTCGCGGTGGGCGGTTTCGGGCTGAGCGGTGTGCCGAACGTGCTGATCCAGGCGCTGTACGAGCGCGGGGTCGGCGAGCTGTCGGTCGTCTCCAACAACTGCGGGGCGATGGAGTCCGGGCTGGCGGTCCTGCTGGCCGCGGGGCGCATCGCCAGGGTGACCGGGTCCTACATCGGCGCCAACAAGGAGTTCGCGCGGCAGTACCTGGGCGGGGAGTTGGAGGTGGAGATGATCCCGCAGGGCACGCTGGCCGAGCGGTTGCGGGCCGGTGGTGCGGGCATCCCGGCCTTCTACACGCCGGCGGGGGTGGGCACGCAGATCGCCGAGGGCGGGCTGCCGTGGCGCTACGACGGCTCCGGCGGGGTCGCGCTGGCGTCGCCGCCGAAGGAGGTCCGCGAGTTCGACGGCGGGGAGTACGTGCTGGAGCGCGGCATCCGCACTGACTTCGCCCTGGTCAGGGCGGCGAAGGGCGACCGCCACGGCAACCTGGTGTTCGCCAGGTCGTCGCGGAACTTCAACCCGCTGGCGGCCATGGCGGGCCGGGTCACCATCGCCGAGGTGGAGGAGCTGGTGGAACCCGGCGGGATCGACCCGGACGCCGTGCACCTGCCGGGGATCTTCGTGCAACGGGTGGTCGCGCTCACTCCCGAGCAGGCCGCCGACAAGAAGATCGAACGGCGCACGATTTCCGCGCCTTCGGCACGAGGGACGGTGAGCAGCTGATGGCCTGGACGCGTGAACAGATGGCCGCGCGGGCCGCGCGTGAGCTCGAGGACGGCCAGTACGTCAACCTCGGCATAGGTCTGCCGACGCTGATCCCGAACCACCTCCCCGAGGGCGTGGAGGTGACCCTGGAGTCCGAGAACGGCATCCTGGGCACCGGCCCGTACCCCACGGACGACCAGGTCGACCCCGATCTGATCAACGCCGGCAAGGAGACCGTGACGGTCCTGCCGGGCGCCTCCTTCTTCGACTCGGCGCTGTCGTTCGGGATGATCCGCGGCGGGCACATCGACGTCGCCGTGCTCGGGGCGATGCAGGTCTCCGCCACCGGTGACCTGGCCAACTGGGCCGTCCCGGGCAAGATGATCACCGGGATCGGCGGGGCCATGGACCTCGTCCACGGCGCGCGCACCGTCATCGTCGTCATGACCCACACCGCGAAGGACGGCTCCCCGAAGATCCTCGAGGAGTGCGCGCTGCCGCTCACCGGCAAGGCGTGCGTGAACCGGATCATCACCGACCTCGGCGTCCTCGACGTCACCGACGACGGCCTGGTCCTGGTGGAGACCGCACCGGGCGTGGACGTCGACGAGGTCGTCGCCAAGACCGACGCCGGGCTAGTCATCGCGGAGGACCTGAAGTGAAGGACGTCTACGTCGTCGACGCGGTGCGCACCCCGTTCGGCAAGTACAACGGCTCCCTGGCCGGCGTGCGCCCGGACGACCTGGCCGCACACGCCGTCCGTGAACTCCTCGCCCGCACCCCCGGCCTGGACCCGTCCCGGATCGAGGACGTGTACTTCGGCAACGCCAACGGCGCCGGCGAGGAGAACCGCAACGTCGCCCGCATGGCCGCCCTGCTCGCCGGACTGCCCACCTCCGTTCCCGGTGTGACCGTGAACCGGCTGTGCGCCTCCGGTCTGGAGGCCGTCGTCCAGGCCGCCCGCGCCATCGCGGTCGGGGACGCCTCGATCGTGCTGGCGGGCGGCGTGGAGTCGATGACCCGGGCCCCGTACGTGCTGCCCAAGTCGGACCGGCCGTTCCCGGCCGGGCACGCCGAGCTGTACTCGACCACCCTGGGCTGGCGCATGGTCAACCCGAGGATGGACCCGCAGTGGACCATCCCCCTCGGCGAGTCGGCGGAGCTGATCGCGGACAAGCACGAGATCGGGCGGGAGCAGCAGGACGAGTTCGCCCTCGCCTCCCACCACAAGGCCGCGCAGGCGCAGGCGGACGGCCTGTTCGACATCGAGCTCGCGCCCGTGCCGGTGCCGCAGCGCAAGGGCGACCCGGTCGACTTCGCCGCCGACGAGTGCGTACGCCCGGGCGCGTCCCTGGAGGCGATGGCGAAGCTCAAGCCGTCGTTCCGCACGGCGAGCGAAGCGAGATGGGGGTCCCCCCGGCCGGAGGCTGGGGGAGGCACCGTGACCGCCGGGAACGCCTCGCCGCTCAACGACGGCGCCGCGGCGCTGCTGCTGGTCGACGAGGAGGGCCTGAAGGCCACCGGCCGCGAGCCGCTGGCCCGGATCTCCGCCACCGGCGTCTCGGCGAACGACCCGCAGTACTTCGGTCTCGCCCCCGTGGAAGCGGTGAACCGCGCCCTCGCCAAGGCCGGCCGCACCTTCGCCGACCTCGACGTCCTCGAACTCAACGAGGCCTTCGCCGCCCAGGTACTGGGCTGCGTCGCCGAGTGGCCCGAGTTCGACCCCGCGATCCTCAACCCGCAGGGCGGAGCCATCGCCCTCGGCCACCCGCTCGGTGCCTCCGGTGCCCGTCTCGCCGGCACCGTCGCCCACCAGCTCGCCCGCAAGGGCGGCGGCACCGGCATCGCCACCCTCTGCATCGGCGTCGGCCAGGGCCTCGCCCTCGTCCTCGACCGCTAGGGCCTGACCGGCGGATCATGCCGCGGACGCGGGGTCCGGCACGCACATCCGCCGCGTTGTCGCCGGTTGCCAACGCTCCGCGTTGTCGCCCTCCTCCGCCTTGCAGCTGTACGCACCAGACCCCGCTCACCGGCGCCGAACAGGCACCGCCACATTCCTGCGGCCTGATCCGCCGGACAGGCCCCAGTCACCCCGGGAACCCCCATGACTCTCACTCAGCACGACATCGACGCGGAGATCGCGGCCGAGCACGCCGCGTACGAGAAGCGGGTCGCCGACGGCTCGCCCGTCGAGCACCACCCGCGCCGCGACTACGCCCCGTACCGCTCCTCGGTGCTGCGCCACCCGAAGCAGCCGCCGATCAACATCGACGTGGCCAAGGACCCGGAGCTGGTGGAACTGTCCTCCCCCGCCTTCGGGGAACGGGACCTCACCGCCATCGACAACGACCTGACCCGGCAGCACACCGGTGAGCCGGTCGGCGAGCGCATCACCGTGTCGGGCCGCCTGCTGGACCGCGACGGACGCGCGGTGCGCGGACAGCTCGTGGAGATCTGGCAGGCCAACTCGGCCGGTCGCTACGCCCACCAGCGCGAGCAGCACGACGCGCCGCTGGATCCCAACTTCACGGGCGTGGGCCGCACCCTCTCCGACGACGACGGCTTCTACCGCTTCACCACCATCCAGCCCGGCCCGTACCCGTGGCGCAACCACGTCAACGCCTGGCGCCCGGCCCACATCCACTTCTCGGTCTTCGGCTCGGCGTTCACCCAGCGGCTCGTGACGCAGATGTACTTCCCCAACGACCCGCTCTTCCCCTACGACCCGATCCTGCAGTCCGTGACGGACGACGCGGCCCGGCAGCGGCTGATCGCGACGTACGACCACAGCCTGTCCGTGCCGGAGTTCTCGCTCGGCTACCACTGGGACATCGTGCTCGACGGCCCGAACGCCACCTGGATCGAAGAAGGACGCTGACCCGCCATGACGAAGATCGACACCAGCGGCCCGGAGAACGTACTGCCCACGCCGTCCCACACGGTCGGCCCGTTCTACGGTTACGCGCTGCCCTTCCGCGGCGGCGAGGACATCGCGCCCCTCGGGCACCCGGACACGATCACCGTGCACGGGTACGTGTACGACGGCGAGGGCGACCCGCTGCCGGACGCCCTCATAGAGCTGTGGGGGCCGGACAGCGAGGGCAACCTGCCGTCGGTGGACGGTTCGATGCGGCGCGACCCCGCCTCCGGCGGCTTCCTCGGCCGCAACGGCGTGGAGTTCACCGGCTTCGGCCGCATCCAGACCGACGCGGACGGGCACTGGTACGCGCGGACCCTGCGCCCGGGCGCCCTGGGCCGCAACGCGCCGTACGTCAGCGTGTGCGTCTTCGCGCGCGGACTGCTCGTGCACCTGTTCACCCGGCTCTATCTGCCGGGTGACGAGGCGGTGCTCGCCGCGGACCCGCTGCTGTCCCGGGTGGACCCCGAGCGCCGCGACACGCTGATCGCCGCCGACGAGGGCAATCGGACGTACCGTTTCGACATCCGCCTTCAGGGCGAGGGCGAGACGGTCTTCCTGGAGTTCCAGTGACATCACCCGCCGATCACGCCCATCACGCCGGCATCGACACCGACGCCGACACGAGCCTGCTCGCCCCCGGGTGGGCGGGCTCGCCGGCCGCGTCCGCGACCGGTGACCGCGCCCATCTGCGGGCGCTGCTGGACGCGGAGGCGGCGCTGACCCGGGCCCAGGCCGGGCTGGGCCTCGCCCCCGCCGAGGCGGCGAGGGCGGTGACCGACGCCGCCGACCCGGCCCGCTTCGACGTGCGGTCCCTCGCCGAGCGCGCCCGGAGCGGCGGGAACCCGGTGATCCCGCTGGTCGCGGACCTGACGGAGGCGGTCGGCGCGGAGTACGGCCCGTACGTGCACCGGGGTGCGACCAGCCAGGACATCATGGACTCGGCGACGATGCTGGTCGCCGCCCGCACCCTGGACCTGCTGCTCCCCGATCTCGCCCGGACCGAACGCGCCCTGGCCGGGCTGGCCGCCGAGCACCGGGACACGGCGATGCCGGGCCGGACGCTCACCCAGCACGCCGTGCCGACGACCTTCGGGCTGAAGGCGGCCGGCTGGCGCACGCTGGTGCTGGACGCCCGGGACCGGATCGCCGCCGTGCGCGACGCGCTGCCCGCCCAACTCGGCGGAGCGGCAGGCACGTTGGCGGCCTTCGAGGCGTACGGTGCGACGGACCCGACCGCGCTGCCGGCGGCGTACGCCCGTGAGCTGGGGCTGCGGGCGCCGCTGTTGCCCTGGCACACCCTGCGCACCCCGGTCGCCGACCTGGCCGGATGCCTCGCGTTCACCGCCGGGGCGCTCGGCAAGGTCGCCGAGGACGTGCTGACCCTCTCCCGCACCGAGATCGCCGAGGTCTCCGAGGGCAGCGGCGGCGGCTCGTCGGCGATGCCGCACAAGGCCAATCCCGTACGGTCCACGCTGATCGCGGCGGCCGCCCGGCGCGCGCCGCAGCTCGCGGCGACACTGTACGGCGCCCTGGCCGCCGGGGACGAGCGGCCCGCCGGGGCCTGGCACGCCGAGTGGGAGCCGCTGCGGGAGCTGCTGCGGCTGGTCGGCGGGGCCGTGCGCGACGCGGCCGAGCTGACCGAGGGGCTGCGGGTGCGTCCGGACGCGATGCGCGCGCACCTCGACCTCACGCACGGGCTGATCGTGTCGGAGCGGCTCTCCGCCGCGCTGGCGCCGGTGCTCGGGCGGGCCCGCGCCAAGGAGCTGCTCACCGAACTCGCCCGGCGTACGTATGCCGAGGACCGCAGTCTGGGCGAACTGCTCGCCGAGGTACCCGAGCTGAAGGGCCTCGACCTCGCCACCCTGACCGACCCCGCCCGCTACACCGGCTCCGCCGGAGCCCTGACCGACCGCGCCCTGGAGCGACGTTGACCATGCTCAACCACCTGACCGAAGGCCCCGCTTCCGCTCCCCCGCTGCTGCTGGGGCCCTCGCTCGGCACCTCGTACGCCCTGTGGGACAAGGTGGCGCCCGAGCTGTCCGTCGGGCACCGGGTGATCCGCTGGGACCTGCCGGGGCACGGCGGTTCGGCGGCGGAGCTCATCGGGCCCGGTGCCACCGTCGGCGACCTCGCCGCTCTGGTGCTGGCACTCGCCGACTCGCTCGGGGTGGAGCGGTTCGCCTACGCGGGAGTGTCGCTGGGCGGTGCGGTGGGTCTGCATCTGGCGGTGCACCATCCGGAGCGGGTGTCGTCCCTGGCCGTGCTCTGCTCGTCGGCGCACTTCAACGGCGCGCGGGCGTGGGAGGAACGGGCCGCGCTGGTACGGGCGGAGGGCCTGGCGAAGCTGGCCGAGAGCGCGGACCAGCGGTGGTTCACGCCGGGGTTCACCGTGCCGGAGCTGGTGCGGGACCACCGGGACGCGGATCCGGGGGCGTACGCCGCCTGTTGTGACGCGCTGGCCGCGTTCGACCTGCGGGACCGGCTCGGCGAGATCTGCGCGCCGACGCTGCTCGTCGCGGGCCGACAGGACCCGGCGACGCCGCCCGCGCATCTGCGGGAGATCGCCGACGCGGTGCCGGGCGCCGCGCTGACCGAGATTCCGGGGGCCTCGCACCTGGCGCCGGCCGAGCGTCCCGAGGCGGTGCTGACCGCCCTGCGCGGCCACTTCGACGGCGGTGCCAGGCGGGGCATGGCGGTGCGGCGTGAGGTGCTGGGCGACGCGCACGTGGACCGGGCGCAGGGGCGGCAGACCCCGTTCACCGCTCGCTTCCAGGACTTCATCTCGCGCTACGCCTGGGGCGAGATCTGGACCGACGAGACGCTCTCGCGCCGCGAGCGCAGCATGGTCACCCTGACCGCGCTGGTCGCGCACGGTCACTACGAAGAACTGGCCATGCACGTCCGGGCGGCCCGGCGCAACGGGCTGACGCCCGAGGAGATCGGCGCCGTACTGCTGCAGACGGCGGTGTACTGCGGGGTGCCGGCGGCGAACTCGGCGTTCGCGGCGGCCCAGCGGGTGCTGGCCGAGGAGGACGGCACCGGGAGCTGAGGCGGCGGCCCTCAGCCGGCGTGTACCGCCTCCAGTGCCTCGCGTGCCCGCGCCACCAGCCCGTCGGCGCCGCACGAGTCCGCCAGCGCCATGCCCCGCTCGAGCTCGTCCGCCGAGCGGGCCGCGATGCCGTACTCCACACGGGCGGCGGCGTGCTCGTACTGGCAGGGGGAGGCCTCCAGGTAGGTGACGGCCTGGCCGGCGAGCCGTACCGCGCGCCGGCCGGTCTCCAGGGCGGCGGCGCAGCGCAGGGCCTCCCCTATGGCGGTGTCCGTGCCGAAGCATTCGGCCTGGCGGCGGGCGTCGGTGACCAGCCGGGCGGCGCGGCCGGGATCCTCGGTGGCGAGGGCGCGGGCGAGCTCGGTCGCCCAGGGGGACACCACCGGGTTGTGCCGGCCGCGTGCGGCCGCCGCCTTCTCAGCGGCCTCCAGTTCGTTGACGCCTTCCTTGGTGCGGCCCGTGGCGAGCAGCAGCCGCCCCCGTACGGAACGGGGCTCGGGCAGCACGATCGTGGACGGGTACGGCGGGTCGAAGCCGTACTGGTCGGCGACGGACCGGGCCTCCTCGACATGGCCGCGGGCGAGCAGGGTGTCGATCAGGTTGCAGACCGCGGACCAGTACAGCGGCAGACCCCGGCCGACCCGCTCCGCGATGCGCAGCGATTGGCGCAGGGACTTCTCGGCCTCCCTGAGGCGGCCACGCCTGCGGTGGCCGAGCCCCACGTAGGTGTGCGCGACGGCGAGGTGGCCGCCGCTCCACCCGGCGCTCTCGTAGGCGCGCAGGGCCTCGGTGAACAGCGCCTCGGCGCGGTCGAGCCGGTCGGTGTAGGCGTAGCAGGTGGCCAGCATCATCGGCAGTTCCAGACCCCACTCGGAGTCGGTCCAGCCGAGCCCGGGAGCGAGGCGGCCGTTGACGAGGGTCCGGTCGCACAGCTCGACGACCTCCTCGGCGTTCTCACCGTGGCTCATGGCGTCGAAGCCGCGCAGGATGAGCAGGGCACGCTCGGTGTTGTCCCGGCCGGTGCGGGTCCCCGCGATGTCGGCGAGGCTCGCGGACCAACCGGGCGAGGACGTCGCGCCGGGATGGAGGCCCTCCCACATGTACTGGACGGCCTGCAGCCGCAGCCGGGCGGACGGGTCCGAGGTGCGGGCGGCCTCCGCCTCGACGGTGCGGACGGCCTCCTCCAGCTGGTCGTTGTGGACCAGGGCCTCGGAGAGCCGGAACACGGCGTTGACGCGTTGGTCGCCGTCGAGGCCGGGCAGTGCGAGCGCGGTGCGCAGGTGGTCGATGGTGGTGGCGGGCGCGGTGAGCAGGGCGGCGCAGCCCAGCTCGTAGAGCACGAGAGCGTGGCATTCGGGCAGCGGCGGTTCCTCGAGGGCGCGTTCGAGGCAGCGGTGGGCCGCTTCGGGGGCACCGACGGCGAGGTGCTCGCGGGCGGCGTCGCGCAGTTGCTCGACGACTTCCGGATCGTCGTCGGGATGCACCCGGAGCAGGTGGCGGGAGGCGGCCGCGGCACCCAGTCCGGAGTCGGTGACCAGTTGGGCCGCTATGCCGTGCATCGCCGTGCACAGCGCGCCGGGGATGGAGTCGTAGACGTCGGTGGCGATCAGCGGGTGGACGAACTCCAGGTCGCCCGCGGCCGGTTGTCCGGCGGCCGGGTCGGGCGTGGTGAGGATGCGGGCGTCGCACAGCAGCTCGGCGCAGCGGGCGGCGTCGGCGCGGTCGAGCGTGGTGAGCCGGGCCACCATGTCGACGGTGATGCCGCCGCCGAGGATGGCGGCGGCCCAGGCGAACCGGGTGGCGTCGACGCCGAGTTGCTCCAGGCGGGCGAGGAGGCCGCCGCCCCGGGCGGACTGGTTCAGGGCGCGCAGTTCGGCGGCGTGCGCCTCGACCGGTTCCAGTTCGCTGTCCCGGACCTTGGCGAGGAGTTCGACCGTCTCGTAGGCGTTGCCGCCGGTGACGGCCCACACCTCGCGGCAGAACGCGGCGTCGGCGTGGTGGCCCACGGTGGCCCGGGTGAGGCCGGCCGTCCCTTGCGGGGTCAGGGCGTTCAGCGGGGCGAGGGGCCGGCCCAGGGCGGCGGCCGCGTCCAGGTGGCGGGCGCTGTCGCCGGTGGCGTCGCCGGGGCGGCGGGCGACCACGACCAGGACGGAGGTCTCGTCGAGCCGTTCGGCGAGCGCGGCCAGCCAGCGCAGGGTCTCCTGGTCGGCCCAGTGCGCGTCGTCGATCAGCAGGACCAGCGGCCACTCCCGTCGGGCGAGCCGGCGCACGACGGCGACCAGGCCGTCGCACACGCCCTGCGGGTCGGCCTGCCGCTCGCCGGGTTCCGCTATGCCGAGGGCGGGGCCCGCGATGTCGTACCAGTCGCCGAGGTACTCCCGCGCCTCCTCCGGGAGCATGGACACCAGCGCGGGCTGGAGCAGTTGCCGTACGACGTTGAAGGGGACGGACCGCAGGGTCTCCCCGCCGCGCGCCGACCAGACGGCGCAGCCCCGGGCCTCGGCGATGCGGCGGGTCTCGGCGAGCAGCGCGGTCTTGCCGACTCCCGCCTCGCCCCTGGCCACCAGCAGGGTGCCGGTGGACGAGCGGTCCGCGCACAGGGTGTCCACCGCCCGTGTGATGGTGGCGACTTCCTCGTCGCGCTCCCAGAGGGAGGCCGAGGCGGCGGTCGTCGACCGTACCTCCGTCATCCCGCTGCCTCCCCAAGTCGCCCGAATGACGTACAGATCCTGAGCCTAGCCGTCCGATGGCGCAAGTGGTGGACCGTCAGGGCAGTAGTTGCCGTGACGGGTGACATGCGGTAAAGCACGGACGACGCGCCGAGCGCTCCATCAGCGACGGCTCCCGTCGGTGTCCGTCAACTCCTGGCGCCCGGCACCGTCGGCCGGAGGCCGGTTCCGGCCGGGCCTCTCATCCCGCTTTCACCGACGCCTCATACGGTGGGCACATGACGCAGGTGACTCCTCCCGGGTGGTACCCGGACCCCGGACAGAAGAATGACGGTCCCGCCACCGAGCGCTGGTGGGACGGCAAGGCATGGACGGACCAGGTCCGTCCCGCGGGGTCGGCCGCCGCGTGGGGACCTCCGACGCAGCCGCCGGCGCCCGACTCCGCGCCCGGGTCGTCCGACTCCGGGCCCGGGCCTTACCCCGCTCCCGGACCGTACCCCGTGCACCCGGGCTATCCCGGGTATCCCGTGCAGCAGCCGTCCGCGCGGCGGCGCCGGCTGCGGACCGGCGCGGCCGTGGTGGCGGCCGTGGCCGTCCTGGCCGGCATCGGTGTCGGCGTGTACGTGCTGGCGGACGACGGCCTCCACGAACCGGACGAGGTAGTCCGCGTCGGCCTGCTCGCCCTCCAGGACGGGCCGCATGCGCAGCATGCCGAAGATCTGCGCGGGCACGTACTCCAGCGCCGGGTGGTCGGCGGGGACCTCTCCCCGTTCGACACCGCGCCCGAGGATCTCCCGGAGCGCGGCGATCTCCGGCTCGACGAGCGCCTCGCGCAGCGCGCACTGGAGTTCCGGGTCCTGCATGACCGCGTGGCCGAGCGCCTGGAGCAGCCCGGTGTCCTTGCCCGCCCCGCCGCCCGCGGCCCGGGCCGCCTGGCGCAGGTCCTCGGCGAGCGACCCGGTGTCGATGCCGACGAAGCGCACCCGGCGGTGGGAGCGCAGCGCCGCGGCCACGAACTGGGGCTTGGTCTTCCACTGCCGGTAGAGCGTGGACTTGCTGCACCGGGTGCTGGCGGCGATGCCCTCCATGGTGACGGCGTCGTAGCCGCAGGACCGGATCTGTTCGAGCACCGCGTCGAAGAACTCCTGCTCACGCTCGGGCGTGATCTTGGAGCGGCGCGAGGTGCCGACCGATTCCGGTCGGTCCGCGGCCTGCGACGTCATCTGCTCTGCTCCTCACCGGGTCCAGTACCACTACAGCGGCACTCGAGACGCCCGTACTTCAGTGTGTCGTATGTCTATCGATACGCCAGTGTACCGGTACACCAGCGTATCGGTACACTGGCGTATCGGAACGAGGTCGTATCGATGAAAACCGTCACACGCCCCCGTCCCTGTGAGCCACACGCACCACCGTCAGCGAAAGGGCCGGGGGATGACTGCCCGCACCGAGCCTGCACCAGCGGAGCCGGACGCACCCGCGCGCCCGCCACTCGTCCGTGAACTCCTGCTCGTCGCGGGACTGTTCCTCGTATACAAACTCGGCCGGCAGCTGGCGACGGGCCACACCGCCGAGGCCTTCCGCAACGCGCGCCACGTGTGGGACTGGGAGCGCGTGCTCCGACTGCCCGACGAGGGCGCGGTGCAGTCCCTGCTCCTGCACGGCGACACCCTCGTGCACGTGGCGAACACCTACTACGCCACCGTGCACTTCCCGGCCACCGCGGCCTTCCTGATCTGGCTCTACCTTCGACGGCCGGGGCACTACGTCCGGGCCCGCCGGGCGCTGGCCGCGGTGACGGGCGCCGCGCTGGTGCTGCACCTCGTCTTCCCGCTCGCCCCGCCGCGCATGCTGGGCGCGACCGGCTTGATCGACACCGCCCGGGTGTTCGGTCCTTCGGTGTACGGACCGCCACGCACCGACCAGTTGTCGAACCAGTTCGCGGCGATGCCCTCGCTGCACTTCGGCTGGGCCCTGATGCTGGCGATCGGACTGATCCTCGCGACGCGCTCGCGCCTGCGGTGGCTCTGGCTGCTGCATCCGCTGGTGACCCTGCTGGTGATCGTGGGCACCGCGAACCACTACTGGCTCGACGTGATCGTGGCGGCGGCCCTGCTCGGCCTCGCGCTCGCGGTGATCCACCTGCCGCACCGCACGCCGCGCACCGTGCCGCCGGGCCGGCCGCCGACGCGACGCCGGGCGGCGGAACAGCCCGAGCTGGTGGGGGCGGGGCGATGAGCGCCGCTCTGATCGCCGTCCTGCTGTCCCTGGTCTCCGCGTGCGCCTACGCCGCCGCGGCCGTGGCCCAGGAACGGCTGGCCTCCCGCAGTTCGGACACGGGCGCCCTGCGCCTGCTGGCCGACGGCGCCTGGTGGTGGTCGGTCGCGCTCAACGCCTCGGCCGCGCTGCTGCACGTCGTGGCCCTCAAGTACGGCCCGCTCACCGTGGTCCAGCCGCTCGGTGCGCTCACCCTGGTCGCGGCGGTGCCCCTGGGGGCGCGGCTGGCGGGCCGGCGGGTGAGCGCGGTCGAGTGGCGGGGCACCGGACTGACGCTGCTGGGGCTGGGCGCGCTGCTGCTCACCGCGTCCGGGCCCGCGCCCGACGACGTCCTGCGCGTGCCGGAGGCGCTGGCGGTCTCCGGCGCCACCGCCGCGCTCATCGGCGTGCTGTCGTGGCCCGGCGCGCGGCCGGGACTGCGGCACGCGACGGCGTCCGGCATCGCCTCCGGGGTCGCCTCGGCGCTCACCCAGACGGTCACGGTCGCCGTCACGGACCGCTCGGGTCCGCTGCTCAGCGTGCAGGTGATCGGGGTGGCGGTGCTGGTGGCGGCGTTCGCGGCGGGCGGGCTGCTGCTGTCGCAGACGGCGTACCGGGGCGGTCTGGGCGCCCCGCTGGCGGTGGTGACCCTCGCCAATCCGGTGGCCGCCGCGGTGATCGGGCTGTCCCTGCTCGGGGAGCGGCTGCGGGGCGGGCCGGGTGGCGTGCTGCTCGCACTGGCCGGCGCGGCGCTTGCCGCGTGGGGCGTGGTCCAGCTGAGCCGGGCGACGCCCCGGCCGCCCGACGCCCCCCGTCCGGTGGCCGCCGTCCCGGCCCCGGAGGCGGCCCGCCCGGAGCCGGAACCGACACACCCGGAGCCGGTACTGATGCCCAGGCAACCGGAGCCGGGACACCTCACACCGCTCTGACCACCGTCACCCGGTGACGAACGCCGCCCCCCCGGCCCGGTGGCCGCCGTGCCGGACCCGGAGGCGGCGCGCCAGGGCCCGCGCCGGGACCGGGACCGGCGCGCCCGCAGGCGGTGCTGGTGGCCCGGGAGCCAGGGCCGGGGCGCGCCTCGCCGCGCTGTGATCGCCGCCAGGGCCTGTCTGACCATTCCCGTCGTCGCCCGGAGGGCGGCCACCCACCCATCACCCGCGTGAACAACCCTGCGGGTCAATACACCTAGTCCGTGACGATCGCCGGGTCGCTCACCCCCGGCCGGCCGTTCTCCACGTGCCCGGCGAAGCGCCGCAGGAACGCGGGGTCGGCCTCCCAGGTGACGGTCAGGTCGTACCAGCGTCGGCTCCGCTCCAGGTCGACGGTGTGCCGCACGGTGGTACCGGGGCGCACGGTGACGGTCCTGCCCCGGCCGCCGTAGGCGTTCTCGATCCGCAGACGGACCGTGCCGGAGCCGGGGTTGGTGAGGGTCAGCCGGACGTCGTCGCCGGTGTGCCGGGCGGTGACCTCGGGCCCGGCGACCCGGTTGGCTCCCCGGAAGGCGCGCAGGAAGCCGTTGGGGCCGTGCACGGTCAGGTCGTACGAGCCGTCCGAGTACGCCGCGTTCCAGGTGTCCGCGATGCTCTTGCCGGCCTCCGTGGTGTACGTCCAGGGGCCGTCGGTGCGGTTGCCGGAGGTGACGAGGAAGGCAGCGCCTGCCTGGGCGCCGGAGGCGAAGGTGAGCGTGAACCTGCCCGCCGCCGCGTCCACGGCGCCGTCCACGTGCGGGGCGTACCGCAGCGGGCGGGCGGGGCGCAGGCCGCGCTCCTGCCGGGGCATGTCCGGGTCGGCCGGCGGCGTCGGGCGGTAGTCCGGGTGGCGTTCGCGGTCCGGCGGCTCGTAGGCGTCGGTGTCCGGCAGGCGGGCCGGCCGGCTGTCCTTGCGGGAGAAGTCGAAGGCGCTGGTCAGGTCGCCGCAGATGGCGCGCCGCCACGGCGAGATGTTCGGCTCGCGGACGCCGAAGCGGCGCTCCATGAACCGGATGACCGACGTGTGGTCGAAGGTCTCGGAGCAGACGAAGCCGCCCTTGCTCCACGGCGAGACGACCAGCATGGGCACGCGCGGACCGAGCCCGTAGAAACCCTCGCGGTGGGTCCTGCTGCCGGCGAAGACGTCCAGCGAGACGTCGACGGTGGACCGGCCCTGCGCGTCGGACTTCGGCGGCAGCGGCGGCACCGCGTGGTCGAAGAAGCCGTCGTTCTCGTCGTAGGTGATGAACAGGGCCGTCTTCGCCCACACGGCCGGGTTGGCGGTGAGCGCGTCCAGGACCTGGGATATGTACCAGGCGCCGTAGTTCGAGGGCCAGTTGGAGTGCTCGGAGAAGGCCTCGGGGGAGGCGATCCAGGAGATCGCGGGCAGCCGGTCGGCCTCGACGTCGGCGCGGAGCCGGTCGAAGTAGCCGTCGCCGTTCTTCACGTCGGTGCCGGTGCGGGCCTTGTCGTACAGGGCGTCGCCCGGCTTCGCGTTGCGGTACTTGTTGAAGTACAGCAGGGAGTTGTCGCCGTAGTTGCCGCGGTAGGCGTCGTCGATCCAGCCCCAGTGGCCGGCCGGGTCCAGGCCGTCGCCGATGTCCTGGTAGATCTTCCAGGAGATCCCGGCCTCCTCCAGCCGCTCGGGGTACGTCGTCCAGTCGTAGCCCAGCTCGTCGTTGCCGAGGACCGGGCCGCCGCCCTCGCCGTCGTTGCCCGTGTGTCCCGACCACAGGTAGTAGCGGTTGGGGTCGGTGGAGCCGATGAAGGAGCAGTGGTAGGCGTCGCAGACCGTGAAGGCGTCGGCGAGCGCGTAGTGGAAGGGGATGTCCTCGCGGGTCAGGTACGCCATGGTCGTGGTGCCCTTGGCGGGCAGCCACCGGTCGTACTTGCCGCCCCGGTAGGCGGCCTGGCCGTCGGGCCAGCCGTGCGGCAGCCCCTCCAGGAACTGCATGCCGAGGTCGTCGGCCTCGGGGTGGAAGGGCAGGACCTCCGTGCCGTCGGCCTTGGTCTGGTGCCACACCGACTTGCCGCTGTCCAGGGTCACCGGGTGCGGGTCACCGAAGCCCCGGACACCTCTCAGCCTGCCGAAGTAGTGGTCGAACGAACGGTTCTCCTGCATCAGGACGACGATGTGCTCGACGTCCTCGATCGACTCCGAGCGGTGGTTCGCCGGGAGCGCGGCGGCTCGCTCGATGCTCGCGGACAGCGCGCTGAACGCCGTCGTGGCGCCCGCGAGTTGGAGGAAACGACGCCGGTTGACTTCGGGCATGGAGTGAAGGGCCTCTCGCCTCGGGGGGAACCAACCGGCCGGACGGTGCCGGGTGATGACGGAACGTGCGCGAAAGGAGTGTTCCAGGAGCACCAAACGGCAGGGAAGGGTGTGGTGTCGCTCGTGTGAAAGTCGTCGGTACGTGAGGTGTGCCGGGCGCGTCACCCGGGGATGGTCGCGATCATGACAGGCATGCGCACGGACTCACCGACGACCCGACAGCCGGTACGCCAGCTCCTCGCCGCCTCGGTGGGCAACGCCGTGGAATGGTACGACTGGTACGCCTACACCTTCCTGGCCACCTACATCGCCGACCAGGTGTTCCCCGAGAGCGCGGACGACTCGCTGGTGCCGCTGCTGTCGACGTTCGCCGTGTTCGCGGTGGGCTTCTTCATGCGGCCCGTCGGCGGACTGCTGATGGGCGCGGTCGCCGACCGGCGCGGGCGGCGCGCCGCGCTGACGGTCACCATCCTGCTGATGGGCGGCAGCAGCCTGCTGGTCGGGCTGACCCCGACCTACGCGGCGGCCGGTGTGCTGGCCCCGGTGGTCCTGGTCGTGGCCCGACTGCTCCAGGGCCTCTCGGTCGGCGGTGAGTTCGCGGCGTCGACGACCTTCCTGGTGGAGTCGGCGGGGCCCGGCCGCCGCGGCCTGTTCTCCAGCTTCCAGTACGTCTCGACGACCGCCGGGCAGCTCGTCGCGTCCGGCATCGCGACGGTTCTCGTGGACACGCTGAGCGAGGACCGGATGAACGGCTGGGGCTGGCGGGTGCCGTTCGTCCTCGGTGCCGTGCTCAGCCTGGTCGGCTTCTGGATCCGGCAGGGCGCCCAGGAGACCCGCAGCGCCGAGCAGCGGCGGGCGCCGCGTCCCGGCCTGTTCGAGGCACTGCGCCGCCATCCGCGCGAGTCGCTGCTGATCGGCGGCATCACCGCGGGCGGCACCCTCGCCTACTACACCTGGACGTCGTACCTGCCGACGTACGCGGAGCTCAACACCGGGCTGGACAAGTCGGACGCGCTGCTCGCGGGCACCCTCTCGCTGGCCTTCTTCGGACTGCTCCAGCCGCTGGGCGGAATGCTCTCCGACCGCTTCGGGCGCCGCCCCCTGCTGCTCTTCTTCGGCGTGGGGTTCGCCCTGCTGACCGTGCCGCTGCTGCACTCCCTGCGCGACTCCTTCGCCGTCCTGCTGCTCGTGCAGTGCGCCGGCATGATCCTGCTGACCGGCTTCACCTCGATCAGCGCCGCCGTCAACGCCGAGATCTTCCCGCCCCGGGTGCGGGCGGCCGGCATCGGCTTCCCCTACTCGCTGACGGTCGCCCTGTTCGGCGGCACGGCACCGTACGTGGGCACGCTGTTCAAGGACCTGGGCCACTCCGGGCTCTTCCCCTGGTACGTCGCCGTCGTGTGCCTGCTGTCCTCTCTGGTGTACCTGCGGCTGCCGGAGACGGCGCACAAGGAGCTGGAGCGCTGACCGAGCGCTGACCGCGTCGGCTCATCCCTGCCAGGTGCCACGGCCCAGGGCCGCCTCCGTGGCGGCGAGATAGACGGCCGCGGCGAGCCACTGGGCCGTGTAGTGGTCCTGATCGTCCTCGGCGAGGCGGCCGAAGGCGTCGCGGGTACGGTACGCGGCCACCGCGCCGAGCGTGGCGACCAGCTCCGCGCCGGTGGCGAATCCGCCGCGGCGCAGCGCGGCCACGTGGCCGTGGCGGTCGCTGTCGCGTGCGGGCTCGGCGGCGGCCCGGCGTCCTCCCCCGACCGCCAGTTCGAGGAGGCTGCGAACACGCCGGAGCGGCGAGTCGGCCGAGGGGACGGTGGCGCCGGAGGGGAGGGGCGGGGACGGAAGGGGGAGGTCCGGCGGAAAGTGGCCGCTCTGGAGGTGGTCGTAGCCGAGGTCGGCGCGGCCCTGCCACTCGTCCGGCAGGCGCAGGGTGGCCTCGGTGCCGGGTACCGGCCCGACGGCGAGCGGGCGGAGGGTCGTGACCCGGTCGGGGTCGACGCGGCCGAGGACCCGGATCCGCAGCCCGGGGTACGCGCCCAGCCGCCGCAGGTTGGCGGTGTGCGCGAGACCGGGGTGGCGGTGGGCGGGGGAAAGGCGGACCGGCGGACCGGGGACAGGCCGTACTCGCGTGAACGAGCCGCCTCGGCCTGTCAGTACGCGCACCAGCAGTTCGTCACCGTCGGCCGCGACGATCTCCACGTCGCAGCCGGTCAGTGCCCGGGCCTGCCCGGCTCCGTCGGGGGTCCCCGCGAGGGACGCCGGGAGCTTCCCGGTGGCGGGCTCGGTGATCGGCCGGGCGAACACCGTCGCCGACGCGGCCTCGGTCCAGGACCGGCCGGCGGCGAAGGTGGCACGTACCCCGTTCTCCGGCAGAAGGCGGCCGTCCGGGGCGACGACCGCGCCCGAGACGATCAGGCCGCCGCGGGACAGCCGTGAGTGGTCGCTCAGGAAGGACCGGATGGCGACATGGGCCGTACCGGCGCGGCGGGCCCGGGTGGGGCCGCCGGGTCGAACGTCGCGGAGCGTGTACCAGCGGCCGTCGTCGTCCCGGAGATGGGTGACCACGCCGCCGAGGTCACCGGGGCCGATCACCGGTTCGCGGCAGACACCGTACAGCCGAAGTGGTCCGTCGGGGCGGTGGTTGTGCCGGACGGCGCCGATGAGTGCCGGGTCGGGGTCGGCCGCCTTCAGCCGGTGGGTGACGAGGAGGAGTTCACGCAGGGTGGAGACCAGCTCGGCGAGTCCGTGGGCGCCGTGCGGGCCGCGCACGTCACGCAGACGGCGTACGACGCTCAGGGCCGCGCCCTCCGCGCGGTGCAGACCCGCCAGGCGAGCCGTGTGGGCGGCGCGGAGCAGCTCGGCCTGAAGGACCGCTCCGGCACCGGCCGTTCCGGCCGAGAGCACGGCCGCCGCCGCCGTCCAGAGACCGGAGGCGGCACGGACCTGCTCGACGGAGGGGGCGGCGGGATGTGCCGGCTCCGCGGGGCGGTCGGGGTCCGCCGGGCGGTCCGAGTCGACCGGCCGGTCGGGATCAAGCGGACGGTCGGGATCAGCCGGACGGTCGGGATCGGCCGGACGGCCCAGGTCCGCCAAACGGTCCCGAACAACCGGACGGTGCGGGTCGGCCGGACCGCCCGGTTCCGCAGGACGGTGCCGTCCCGCACCTCGGTCCCGTTCCGTGCGGCGGTTCGGGTCGGTGGGGCGGGCGTCGTCCTCGGGGTCCGCGTCGGCGATCGGGCAGGCTCCCAGTACCGCCGCCCGGTGCAGGCAGCGCGGCGCCAGCAGGCAGGTGCAGTGGGCCTGGTCGGGGTCGGTGACCGTACCGGACGGGTTCGGCTTCAGCGTCACCCACGCGTCCTCACCGCAGCGGACGCGGAACGTGCCGTCCTCGGTGGTGACGACGGGCTCGGCGGCCACGGCCTCGACAGCGGTGTCCAGTCGGCCGCGCAGCCGCGTGGTCAGGCCGGCCACCACGGAGGCGAACACCTCCGGTGCGACCGGCGGGAGGGGGATGTCCGGGCGGGAAGAGGTCATCGGGTGGCTCCACGGACACGCTCGCCCACCCAGCGGGCGAGCGAGAGGGGGCTGAGGGCGGCCACCGGCATGCCGGCCGCGACGAGTTGCCGAGCGATCGGCACCGAGTAGCAGGGGACGCCGTCGGCGTCCAGCGCGGCGCAGCCCAGCAGGTGGACGCCGGAGGAGACCAGGGCCCTGGTCTCGGCCAGCAGGGCGTCGACCGCGCCGCCCTCGTGGAAGTCACTGACGACCACCACCAGGGTGCGGTCGGGCACCGTCACCAACGAGCGGGCATGGGCCAGTCCGGCCGCGATGTGCGTGCCGCCGCCGACCTTCACCTCCAGCAGCAGGGAGAGCGGGTCGGCGACCAGGCCGGTGAGGTCGGCGACCAGCGTACTGAAGGTGAGGAAGTGGGTGGAGAGCATGGGCGCTCCGCCGAGTACGGCGGCCGTGAGCGCCGACCAGATGACCGAGGCCTCCATGGAGGCGGAGACATCGACGACCAGGATCAGCCGCCAGTCGTTCTGCCGTGCGGTGCGGGTCCTGAAGACCGGCCGTTCGGGGATGACCTCGACCCTGCCGTCCTCCAGACGCCGGGTGTGGGCGAGATTGGCGCGCAGCGTGCGGGGCAGGTCGAGCCGGCCGCCGGGGCGCCGGGTGGGACGCGGCGTGGTGAGGCCGGTCAGCGTGGGGCGCAGGCGGGTGGCGAGTTCCCGGGTCAGCTCGTCGACCAGCCGTTTCACGAGCGGCCGGAGACTGGCCACCTGCTGCTCGGGCATGCCCCGGGCGAGCGACAGCACGGCGGACAGCAGCTCCACGGAAGGGCGTACGGACGCGGGGTCGAGGTGGGCGATCACATCCGTACGGCCGTTGGCGACGGCGCGCCCCAGGACCTCCTCCCGGATGTCCGCGCCGAAGAGCGCTTCGAGGTCCTCGGCCCAGTGCCGGGCACTGGGGTAGCCCCGGCCCTGGCCCCCGGTGCGGTCTCGGTCGCCCGCGCCGCGGCCGTCGGCCGGGGATGCGTCGCCGTGCCCCTGCTCGCCGCCGTCGGCGCTCGCGTCGGTCGCCGCGCTCGCCCCGCCGTCCTCCCCGCTCTGCCCCGTCTCTCCGCCCTGCCCGTCCTGCCCGAACAGCTCGTCCAGGGCCCGGGCATACGGCAGCAGGGCCGGAGGGAGTTTCGCCGTTTCGCGGCCCAGCAGCAGCCGCCATCGGTCGGCGGGGCCGAGCCGTGGCGCCCCGTGCGGGGTCTCGACCGGGGCGGGACCGTCCGTGAACGGCACGGCCCCGGAGCCGGACTCGGCCCTGGGCTCGGCCTTGGGCTCGGTTTCAGACCCGAACTCGGACCCGAACCCGAACCCGGACCCGAACTCGGTCTCGGACCCGAACTCGGAGGGCGAGGCCGCCGTAGGGCTCACCAGGCCCGCCAGGCCCAGTCCCCTCAGTACGGCGAACCCTTCGTGGTCGGCCTCGGCCCACCGGCCGACCAGCTCGGCGGACGCGGGGAGCCGGAGGTCGGGGCGGTCGCCCAGGCGGTCGGTCACGGCCGCGAGCAGCCGTCCCCGTCCCTCCCGGGTGAGTGCCAGGAATCCGCCGCGCAGGGCGGGCAGTCGGTCGAGGAAGTCGCGGTCGCTCATGGTCTCGACGCGCTCGAAGAGCGGGTCGAGGGCCGTGGGTACGGACTCGACCAGGGGTCCCGCGGCGACGAGCAGCCCGGTGAGCCGACGCTCCAGCCGGTGCCGGGTGTCCGGTCCCGTCGCCGTTTCGACCCAGCCGGCGAGCCTGTGGCCCAGCAGGTCCGAGCCGTCGAGGTCGAGCAGCACCCGGGCGGCGAGGGCCGCACCCTGGACGAGCGGGGAGCCGGTGCGCGAGAGCCGGTACAGCTCGCTGTCCAGCCGCAGGCCGAGCCGGTCCTCGGCGCTGCGGACGGCCAGGGTCACCACGGCGACGGCGTCCTCCTTCTCGTCGCTGCCCGCCAGCCCCGGCAGAGCACGGACGGCGGCTTCCAGCAGCGTGTCGGCGAGTCCGGCGGCCCGGGCGCGTGTCCGCTCGGTGGTGCCGGGCAGGTGTTCCCGGCGTATGGACTCCAGCAGGTCCAGCGCCTCCAGCAGTTCGGGCAGGCTCGCCGCCCGGGGCAGGACCCTCGCGGCCTCCGTGAGGCAGTCGCCGACCAGGTCGGGCAGGGCGCACCGGGCCGCGGCCCCCAGGACGCCGATGACCCGGGCCGGGGTGACCCCGCCGTCCGCCGACGCCCGGCGGTGGTTCTCCCGGAGGGTGCCGTCGGCCGCCTGGGCGGCGGTGACGCCCCTGACGCCCACCAGTTCCAGCCGGGCGGCGACCGCCGGGGTCCAGGCCGCCCGCCAGCGTGTGGTGAGGGCACTTCCCTCCCCCGCGGTGGACACCTCGACCGGCTCGGCGTAGCCCACCCCGCACTCCTTGAGGCGCTGGAGCAGGATCTCGCGGCGGGCGTCGAGGGCGGAGCGGAGCGGCGAGAGGCGGAGCTCCCGGCGGTCCGGGCCGCTCGGACCGGGCATCCGCAGCGACGCGAGCTCCGCCTCCACCCAGGGGCCGAGTCCGGAACGGGGTGTGCCGGGGGCGAGGTGGCCGCGGCCCTCGCCGACCAGCACCGTCTCCAGTACCCGGCCGAGCGGTTCGCCCCGGCCCAGTACGGACGTCACCGCTTCCAGCAGTTCTGCGCGGCCGGGTGCGGGCAGCCCGCGCAGGGTGCCGAGGTCGCAGGCCAGCCGCAGGGTCTCGATCGCCTCTCCGGTCCCCGCGGGGTGCCCGGACGCGCGGATCTCCCGGCACAGTTCGGTGACGAGGCGGGCGGCTGCGTCGCGTATCCGGTCGGGGTCGCCCTCCGCTTCGAGCACCGCCTGCTGCCAGCGCGGGTCACGGACGCCCGCCGGGCAGCCGGAGCGGGGGTCCAGCAGCGCGAAGACGTACGGCACCAGGGACGTGACGACCGGGGAACCCTGGTCCGGGTGTTCGACGGCCGCGGCCTGCCCCACGGCCCCGGATTCTCCCTCGTCGACCAGGCCGGGCGCGTGGAAGGCGCCGACCACCGCCGCGACCCGGCGCTCCCCGGCCGCGGAGACGACGCGGCGCATGTGTGCCTCGCGGGCGAGGTCGGCAGCCGCGATTCCGCCGCGGGCCGCCCTGTCCCGGCGCAGCGCCCGGCCGAAGTCGAGGGCGGCGCCGCGCACGGCCTCCGGGGTGCTGCCGGGCGCCAGTGCCTCCACCGTACGGTCCCACAACTCGCCCACGTCCGTACCGGCCGGCTCCGCACCGTTTCCGGGCGGGGCCGACCACTCCGGGGCCGCGAGGGGCAGATCGCAGCAGATCACCTCCGCGCCGTGTTCCCGTGCCCAGCGGATCGCCGCCAGTTCCGGGGAGAAGTCGGCGAGGGCGTAGAAGCGCAGCCGTCCGTCCTGGTGCGCACCGGTCAGGGCCACCGGCGCGGCGGTGCGCGGATCGGAGAGGTACGGCAACCACGGCTGGAAGTCGGCCGGCAGTTCGACGCAGACGACCTCGGCGTCCACGGCGTCCAGCAGCCGGGGTACGGCGACGGCCAGTGCCGGACTGTGGTGCCGTACGCCGATCAGGTACGGCCGTGTGCGTGCTGCCGGCGTTGCCGCCCGGGCGGCGGCCTCTTCTCTTGCGGTCATGGGTCCAGGTGAGAGGTTCGGCGGGGACGGCCGCACGGGGCGGCCGTCCCCTCGCGTGGCGGGACTCAGCGGCGGCGCCTGCGCGGTCGCGGCACCTCCATTTCCTCCAGTTGCGGCTCGTCCCCGTCCTGGACGCGCCCCCAGGCCTCGCGGTACAGATCGGCGACGGGCCGGGTGGGCACGAGGACGCCCAGGGCGGGTGCCTCGCCGTCGAGCAGGTCGTACATCGGCAGCTTCCACCGCTCCAGCGGGAGGTGCGGGTTCCCGGGCTGGGTCCACCCGCCGGGCAGGAACAGCGAGCGTCCGGCCTTGGAGCGGTTGCCCTCGACCACGAGGTCGGTGGCGGCGAGTTCGACGCGGGCGGCACGGAGCCGGGCCGTTCCGCCGCGCTGCTTGCCCCAGCCGGTCCAGCGCGCGGTGTTGCGGTCGGTGGGGTCCGGCATGGCGAGCAGCATCAGGTAGAGGGCTGCTGCGTCCTCGCCGAGGCCGTACCGCTTGGCCACCTCGCCGACCAGGTCGGGCACGGACCGGGCGGGGTCCTGCGGCCACCACAGGCCGTCCTCGTCGCGCTCGCCCGCCACCGGGTTCCCGGGGTCGGCGAGCAGTTCGGCGAACCGTCCGTCGTGGACCAGGCGCAGGGCGCTCTCCACGACGGTCGGTCGCTGGCCGGGGGACAGCGCCGCCATGTGGGGGTCGTGTCCGGCCGGGTCGAGCAGTGCGGTCCGCACGGCGGCGTAGGGCAAGCCGCTCGCGGTGCCCAGCACGACCGCGCCGTAGCGCTCGAAGCCGTCGCCCGTCTCCGTGGGGTCGCCGGCGGCCAGGCGGTACGCCTCCAGGTCGATCCTCCTGTGGAGCTCGACCAGCAGTCCCGGATGGGCCAGCCGGTCGCGGATCGCGGTCAGCACCCCGGGCAGGACGGCGCGGATCGGGTCGCCGGACGGGAGACGGTGGGCGAGCCACGCGGCCAGGGGCACCGCTCCCCTCAGGGTGGGCCCGTCGAAGCCGGGGGTGTCCTCGGTGGCTTCGAGGTAGTAGGCGCCCGTCGTCCAGGTCAGGTCCGCGCTCAACCGGGGTTCGGCGCTCACGTCGAGGAAGCCGCGCAGTGCCTGGGCCGGTGCCCATCCCTTGGGCTCCACGGAACGGACGGCCTCGTGGAGCACGTCCTCGGGGACGGGAGCGCGCCGGCCCAGCCGCCGGTTCCAGACCTCGGCCGCCGCGGCCACGTCGGGGCCGTCCGTCCACAGCCGGGACGGCTCGGTGGGCAGCAGCGCCGCCACGACGGCCCGGAGGGCGCCGATGTCGAGGGTCCTCAACTCGTCCTTGGCCACGAGGGCGTCGGCCGTCTTCACCCCGATGGCCTTCAGGGTCGCGGAGGGCACGCTCACGCGCTTGTCGTCGATCTGCGGCATTCCGGCGAGCACCAGCCGCGCCGTGGTCGGGGTGACGCCGGTGAGCCGGGCGAACTCCTCGGCGGCCTCGGGGCGCCAGGGCGCGGGTCCGCGCCCGGCGAGCTCGGCCCGGAAGGCCGCGGCCCAGCCGGGAGCCCTGGTCGGCCCCGGGACGAACGGCTCCTCGGACTCCAAGGTGTAGGGGGCGGGCGTCTCGAACCGGCCGGAAGGGTCGTGATAGGCCGCGGCGTACTGCCTGCCCTTGCCCTCGGGGTGGCCGTACTCGTGAACGACCCGGTACCAGTCGTCGGGAAAGATCAGGAACGCGCCCTCGCCCAGGTCGAGTACGGTCCCCTTCGTCCAGCCGCTCACGGAGTCGGGCCCGCTGAACAGGCTGTGGTCCAGCACCAGTCGGACACGGCGCCAGTGGCCGGGGTCGAGCTCCGTGAGCTCGTGGGCGTCCAGTTCCTCGAGGAATGCCTCCAGGGCCTGCCGGTGCTCCTCCACGGTGGCCTGAGAAGCCGCCCTCAGGGCCACTACGGCGGGCAGTTCGGGCAGGGCCAGCCCGTTCAGGTGCTGCAACGGTGCCTGTTGGGGCATGGACAGGTGCACTCCGCCCGCGGCGGCCGGCTCGGTCAGGCCCTTCATCGACCGGGAGAGCAGCCGGGGCAGGTCGAAGAGACCGTGCTGGAAGTCGTAGTACCCGCGTTTGTCGCGTTCGGTCAGGCCGACCCCGTTCAGCGCCGAGGCGAGCAGGCGGTCGCCGAGCGCGGGCCGTGGTTCCTCCGGGGCGTCGCCCTCGACCGCCGCGTCGAGCCGGGCCCGCGCCGCGTCCAGGGTGCGCTGTTGGTCGGCGGCGTAGCGCACCACGCCGGCGATGCCCGCGCGCAGTGCCTCGTGGCGGACCTCGGGGAGCAACGTCCGGATCAGAGCCGGCAGTTGGTCCCGGCCGTCCGTCTCGTCGCCGGTCGGCTCCGCCAGGGCCGCTGCCAGCAGTGCCGTCGCGGTGTCCTCGCCGACCCGGCGGAGCGCCGCGGAGCCCTGCGGGTCGCGGGGCTGGAGCAGGTGCCAGTAGCGCAGGGGCGGCAGCACGGCGGTGCCCGCGCTGAAGGGCCCGGCCGCCTGGTGGCGCGCGACCTCGGCGACGACCGCGCCCTCGCTGTCGAGCAGCACGAGGTCGCTCGACCACCGCGTGACGGCCAGGGCCCGGTCGGCGCCGGGGAACATCAGGGCGTGCTCGGGCGTCGCACTCGTTCCGGGCGGTACGACGACCGAGCGTCCGGCCAGGTCCTCGCCCCGCTTCGAACCGTCGGGCAGCGTGATCACACGCCAGCCGAGCAGCCCGTCCACCGGGGCGGACACCGGACCCGGCGCGGCGGAGGGGGCGGGCAGCAACCAGCCGGCGTGGAGGGTGCTGCCCTCCGGCGCGGCGCGCGCGCCCTCGTCGAACCACTCCGGCTCCGCGCGTTCACCCTGCGCATTGCTGTCCGGGTCGTAGGCGTGCCAGCCGCTGTTCCTCTCGTCGGACCAGTCCTTGAACCACACCCAGTACGACGTGCCGTCGCTGATCACCTCGCGCCTCGACGGCACGTGGGTGTCGCCTCTCCGCAGCACGCCGTATCCGGTGGTCCGGCCGCCCCCGGGGAGGGGGAGGGAGGCGGGCGGCATGCCGTTCATCCCGCCGCTGCCGTCCGCATGGCACGCGTAGGAGTTGCGGACGTCGCCGTCGACCGGTACCGGTGCCGGGGCGTCGGTGTCGCCGTCGTACCAGTAACCGTGGCTGCTGGACGTGGAGAACGAGTACCAGGAGACGAGCAGCCCGCCGTCCACGTACCGGGCGTCGGAACGCCAGCGGTCCGCCTTGTCCGGCAGGCGCAGGTCGTGCTCGAGCACCGTGCCCTCCGCCCCGATCACCCGGGCCCGTGTGCCGCGCAGGACGATGAGGTGCGGCCAGGCCTCGCACACCCTGGTCATCTGCGCCGCCGCCTCGGCGGACTCGGGCGGGCCGACCGCCTCGTCCCAGGCGGGCCAGCCCAGTTCGTCGAGGATCCCGGTCCGGAGCGTGCGGGCGAGCGCCGGGGCCATGCCGGTGCCCAGGGCCTCCCGCACCTCCTTCTCGGCGGTCGCCAGGACCTCGCCCGGCAGCCAGCTCAGTGTCTCCAGAGGACCGCGCCAGCGGGAGAACCCGCCCAGCTCGGTGGTGAGGTACCTCCGGCTGACGTCGGCGACCCACTCGGCGAGCATCGGGCGTCCGCCGGGCGTGTCCGCCAGGGTGGTGACGGTGCGTCTGTCGATGCCCTCGCGCTCGAACGTGGGGCAGCCGCGCCAAAACGCCGGGCGGAAGCGGGTGTCGGCCGCCAGGGCGACGAGGTCGCGCCGCTGGTCGCAGGTCGCCCACTGGTGCAGGTTGAGCATCCAGCGCTCCTCCGGTTCGGCGACCGGTATGCGCAGGGCCAGCAGCTGGTCGAGGAGGTTGACGTCACCGACCGGGGGCGTCAACGTGTCGCCGGACGAGGTCAGTTCGGTGCGCAGCGCGTCGGCCGTGCGGTCGAGCAACGGGTACAGCGCCGCCGGGGCGAGCTTCGAGCGGGCGTCCCAGAGCCCGAGGAACCTGCGCGTCCAGCCGGCCGTGCCGTCGGGGGAACGCACCTCGGCGGGCAGGGTGACGTCGCACAGCCCGGCGTCGGCTCCGGTCTTCTCCAGCAGCTCCAGCCACTGGTTCAGTTCGTCCTGCTCCCACCCCGTGGGCAGCAGCCCCAGCAGCGTGCCGCGGACCGCGGGTTCCCGTCGGGCGAGTTCCACGAGGGCGGGCCGGTGGGCCTTCCACCAGCCGGGTGGTGCCTTGACGGTGCCGGGCAGCGGCAGCACGTCACGCAGGTAGGCCATCTCCTCGGCGAGGGCGTTCTTGCCCGCGACCGCCTTCGCCAGCCGGCGCAGATCGGTCGCGCCCGGACTCGACGGTGCCACGCCGTGCGCGGCGAGCCGGACGAAGAGCCCGCGCAGGTGCCGGAACGCCGTCGCGGCCGGGACCCTGGAGGACAGCCCCTTGGCATAGCCGGCGAGGACCTTGGTCGGCATGGCGTCGGCCAGGGCGAACTCCAGGAAGACCGCGTCCATCCGCGCCTCGTCGAACGGCAGCCCGTGTGCCGTCTCGGCCTTGCGCGCGTTGACGAACATCTGGGAGGCGTACGCCTGCTGGCCGGCGGCGAGGAACACCCGGCCCGCCTGCTCGTAGAAGGTCGGCAGGAAGTGCGGCACGGAGCCCGCGAGCCGTTCGCCGATCGACTCGTAGGTGGCGCGGGCCTTCTTCGCCCGGGACCTCACCATCCGGGCGACCTTCTCCATCTCCTCGACCAGGGACATCGCCAGGTGGCCGTCCGAGGGATGGCGGACCAGCACCCATTCGGGGAAGCCCATGGCCCGGTGCTGCCCGACGCCGACCTCCACCGGCTCGCCCTCGGGTTCGAGTCCGAGGAAGCCCGCGTCCGGGTCCCCGGTCCGGTCTTCGGTGATCAGGCGCACCACGGTCCGGCCCTCCAGCCCGGGGTGCCGGTAGGCCCGGGTGAACACGGGCACGGCCCGGTCGCCTCCGCCCGGGGTGCCCGGCGGCAGTACCGCCCCGGCGCGCAGCAGCTCCTCCACCTCTGCCGCCGCCCCGCCCCGTGTCGTCCCGTCGCTCATGATCGCGTGCCTTTCATGGATGTGCGTACCTCGGTGCTGTTCACTCGGCGCCGTCCGCGCTCACGGTGCGGCCGGCGTGCAGGGCCGCGGCCATGCGCATGCCCTCGGACCAGGCCACGGGTCCGACCTCGCTCAGCGGGAGGCGCCGGCTGCCGTCCTCGTCGCTCCAGCTCAGGTTGCCGGTCCAGGCCTTCTCCTCGGTGTAGGGATCGCTCATGCCGACCGTGGCGGTGAAAACGCGCCCGGCGTCCCGGATCCGGTCGACCACGCTGCTGCCGGAGATCCGGTAGCCGAGGGAGGTGGCACGGGAGGAGAGGTGGAACCACGAGCGGTACTCGGCGCCGGAGAACTCTGTGACCCTGTCGGCGGCGGGGTCGATCCCGTCGGGCTTGCGCCAGGTGGCGCGGTGGAGCTGCTCGACGCCCTGGATCACACCCAACTCGGCGGCGAAGGTCCGCAGTTCCTCCAGGTCGGGGAGGAGGACCGGGTGCGGCATGGTCACCGTGCGGGGCGTCAGGCGGACGGTCTCGCCGTCGAGGTTCACCACCCGCAGCGCGCCGGACTCGTCCGCGTCGCGCAGAAAGCCGACGTCGCCGCGGCCGTCACCGACGATAACGATGTCGCGCAGCGCCGCCCGCCACGCCTCGTCGGGCCAGACCTGGGCCAGCAGAGCGGTCGGCACCGGCAGCGAGGACACCATCCAGTGGTCGACCTGCGCGGCGCACTGGGCCGCGTGCCGCTCCAGCCACTCGGCGAAGTGCTGGAGCTCGCGTACTTCGGGACGGTCCCGTATCTCGGCGGGCAAGGTCGTCCCCTGCTCGGCCGGGGACGCTCCCGACGCGGGCCGGGCCACCACCTGCCCCTCCACCAGAGCGACTTCGTAAGTGTCGCCCGCTGCCAGCCAACCCATGGCTTCCTCGCCTCTTCCCTAGCCGGAACTTGGCACAGCACGTCCGGCGGCCCATCGGCGCGCCCCGCTGTGACGATGGGCGAAAGACTAGGGGCACCCACCGACAGTCCCGGCGCACGCGTTCCGCGAGGGAGGGAGAAACGTTGCCGCCCGGGCGTTCCCCGGACCACGGACACGATCCGTGCCGCCGGACGCGGAGCGGCCACGGGCGACCAGGACGTCCCACACCGTTCACAACGTCCGTGGAGCGGCGCGAGTTCCAGCTCGTGACCGCTCTCCCGGTGGCTCACCCGGCGGCGGGGACCACCCTGAGGTGGGAGGCGGCGCGGCGGGTGCGCGGCGGGCGGTGCGGCTCGCGCAGGACCAGCGTCAACCGCGTGTAGCCCAGCTGGTCCAGCGCCCTGGGGGTTTCGACCACGATCCGGCACTCGGTGGCGCCCCAGCGCGGATCGGGGTGGTGCACCGGCCGTACGGCACCGTCGTGCTCGACCGCCTCCACGCCGACGGCGCGCATCCAGTGCGGCAGGCCCTGCCGGTAGGCGGCCTCCATGATCGGGTCCTGGGCGATGTCGCGGCGCACGGCCTGCAGGCCGTGGTCGTGTCCGTACCGCTCCAGGGTCGCGGCGAAGTGCGCCAGCATGGGCAGGCACCAGCTCGACTCGTGCTCCCCGAGGACCGCGGACGCGTCGGGGTGGAACAGGACGAACCTGAGGAAGTTGTCGCCCGGCATGGCCGTCGGATGCGGCCCGGCCCCTGCGAAGAGCGTCCGAAAGGCGCCGTTGGTCAGCACCACGTCCCAGCGGTGGTCGACGACGAGGGAGGGAAAGGGAACGGCCTCCAGGAAAGTGGCGTAGTCCTGGAGATACGCCTGTGCCTCGGGCGTCGCGGGAGCGGGCCGCGGCGCCGGCCGCTGCCCTCCTGCCTGAAATGCCATCGGGAGGTCACCCCTCTTGCCTATGCGGCCTTCTCGCGGCGTCCCGATCCTGGTGCCCCGACGCGAGGCGTGTCAACTATCGTGGCATTTCATGCCTGTTGACGGCTGAAATTGGCCACAGTTGTGGCGAGACCTGGATGTGGGTTCGAGCGCGGGCTACTCTCCGGGAAGTTCACGGCAAGCACGTGTGAGAAGCCTGTGAGGCCTGTGAGAGACGTAGGAGATCAGTCGGTGACGGGTGCCTTCGAGGGTCCGGGTGCCCATCCGACGGCCGTACTGCCCGCCGTCGTCGCCCGCGTCACCGCACTCGCGGACCGGCTCGGCGTGCCGCACGCCGAGGTCTTCGACGTCGGCCGCCTGTCCGCCGCCTCCGGCGTCCCGGAGCATGTGGTGGGCGCCCTGCTGTGCGGGCGTCCGGCGGGCGAGCCCGATGTGCAGGCCCGGTTCGTGCAGCGCCTGGACCTGCTGCGTCGCACCCGGCTGAAGCCGAACGGCCGCAAGTACACCCAGCAGGAGATCGCCGACGGCGCCGGCATGTCCCGGCAGCAGGCGGGCGCCCTCATCAACGGCGACCGACGGCCCACCATGGAGCACTGCGACGCCATCCAGCGGTTCTTCCGGGTGCACGCCGGGTTCCTGACCGCCGAGGACCCCGAGGCGCTCGCGGGCGCCTTGCAGCACACCGAGCAGGAGTTGTTGCAGCAGCTCGCCGACTGTGAGCGGCAGGCGGAGGCCGCCGCCGACGACCCGTTGGACCGGCTGCTGCAGGACCACGGCGTGCGCGGCATCGCCTGGCGGGCCGCCCAACTGCCCACCGACCAGCACCGCGACAAGGTCGCCGAGTGGCTGGACATGCTTCTGGAGAGTGTCAAGCGGCCCGAGTCGTGAGCCTGGGGAGAGACGTGGGCACCGGTAGGGAGATGCGCCGCCTGTGCGGCGAGTTGGTCGAGGAGCTGACGCTCACCGCACCGGCGCGGCCCGTCGAGCTGTACGCGGCACTGTGCGACGCGATGAGCAGACGCCGGGGCCGTCCCGTCCGGTTCCGCATGGCCGCCTTCCCGCCCGGGACCGCCAGCGGCCTGTGGCTCGACCTGGCCGACCAGGACCTGGTCGTCGTCGAGGAACGCACCGCGCCCGACCACCAGTTGGTGATCCTGGGGCACGAGCTGTGGCACATGAAGGCCGGGCACGGCGGGCACCACGTCGACGACACCGCGGTCGCGGCCCGCCTGCTGGGCGGGGCCGGCGCGGACCGGGACGAGGACGCGCTGCGGGCGACCGTGCGCACGGTCGCCGCGCGCTCCCGCTTCGACCTCGCCGACGAGAAGGAGGCCGAGTCCTTCGGATTGCTGCTGGCCAGCAAGTGCCGGGCGTGGCTGGCGGGTTCGTCACTGCGCGGGCCGGTGCAGCGGGATCACCTGGCGGGGCGGATCGGTGCGTCGCTGGGATACCTGGGCTGACGGCTGGATCGGCCCGTGGGGGGCGCGGCCCGGGGTGATTGTCAGTGGTGGACGGCAAGCTTGGAGTGTGCCGCCGTCGTGGCGGTGGCGCGTGACCGCTGACGTCGTTGTGGGGAGAGCCGACCGATGACCACCGCCGTACTGACCGACCGCGAGCGCACCGCCGTTCAGGCCTATCTGCGGCTCCTGCACACCGTGCGGGCCGGCTTCGACACCGCGGCGGGACCCGCCGACGCGCCTCGCCCGCCCGTCGTCCCGCCCTCCGTACTGGCCGAGGCGGAGCAGGCGCTGGAGGCCGCCGGGCTCGCTGGCAACGAGGAGGCTTTCTTCCGGTTGCTGGCCCACTGGTGCCCGCGCCCATGACCTGCGCTCCGCCGGGGCGCACCACGCCCGGGCCGGGCAGCCCGCCCGGGCATGGGCAGCCCGCCCGGCGGCGCGCAGCACGCACAGGACGCGCACCATGCCTCCGGGACGGGCAGCACGCCCGGGCACGGGCACCACGCCCCCGATGTACACCGCTCCCGGCGGCGCGCACCGCGTCCAGGGACGCTCCAGCCCCGGGCCGGGCACCACGCACAGGACGGGCACCACGCACACCCGGGAACGGGCAGCACGCACAACCGGGCGGCGCGCACCCCGCCCGGAGACGGGCAGCATGCCCGAGGAGCGCACCACGCCCGGCGGCGTGCAGCACGCCCGGGACGGGCGGCACGCCCGAGGCGCGCCCCGGGCCCGGACCGGGCGGTGGGCTATGTGTGCGGGACCGTCACCGTCGTGGCGACCAGGCCCTGGCGGGCGGCCCAGTGGCCGCGGAAGTGGGTGAGGCGCCGGCCTCCCACCTCCGGCCCCGGCACCAGGAGGACGGCGTGCAGGGTGCCGCGGCGCGGGTCGCCCGGATCCACGGCGATCTCGATGTCGGCCTCCGAGAAGTCCAGCCACTGCCCGGTGAGGGGGAACCACGCCTTGTAGACGGACTCCTTGGCGCTGAACAGCAGCCGGTCCCAGTGGATGCCGGGCCGCTCCTCCGCGAGTCGGCGCAGCCGCTCCGCCTCGCCGGGCAGGGCCACCGCGGTCAGGACGCCCTCCGGGAGCGGCCCGTCGGGTTCGGCGTCGATGCCGAGGGAGGCCAGGTCGGTGGCGCGGACCAGGGCGGCGGCGCAGTAGCCGTCGCAGTGGGTCATGCTGCCGGCCAGGCCGGCCGGCCAGCGCGGCGCGCCCTGCTCACCGGTCAGCACGGGCTGTGCGGGCACGCCGAGCTTCTCCATGGCCCGGCGGGCGCAGGACCGTACGACGGTGAACTCGCGGCGGCGCTTGGCGACCGCCCGCGCCACGAGCGCCTCCTCCTCCGGGTAGAGGGGCAGGTGTCCGGCGTCGTCGTGGCCGTACGCCTCCACGGTGACGACGGTGTCCGGCAGCAGCTCCTCGATCATCGGGCCACCTCCTCGCGCGACGGCGACGGCAGGATGCGGCGCAGACGTCCCGGCTGTCCGCTCCGCTTGCGCCACTCGCGGGGGTAGCCCACCGACACCTCCTCGAAGCGGACGTCCTCGTGCCAAGTGGTACGCGGGATGTGCAGATGCCCGTAGACCATGGTCTCGACCCGGAACCTGCGGTGCCAGTCGGCGGTCAGCCGGGTGCCGCACCACATGGCGAACTCGGGGTACCACAGGACGTCGGTGGGGTGCCGGTCGAGCGGGTAGTGGTTGACGAGCACCGTCGGCAGCTCGGCGGGGAGCGCGGCGAGCCTGCGCTCGGTCTCGGCGACCCGCGCCCGGCACCAGGCCTCGCGGCTCGGGTGGGGGTCGGGGTGCAGCAGGAACTCGTCGTTGCACACGACGCCGGTGCCGTGGGCGTACGCCAGTCCCTCGTCCTTGGTGGCGCATCCGGCGGGCAGGAACGAGTAGTCGTAGAGCAGGAACAGCGGCGCGACGACCGCAGGCCCACCGGCTCCGTCCCAGACGGGGTAGGGGTCCTCGGGGGTTGTCACGCCCAACTCGCGGCACATCTCGACGAGGTGTTCGTAGCGGGCGACGCCGCGCAGGGTGACGGGGTCCTTGGGGTGCGTCCACAGCTCGTGGTTGCCGGGGACCCAGACGACCCGGCGGAAGCGGTCCGCGAGGGTGCCGAGGGCCCAGCGGATGTCGGAGACGGTCTCCGCCACGTCGCCGGCCACCAGGAGCCAGTCGTCGTCGGATTCGGGGCGCATCGTCTCCACCAGGGCGCGGTTCTCCGCGTAGCCGATGTGCAAGTCGCTGATCGCCCACAGCTGCCCCGGACGTCCGGCCGTCGACGTCATCCCCACCCCTTCCGGACGCGCGTTCGGCCCCACAAGATCATACCGGGGTGCCGGGTCACAAGGGCGGCTCGCCCGTGCCGCCGGGGACCTCGTCCGCCCCGGCACATCCGTGTGCGGCGCGTTGCGCCCAGGGGGCCGGACACCCCTCCCTCCCCTCCCCGGCCGGGCACGACCCGCCTCGCCCTGTCCGCGAGTCGTGGAACGGCCGCTCTACCGCAGGTACGCCAGGCCCGGGTGGACGGCCGTGTAGCCGGCCACGAGGCGGTGGGCGACGTTGACCGAGTCGACGAGCGGGTGCAGGGCGAAGGCACGTACCGCTGTCGTACGGGAGCCGCTCTCGGCCGCCGTCAGCACCTCCCGCTCGACCGCCTTGACCGCGCAGACCAGGCCGGTGGCGTGGCCCGGCAACGGGTCCACGGCCACCGGGTGGGCGCCGTTCGCGTCGACCAGGCAGGGGACCTCGATCACGGCGTCGGCGTCGAGGACCGACAGCGTGCCGCGGTTGCGGACGTTGAGGATCAGGGTGGCGCGCTCGTCGCGGGCGACGGCCCGCATCAGGGCCAGCGCCACCTTCTCGTAGCCGCCGGACAGGTCGTCCGCCTCGCGCTCGCCCGCACCCGCCGTTTCCCGGTTCTCGGCCATGTAGGTGGCCTCGCGTTCGGCGCGGGTGCGGTCCCAGGTGGCCAGCGCCGGGGCGTCGGGGCGGCGCATCTCCTCGTAGAAGCGGGCCTGCTGGTCGCGCAGGAACGCGCCGCGGGTGCGGTCGGCCTCCCGGTAGGCGCGGACCGTCTCCCGGTTGAAGTAGTAGTAGTGCAGGTACTCGTTGGGGATCGCGCCCAGGGACTGCAGCCACTCGGGGCCGAAGAGCCGGCCCTCCTCGAAGGAGCCGAGCAGCGCCGGGTCGGCGAGCAGCCGCGGGAGTTCGTCGCGTCCGGCGACGCGCAGGCCGCGGACCCAGCCGAGGTGGTTGAGGCCGACGTAGTCGATGAAGGCCCGGTCCGGGTCGGCGCCCAGCACGCGGGCGATGCGGCGCCCGAGGCCGACCGGCGAGTCGCAGATGCCGAGGACGCGGTCGCCGAGATGCCGGGACATGGCCTCGGTGACCAGACCGGCCGGGTTGGTGAAGTTGATGACCCAGGCGTCCGGCGCCAGCCGGGCCACCCGGCGCGCGATGTCGACGGCGACCGGGACGGTCCGCAGTCCGTACGCGACGCCGCCCGCGCCGACCGTCTCCTGCCCGAGCACGCCTTCGGCGAGCGCCACCCGTTCGTCGTCGGCCCGCCCTTCCAGGCCGCCGACGCGGATCGCGGAGAAGACGAAGTCGGCCCCGCGCAGCGCCTCGTCCAGGTCGGTCGTGGCGGTCACCGCCGGCGCGTCGGGCACCCCGGCCGCCTGCTCGGCCAGCACCCGGGTCACCGCCGACAGCCGGGCCGCGTCCAGGTCGTGCAGCACGACGTGCGTCACGCGTCCCTCGGCGCGGTCCCCGAGGAGCGCCCCGTACACGAGCGGCACCCGGAAACCGCCGCCCCCCAGAATCGTCAGCCTCATGTCCGCACCCTCCCGTCGCCCGGCCCGACCCGGGCTTGCGCCTGGTGCCGATCATGGCACGCCCGGCCCGGGGCCCGCCGACCGTCGGGCGCACCAGCGGTGCGGCTCGCGCGAGGAGGGCACCACCCCCGGCCGCGCCGCAACCGGTCGGCCACAGGGAGCGACCGGCCGACCGCCTGTGCTCGTCTGCCACATTTCTCACAACCGTCACAGACCCCGGACAGGCACGCACAGGGTCAACCCAGATATACGGTGCAGACTGCACACATCCCCCGCCCCACCGCAGAAAGGCCGCATGCCGTGAGCACCCCCCACATACCCGACCGGGCCGACCAGCAGACCGGGTGGTCCCGACGCGGGGTGCTCGCCGCGCTCGGCGCCGTGCCGGTCGCCGCGGCGCTGACCGGCCTGGGCGGCGGCACGGCACGGGCGGCCGAGGGGACCCCCACCGCCGCCAGGAAGACGCTGACCGCCTCCGTCACCCCCGACGCGGGCGGCACGTACGGGGTGGGAATGCCGGTGTCGATCACCTTCTCGCACGCCGTGACGCGCAAGGCCGCGGTCGAGCGGGCGATCACGGTGACTGCCGATCCCGGGGTCGAGGTCGTCGGCCACTGGTTCGACGACACCCGGCTCGACTTCCGCCCCGAGAAGTACTGGGCGTCCGGCACGAAGGTCAACGTCCGCCTGCGCCTGGCGGGCGTGCGAGCCGCCGACGGTGTCTACGGCACCCAGTCGAAGGACGTCGCCTTCACCATCGGCCGCGCGCAGATCAGCACCGTCGACCTGGCCACGCACCGGATGACCGTCAAGCGGGACGGCAAGACGGTCGCCACCTACCCGGTCACGGGCGGGAACGCGGACCACACCACCTGGTCCGGGATCATGGTGATCAGCGAGCGGCTGGAGCAGACCCGGATGGAGTCCTCGACGGTCGGACTCGGCCACGAGTACGACATCGCGGACGTGCCGCACGCCCAGCGCCTGACCACCTCGGGCACCTTCATCCACGGCAACTACTGGACCTCCGCCTCGGTCTTCGGACACAGCAACACCACGCACGGCTGCATCGGCCTGCACGACGCCAAGGGCGGGGACGACAAGGCCACGGCGGGCCACGCCTTCTACACCGGCTCCCGGCTCGGCGACGTGGTGATCGTGAAGAACTCCGGTGCGAAGGACTCCAAGGAGCGGACGGTCGACCCGGCCAACGGCCTGAACGGCTGGAACCTCGCGTGGAAGAAGTGGAAGGCCGGCAGCGCACTCGGCGCCGCCTGACCCGGCGAGCGGGTCACGAGGGCGTTCGCCGCGCCCGCACCGGCCGGGGGCCCTGACGGCCGGTGCGGGCCGAGCCATCGCGGCGGAAGGGCCCGGCGGAAGGATTTGGTGGAAGGGCCCGGTGGAAGGGCCCGGTAGAAGGTCCTGGTGGAAGGGCCCGGTAGAAGGTCCTGGTGGAAGGGCCCGGTAGAAGGTCCTGGTGGAAGGACCTGGTGGAAGGGCCCGGTAGAAGGGCTCGCCGTGCCCGACCGCTCGCCGGAGCCGCGTCGGCCGGGCACGGGACGCGTACGCGCGCTCACCGCGGTGACGGGCACGCCCGACGTGCACCTGACCTTCACCGGCGGCCGGCCCGCCGACCTCGTGAACGTGAACCGGTTCGGCTTCGGCCGCTGAGCGGCGACCGGCCCCCCACCGGAGGGCGGAGGGGCTCCCCGCGCGCGGGGAGCCCCTCCGTCGTGCCCTCGCGGGCCGCTCAGCGCAGCTCCGCCCGGAACGCCGCCGGCGTCAGGTCCGTGTGCTGCTGGAAGAACTTGGAGAAGTTCGCCGCGTCGGGGAAGCCGACCGCCGCGCCGACCCGGCCGATCGGCATGTCGGTGTGGGCGAGGAGGCGCTTGGCCTCCAGGACGACGCGCTTGTCGATGAACCCCTTGGGCGTCTCGCCGGTGGCGGCGCGCACCGCGCGGACGAGGGTGCGGCGGGAGTAACCGAGCGCGTCGGCATAGGCGCTGACGCTGTGGTTGGTGGCGAAGTCCCGCTCGACCGCGTCCCTGAAGAGGGTGAAGGTGTCCCCCGGCGCGTCCGCCCGCCCCTGCCGCGCCGCCTGCGCGGAACTGGCCGCGAGGTGCGCCAGGCGCAGCAGGAACGCGGACAGCGTGTGGCGCAGTACCGCGGTGTGCAGGCTGAGCGGCAGGGTGGTGGCGTCCTCGTACTCGCGCCGCAGGTGGTCGAGCGAGGCCGTGAGCGCGGCGCGCCGCGCCTCGTCGGGGCGGAGCAGGGGCGGCAGGTCGTAGCGGTAGAGGCCGGTGGCCTCCACGGTGGCGCGCGGCAGGAAGCCGGGCTGCATGGTCAGCACCGTTCCGCGGTACTCGCTCGTCCGGGAGAAGCGGTGGACCTGTCCGGGGCGGATCCACAGCAGATCGCCGGCCGTCGCCTCGTACTCGGCGAAGTCGATCATGTGTCGGACCGGGCCGCCGGTGAAGAGCATGACGACGTGGAAGTCGATGCGGTGCACACGGTGCAGCGGGGCCTGCGCGTGCCAGGTGCGGCCGGCGCCCATGGGACCGACCTGCATGCCGACGCCGAGGAGGCTGAGATCGACCGGGAAGGGGAACGTTCTGATCCCACCGCCGTCACCGTCGCCGTCTTGCGTGTTTTCGTCCGCCATGTCCTTCTCGCGCCGTCCCACCCGTGCGCCGAGGCGCCGGGGCGTGTCCCAGTTTCACCACAGGCTGGCACACCACGACCTTCACTCCCAAAAGTCAGACTTTTAAGTTTGAACACATCAGACCAGCCCCTTCGCTCCTATCGAGGATTTCTTGAAGATGAGCACGCACACTGCGGACAGCGCGGACCGCTTCGAATGGACCGAACTCGACCGGCGTGCCGTCGACACCGCCCGTGTTCTGGCGGCCGATGCCGTGCAGAAGGTCGGCAACGGGCACCCCGGCACGGCGATGGCCCTGGCGCCGGCGGCGTACACGATCTTTCAGAAGGTGATGCGTCACGACCCCGCCGACCCCGAGTGGACGGGCCGTGACCGCTTCGTCCTCTCCCCCGGCCACACGTCGCTGACCCTCTACACGCAGCTCTACCTCGCCGGGTACGAGCTGGAGCTGGACGACCTCAAGGCGTTCCGCACGCACGGTTCGAAGACGCCGGGCCACCCCGAGTACGGCCACACCGCGGGCGTGGAGACCACCACCGGCCCGCTCGGCCAGGGCGTCGCCAACGCGGTCGGCATGGCGATGGCCGCGCGCTACGAGCGCGGCCTGTTCGACCCCGAGGCTCCCGCGGGCGAGTCCCCCTTCGACCACACCATCTGGGCGATCGTCTCCGACGGCGACCTCCAGGAGGGCGTCTCCGCCGAGGCGTCGTCCCTCGCGGGACACCAGAAGCTCGGCAACCTCGTCTTCCTCTACGACGACAACCACATCTCCATCGAGGGCGACACGGCGACCGCGTTCTCCGAGGACGTGCTGAAGCGGTACGAGGCCTACGGCTGGCACGTGCAGCGGATCGAGCCCGCCGAGAGCGGTGACGTCGACGTGCACGCGCTGTACGCGGCCCTGACGGCGGCGCGGGCCGAGACCGGCCGCCCCTCCCTCATCGCCATGCGCACGATCATCGCCTGGCCCGCCCCGAACGCCCAGAACACCGAGGCCTCCCACGGCTCCGCGCTCGGCGAGGACGAGGTGGCCGCCACCAAGCGCGTCCTCGGCTTCGACCCGGAGAAGTCCTTCGAGGTCGCGGACGAGGTCCTCGCCCACACCCGCCGGGCCCTGGACCGGGGCGCCGAGGCGCACACCGCCTGGGACAAGCGGATCGCCACCTGGCGCGGCGACCAGCCGGAGCGCGCGACGCTGTTCGACCGCGTGGTCGCCGGCCGGCTGCCGGAGGGCTGGGAGGACACCCTGCCGGTGTTCGAGACCGGCAAGGCCGTCGCCACCCGCGCCGCCTCGGGCAAGGTCCTCCAGGCCCTCGGCCCGGTGCTGCCCGAGCTCTGGGGCGGCTCGGCCGACCTGGCCGGCTCCAACAACACCACGATCGACAAGACCAGCTCCTTCCTGCCCGAGGGCAACCCGCTGCCGGAGGCCGATCCGTACGGCCGCACCGTGCACTTCGGCATCCGCGAGTTCTCGATGGCCGCGGAGATGAACGGCATCGCGCTGCACGGCAACACCCGCGTCTACGGCGGCACCTTCCTGGTCTTCTCCGACTACATGCGCAACGCGGTGCGCATGTCCGCCCTGATGCAGCTTCCGGTGACGTACGTGTGGACGCACGACTCCATCGGCCTCGGTGAGGACGGTCCGACGCACCAGCCGGTGGAGCACCTGGCCGCCCTGCGCGCGATCCCCGGTCTGAACGTCGTCCGTCCGGCCGACGCCAACGAGACCGCGACCGCCTGGGCCGAGATCCTCAGGCGCCACTCCACCAACCCGGCCCCGCACGGACTCGCCCTCACCCGCCAGGGCGTACCGACGTACGCGCCGAACCCCGACGCCGCACGCGGCGGCTACGTCCTCGCCGACGCCTCCACCGGCGCCCCGGACGTCGTCCTGATCGCCACCGGCTCCGAGGTGCAGCTCGCCATGGCGGCGCGAGAGGCGCTGGAGGCGGAGGGCACGCCCACGCGGGTGGTGTCGATGCCCTCCGTGGAGTGGTTCGAGGAGCAGCCGCGCGAGTACCGCGAGAGCGTGCTGCCGCCGTCCGTGAAGGCCCGGGTGGCCGTGGAGGCCGGCATCGGCCTGACCTGGCACCGGTTCGTCGGAGACGCGGGCCGCATCGTCTCCCTGGAGCACTTCGGCGCCTCCGCCGACGCCAAGACCCTGTTCGCCGAGTTCGGCTTCACCGCCGAGAACGTCGCCGCCGCCGCCAGGGAGTCCCTGGCCGCCGCCCGCGGCTGAGCCGAACGCACAGAGAAGCAGAAAGAGAAGATGATCACTGTGACCGAAGCAACCGCGCCCGCGGGAGCACTGCGACGCCTGTCCGACGAGGGCGTCTCCATCTGGCTGGACGACCTGTCGCGGCGGCGGATCGAGTCCGGCAACCTCGCCGAGCTGATCGAGACGAAGAACGTCGTCGGCGTCACCACCAACCCGTCGATCTTCCAGGCCGCCATCGGCTCCGGCGAGGGCTACGAGGAGCAGCTCGCCGACCTCGCGACCAGGGGCGTCACCGTCGACGAGGCGGTCCGCATGATGACCACCGTCGACGTCCGCGCCGCCGCCGACGTCCTGCGCGAGGTGTACGACGCCACCGGCGGCCGGGACGGCCGGGTCTCCATCGAGGTCGACCCCCGCCTCGCCCACGACACGACGGCCACGGTCGCCGAGGCGCGGCAGCTGGCCTGGCTGGTCGACCGCCCCAACGCGATGATCAAGATCCCGGCGACGAAGGCCGGTCTCCCGGCGATCACCGAGGTGATCGGCGCCGGCATCAGCGTCAACGTCACGCTGATCTTCTCCCTGGAGCGCTACCGCGAGGTCATGGACGCCTACCTCGCCGGCCTGGAGAAGGCGCGGGCGGCCGGGATCGACCTGGCGGGCATCCACTCCGTCGCCTCGTTCTTCGTCTCCCGCGTCGACAGCGAGATCGACAAGCGCCTGACCCTGCTGGGCACGGACGAGGCCCTCGCCCTGAAGGGGAAGGCGGCCCTGGCCAACGCGCGACTGGCCTACGAGGCGTACGAACGGGTATTCGGCGCCGCCGGCAACGCGACCCGCCCCGGGGACCGGTTCGCCGCCCTGGCCGAGGCCGGCGCCAACGCCCAGCGCCCCCTGTGGGCGTCCACCGGTGTGAAGGACCCGGCATTCCGGGACACCCTGTACGTGGAGGAGCTGGTCGCTCCCGGCACCGTGAACACGATGCCGGAGGCCACCCTGAACGCCGCCGCCGACCACGGCGACGTACAGGGCGACACGGTCACCGGTGGTTACGCCCAGGCCCGGGCGGACCTCGCGGCCGTGGAGCGGCTCGGCATCTCGTACGACGAGGTGGTGGAGCAGCTGGAGCAGGAGGGCGTGGCCAAGTTCGAGGTCGCCTGGCAGGACCTGCTCGACGCCGTGACGAAGTCCCTCAACAGCAAGGGAGTTGACGGGGAATGAGCGAGGACCTTCCCGCTACGACGGTCCACGAGACCAAGGCGACGAAGGAGGCCAAGGAGGCCAGGACGGCCCAGGAGGCCGCCGGAGAGCCGCAGGCCGGTCAGGCCGAGGAGCCCCGCGCCGCCGGGACGCCCAGGGCGGCCAAGGCGGCCCGGACCTCCAAGAAGTCCGGGACGGCCGGCGCCGGCAAGGGTGCGAAGGCGGAAGGGGCGGACGAGAGGGCCGAGAAGGCCGTCGCCCCCGCGGCGCCCCTCGACTGGAGCAACCCCCTGCGCGATCCCCAGGACCGCCGCCTGCCCCGCATCGCGGGCCCGTCCGGACTGGTCATCTTCGGCGTCACCGGCGACCTGTCCCGCCGCAAGCTGATGCCGGCCGTCTACGACCTGGCCAACCGCGGCCTGCTGCCGCCGGGCTTCTCCCTGGTCGGCTTCGCCCGCCGGGACTGGGAGGACCAGGACTTCGCCCAGGTCGTGCACGACGCCGTCAAGGAGCACGCGCGCACACCGTTCCGCGAGGAGGTCTGGCAGCAGCTCTCCGAGGGCATGCGGTTCATCCCCGGCGACTTCGACGACGACGACGCGTTCGAACAGCTGCGCAAGGCCGTCGAGGAGCTGGACGCCTCCCGCGGCACCAGCGGCAACTACGCCTTCTACCTCTCGGTGCCGCCGAAGTTCTTCCCGAAGGTCGTCCAGCAGCTCAAGAAGCACGGGCTGACCGACGCCCCGGAGGGCTCCTGGCGCCGCGCGGTGATCGAGAAGCCGTTCGGGCACGACCTGGACAGCGCCCGCGACCTCAACGCGCTCGTGCACGAGGTCTTCGACCCGGAGCAGGTCTTCCGCATCGACCACTACCTGGGCAAGGAGACCGTCCAGAACATCCTGGCGCTGCGCTTCGCCAACCAGATGTACGAGCCGATCTGGAACCGCTCCTACGTCGACCACGTGCAGATCACCATGGCCGAGGACATCGGCATCGGCGGCCGGGCCGGCTACTACGACGGCATCGGCGCCGCCCGTGACGTCATCCAGAACCACCTGCTCCAGCTGATGGCGCTCACCGCGATGGAGGAGCCCGCCTCCTTCGACGCCGCCTCGCTGCTCACCGAGAAGCTGAAGGTGCTGCGCGCGGTGCGGCTGCCGGACGACCTCGGCGAGCACACCGTGCGCGGACAGTACGCCGGCGGCTGGCAGGGCGGCGCGCAGGTGCCCGGGTACCTGGACGAGGAGGGCATCGACCCGGCCTCCACCACCGACACCTACGCGGCGATCAAGCTGGGGATCGACAACCGCCGCTGGGCGGGCGTGCCGTTCTACCTGCGCACCGGCAAGCGCCTCGGCCGCCGGGTGACGGAGATCGCGGTCGTCTTCCAGCGGGCCCCGCACTCGCCGTTCGACACCACCGCGACGGAGGAGCTGGGCGAGAACGCGATCGTCATCCGCGTCCAGCCCGACGAGGGCATGACGGTGCGGTTCGGCTCCAAGGTGCCGGGCACGTCGATGGAGATCCGGGACGTGTCGATGGACTTCGCCTACGGCGAGTCGTTCACGGAGACCAGCCCGGAGGCGTACGAACGGCTGATCCTGGACGTCCTTCTGGGCGACGCCAACCTGTTCCCCCGTCACCAGGAAGTGGAAGAGTCCTGGCGGATCCTCGACCCGATCGAGGAGTACTGGGCCACGCACGAGCGGCCCGCGCAGTACGCCTCGGGCAGCTGGGGCCCGCGGGAAGCCGACGAGATGCTCGCACGAGACGGACGGAGCTGGCGCAGGCCATGAGGATCGACCTGACCGACACCACGGCAAGCAACATCAACAAGGCGCTGGTGCAGGGCCGCCGGGCCATCGGCACGCCGGCCGTGGGCATGGTCCTGACGATGGTGATCGTCACGGACGAGGAGAACGCCTACGACTCGATCAAGGCCGCCGAGGAGGCCTCGCACGAGCACCCCTCGCGCACCCTGGTCGTCATCAAGCGGCACGCCCGCAACCTGCGCGACCGCACCCTCTCGCACCTCGACGCCGAGGTCCGGGTGGGCTCCGAGGCCGGCACCGGCGAGACGGTCGTCCTGCGCATGTACGGCGAGGTCTCCGAGCACGCCGACTCGGTCGTGCTGCCGCTGCTGCTGCCGGACGCCCCGGTCGTCGTGTGGTGGCCGGTGGAGGCGCCGGACAACCCCGCGAAGGACCCGCTGGGCGCGCTGGCCCAGCGCCGGATCACCGACCTGTACGCGGTCGAGCGGCCGATGGAGGTCCTGGAGAAGCGGGTCCGCTCCTACGCGCCCGGTGACACCGACCTCGCCTGGACCCGGCTGACGCTGTGGCGCTCCATGCTGGCCGCGGCGCTGGACCAGGCCCGGGTGCCGGTGACCTCGGCGGTCGTGGAGGCCGAGGGGGACAACCCGGCCGCCGAGCTGCTGGCCCGCTGGCTGGAGGCCCGGCTGAACGTCCGGGTCGACCGGGTGATCACCGACGGACCGGTCGTCACGGCCGTCCGCCTCGGCACGGCGAACGGCGAGATCGTCATCGACCGGCCGGAGGGCCCGCTCGCCACGATGACCCTGCCCGACCAGCCCCCGCGCACCCTCGCGCTGAAGGTCCGCCCCACCTCCGAACTCATCGCCGAGGAGCTCAGGCGCCTCGACGCGGACGAGATGTACGCCATCGCCCTGCGCGGCGAGGCCCCCAAGGAGAACGCCGTCCATGTCTGACTCCCCGAAGCCGACCCGGCGGCCCGAGTGGACCGCCCTCAAGGACCACCGCGCGGGCGCGCTGCCCCACCCGGACCTGCGTGAGCTGTTCGCCGCGGACCCGGGGCGGGCGGAGCGGTACGTCGTGCGCGTCGGCGACCTGCGCATCGACTACTCCAAGAGCCTGGTCACCGACGAGACGCTGGCCCTGCTGCGGGAGCTGGCCGCCGCCACCGACGTGTTCGGGCTGCGCGACGCCATGTTCCGCGGGGAGCGGATCAACATCACCGAGGACCGGGCCGTGCTGCACACCGCGCTGCGCGCCCCGCGGAACGCGGTCGTCGAGGTCGACGGCGAGAACGTCGTCCCCAAGGTGCACGCCGTGCTCGACAGGATGGCCGACTTCGCCGACCGGGTCCGCTCCGGCGAGTGGACCGGGTACACCGGCAAGCGCATCCGCAACGTCGTCAACATCGGCATCGGCGGCTCCGACCTCGGTCCGGCGATGGCGTACGAGGCGCTGCGCGCCTTCACCGACCGCTCGCTGACCTTCCGTTTCGTGTCGAACGTGGACGGCGCCGACCTGCACGAGGCGGTCCGGGACCTGGACCCGGCCGAGACGCTGTTCATCGTCGCGTCCAAGACGTTCACCACCATCGAGACGATCACCAACGCCACCTCGGCGCGCTCCTGGCTGCTGGACGGGCTGGGCGGCGGCGAGAAGGGCGACGACAAGGCGGTCGCCCAGCACTTCGTCGCGCTGTCGACCAACGCCGAGAAGGTCGCCGGCTTCGGCATCGACACGGCGAACATGTTCGAGTTCTGGGACTGGGTCGGCGGACGGTACTCGTACGACTCGGCGATCGGGCTCTCCCTGATGATCGCCATCGGCCCGGACCGCTTCCGGGAGATGCTCGACGGCTTCCGCATCGTCGACGAGCACTTCCGCAACGCCGACGCGGAGGCCAACGCCCCGCTGATCCTGGGTCTGCTGGGCGTCTGGTACGGCAACTTCCTCGGCGCGCAGTCCCACGCGGTCCTGCCGTACAGCCACTACCTGTCGAAGTTCACGGCGTACCTCCAGCAGCTCGACATGGAGTCCAACGGCAAGTCGGTCGACCGCGAGGGGAACCCCGTGGAGTGGCAGACGGGGCCCGTGGTCTGGGGCACGCCGGGCACCAACGGGCAGCACGCGTACTACCAGTTGATCCACCAGGGCACCAAGCTCATCCCGGCCGACCTGATCGGCTTCGCCCGGCCCGTCGCCGAGCTGAGCGACGAGCTCAAGGCGCAGCACGACCTGCTGATGGCCAACCTGTTCGCCCAGGGGCAGGCGCTGGCCTTCGGCAAGACCTCCGACGAGGTCCGGGCGGAGGGCGTGCCCGAGGAGCAGGTGCCGCACCGCACCTTCCGGGGCAACCACCCCACCACGACCGTCCTGGCCACCGAGCTGACGCCCTCCGTCCTCGGCCAGCTGATCGCGCTGTACGAGCACAAGGTGTTCGTCCAGGGCGCGATCTGGAACATCGACTCCTTCGACCAGTGGGGCGTCGAGCTCGGCAAGGTCCTCGCCAAGCGCGTCGAACCCGCTCTGACCGAGGGCGCTGACGTGCCCGGCCTCGATCCGTCCACGGCCGCGCTGGTGGCCGCCTACCGTGAACTGAAGGAAGTGCACTGACATGCAGATCGGTCTTGTGGGTCTCGGCAAGATGGGCGGCAACATGCGCGAGCGTCTGCGCAACGCCGGCCACACCGTCGTCGGATACGACACCAATCCGGAGAAGGCCGACGTCGCCAGCCTGGTCGACCTCGTCGAGCAGCTCGACCGGCCGCGCTCGGTCTGGGTGATGGTGCCGGCCGGCGCCGCCACCCAGCACGTCATCGACCAGCTGGCGACCCTGCTCAGGCACGGTGACACCGTCATCGACGGCGGCAACTCCCGCTGGACCGACGACGAGAGGCACGCCGAGGAGCTGGGCAAGCACGGCATCAACTTCGTCGACGCGGGTGTCTCGGGCGGTGTGTGGGGCCTGAAGAACGGGTACGCCCTGATGGTCGGCGGGGAGAAGGAAGTCGTCGACGACCTCAAGCCGATCTTCGACGCCCTCAAGCCCGACGGCCCGTACGGCTACGTCCACGCGGGCAAGGTGGGCGCCGGGCACTTCTCCAAGATGGTCCACAACGGCATCGAGTACGCCATGATGCAGGCGTACGCCGAGGGCTGGGAGCTGCTGGAGAAGGTCGACTCCGTGGACAACGTCCGCGAGGTCTTCCGCTCCTGGCAGGAGGGCACGGTCATCCGCTCCTGGCTGCTGGACCTGGCCGTCAACGCGCTCGACGACGACCAGCACCTGGACAAGCTGCGCGGTTACGCGGAGGACTCGGGCGAGGGCCGCTGGACGGTCGAGGCGGCCATCGACAACGCGGTGCCGCTGCCGGCGATCACCGCCTCCCTCTTCGCGCGGTTCGCGTCCCGGCAGGAGGACTCGCCGCAGATGAAGATGATCGCCGCGCTGCGCAACCAGTTCGGCGGCCACGCCGTGGAGGCGGCGAAGAAGTAGCACGACGTGGTGGTAACACGTTGACGCGACCGGCCGGTTCGGGTCAGAGTCCCCGCGATGGAGACCAACGACCTGACACCGGCCGAGGCGCGTGTATGGCGGGCGTTCGCCACGGGCGAGGCCGTGGACTTCCGGGCCGCGGCGGACGAGGACGCCGCCGACGGCGGGACCTGGGGCCCGGAGCGGACCGTGCGTGCCTCCGTGCTGCGGGCCCTGCTCCTCGCGGGCCCGCAGCGCGAGGGCGAGACGGCCTCGCTCAGTGTGGCGGGCGCGCGCGTCACCGGCCCCCTGGAGCTGCCGTACGCGACGGTCGACCACCCGGTGCGGCTGCGGCACTGCCACTTCGACGAGGTACCGAGGCTGTACGCGGCGCGGCTGCGCGAGCTGAACCTGAGCGAGTCCGTGCTGCCCGGGCTGATCTCGCACGCGGTCCGGGTGGACGGCGTACTGCGGCTGACCCGCACCCGGTTCGGCGGGATGGTCCGGCTCGGCGGGGCCGAGGTCACCGGCAGCCTGTACCTGGAGAGCACCCGGATCGACGCCCCGGACGCCGAGGGGCCGGTGCTCCAGCTCAACCAGGCCGTCCTCGGCGCCGACCTGTGGGCCCCCGGACTGCGCACGCGCGGGCAGGTACGGCTCACCGGCGCCTCCGTCTCCGGGACGCTCAACCTCAGGGACGCCGATCTCGACGCGCCCGACGGCGCAGCCCTGGACGCGCAGAACCTCGTCGTCGGCTCGGGCGTCGGCGCCTCGTGCCTGCGCGCCCGCGGCCGGGTCGACTTCCGGGGCGCCCGCATCCCGGGCACCCTGGACCTGCTGCACGCGAGCCTGTCCCGGCCCGGCGGCACCGCGCTGCGGGCGAGCAGCTGTGTCATCGGGGAGCTGTGGCTGCGGCGCGGCGACCGCGTCGTGGGCGCCCTCAACCTGCGCCGCTCCCAGATAGACATCCTCACCCTCGGCCCGGAGATGCTGCCCGACGAGGTGTACCTCAGCGACCTCACCTTCACCGCCCTGGCCCCGCACGAGCCCGCCGAGCGGCGGCTGCCGATGCTGGAGCGGGACGGCGACGGCTATGTTCCCTACGCCTACGAGCAGTTGACGGCCGCCTACCGCAGGATCGGCGACGACGACGCGGCCCGGCGGGTCCAGCTCGCCAAGCAGCGCCGGCAGCGCCGCACCCTGCCCTGGTACGGCAGGGCCTGGGGCCTGCTCCAGGACGCCGCCGTCGGGTACGGCTTCCGTCCGCTGCGGGCCGGCGGCTGGCTGCTGTCGCTGCTCGCGGTCGGCTCGGTCACGTACGGCCTCCGTCCCCCGCCACCGCTCAAGCCGGCCGAGTCCCCGGACTTCGACCCGGTCTTCTACACGCTCGACCTGCTGCTGCCGGTCATCTCCTTCGGCCAGGAGAACGCCTTCGCGCCCGAGGGCGGGTACCAGACCCTGTCGTACGTCCTGATCGTCATGGGCTGGATCCTGGCCACCACGGTCGTCGCGGGCGTCACCCGCAGCGTCAGCCGGCAGTGAACCCGCGGGCCGCATGCCGGGCGGTCGGCGGGACGGCGGTCATCACCACGCCGGCGCGCGCAGTGCGGCGAACAGCCCGATGCCGCCGCGAGCCGAGCATCCGGCACACCACGGCCAGGCCCAGCCCGGCGCCACGCCCAGCCCGGCCGCCCCGAACCCCCGCCCTCCTGGGGACCCAGCCGCCGACGACCAGCGCACAGCCACATGGCAAGCGGCACCACACCCGGCCCGCTGTCGCACCCAGCCCAGCCGCCCCGAACCCCTGCCCTCCTGCGGACCCAGCCGCCGACGACCAGCGCACAGCCACACGGCAAGCGGCACCACACCCGGCCCCCTGCCGCACCCAGCCCAGCCACGCCGGACACCCAGGCGATGACGCCCCCGGGTGCCCCAGCCACCGGCATGCAGCGGCACCCCCACGGCGAGCAGCGGCCGGGACGGCCGGCGGCGTCCGTACCCGTCCCCGGGACAAGCGGCCCGCGCCCCGCCCCACGACCTGCCGGGAACACGCCGCCGGTCAGGGGCGTCGCGGCAGGAGCCCCACCGCCGCCAGCGGTACGGCGGCCAGCACCAGCCACGGCACGGCGACGGGCAGCCCGCTGTCCAGCAGGAGGCCGGTCGCGGAACTGCCCGCCAGCACGACGAGTCCCGAGACGGAGGACAGCGCCCCCGTGTACAGCCCGAGCCGCCCCTCCTCGGCGAGGTCCGGCACCCAGGCGCGGGCGACGGGCGCGACCAGCATCTGCCCGAGGGTGAGCAGCACGACGAACCCGGCGGCGGGAACCAGTCCGCCCGCCCCCGTCCACCCGGCGGGCCGCGCGAACGCGACGCCGGCGAAGCCGGCCCCGATCAGCACCAGCCCCGCCACCATCGACCGGCGCGGCGCCAGCCGCTCGCCCGCCCACCGGGTGACCGGCAACTGCGCGGTCACCACGAGCAGCGAGGACAGCGCGAACAGCCAGGCCAGCGGCGCCTGGGACCCCGCGGCCCGCTCCACCTCGGCGGGCAGGGCCAGGTAGAGCTGGTTGTAGGCGAGCAGATAGGCGCCGTACGCGCAGCACAGCGCGAGGAAGCGCCGGTTGCGCAGCAGCAGCCGCACCCCGCCCTCCACCCGGGTGCGGGCGCGCCCGGGAATGTGCTGCGGCAGCAGCCACGCGTGCCCGGCGAGGACGAGCACGAAGACACCGGCCCCGGCGAGGCACACCGTACGGAAGTCGACGGCCAGCAGCAGGGCCCCCAGCAGCGGCCCGACGAAGGCCCCCGCCTGCCCGGCGACGGTGAACAGCGCGAGCACCCTGGTCCGGTCCCCGCCGCCCGCCTCCTCCCGGGCGACGGCCTGCCGGGCCACCTCGGACTCGACGGCCGGCGAGAACAGCGCGGCGGCGAACCCGATGAGCAGCACCGCCCCGATGACCGCCCAGGTCCGCTCGGCGAACCCGAGCCACCCGAACCCGGCGATCCGCAGCACGCACCCGGCGAGCACGACGGGCCGGATGCCGTACCGGTCCGCCAGCGCCCCGCCGACCACGAACAGCCCCTGCTGGCTGAAGGTCCGCAGCCCGAGCACGAACCCGACCAGCCAGCCCGCCATGCCGACGGACTGCCCGAGGTGCTCGGCGAGGAAGGGAAGGACGGCGAAGAAGCCTATGTTGAAGGCGAGTTGGGTGAGGATGAGCAGCCGGAGCAGCGGGGAGAGCGGGGCGCCGCGCCCTGCAGCCTTCGCGAGCCGGCCGGTGGACAGCGAGGTCATCGGGCTTCGACCAGCTCCTTCTCCAGCACAGGCTGGGGAACGACGGCCTGGGACGTACCGCGAGGACGCCGCCGCCGGGGCAGGCGCAGTCCGCCCGCGGCGGTGACGGCGAGGGCGCCGAGCAGGGCCAGGACGGCGGCGGGGGCGAGGACGGCCCAGGGGGCGCGTTCGGCGTAGGGCTGGTTCTCGGCGAGGAGCAGGCCCCACTCGGGGGACGGCGGCTGGGCGCCCAGGCCGAGGAAGCCTAGCGAGGCGAGCGCGAGGGCGACACCGGGGAGCCGCAGCAGGGCGTGGCGCAGGACGGGCGGCAGGACGGCGGGCAGCAGTTCGTGGCGCAGCAGGTGCCACCGTCCGGCGCCCAGCCCTCTGGTGGCGGTGATGTGCAGGGTGGCGCGTTCCTGTCGGAGGAGGGAGGAGGTGTGCGCGGCGAGCGGCGCCCAGGCGACGGCGCCCACGGCGAACGCGGGCGTGGCCGCCCCGCTCCCCGCGACCGCGGTGACGAGGAGGGCGACGAGCACGGGCGGTACGGCGTTGACGGTGTCGACGAGCGGCGCGGAGATGCGGGGCACGAGTCCGAGGAGTACGCCCGCGAGCAGCGCGGCGGCACTGATGGCGGCGGCGAACAGCAGGGTGTCCAGGGCCCCGTGACCGACGCGGGCGAGCAGGTCGCGGCCGAGGGCGTCGGTGCCGAAGGGATGGTCGAGGGAGGGGGCTCGCAACCGTTCCCCCGTGTCGAGGGCGAGCGGGTCGCGCGGCAGGCCGAGCCCGACGACGGCGAGCAGGACGGCGCCGTAGAGGAGGGCCAGCAGTCCGCCGGCGGGCGGGGTGGGCCGGTGCAGGGAGGACAGGGCGCCGTCGCGCAGGGCGGGGCCGGTGAGCAGGCGGGCCGCGAGGCGGGTGGCGCCGGTGGCGAGCGCGCCGAGGAGCACGAGGGCGAGGGTGCCGGCCTGGAGGACGGGCAGGTCCTGGGCGAGGGCGGCCTGGAGGGTGGTGCGGCCGAGCCCGGGGATGTCGAAGACCTGCTCGACGGCGACGGCTCCGCCGGTGAGGCCCACGACGAACAGTGAGAGGTTGGGCAGCAGCGCGGGCACGCACCGCCGCAACGCCTGGCGGGCGATGCGCCGGCCGGTCAGTCCCCGCGCGGCGGCGGCCAGCGCCCAGGGCTCGCCGAACGCGCCGGGCAGCAGGTCGTCGAGGAGCCGCCCGAGCACGGCCCCGGCGGGCAGCCCGAGGGCGAGCGCGGGCAGCACGGTCCACTGGGGCCCGTACCACCCCAGCGCGGGCAGCCACCCGAGCTGCACCCCGACGACGGTGGCGAGCACGGAGGCGACGAGGAACTCGGGCAGCGAGGCGATCACGGCGGAGGCGGTGCCGCCGCGCCGCCGCCCGTCGAGCCGCCGCCGCGCGCCCAGGCGGAGCGTGCGGGTGCAGATGAGCCCGGCGGTGAGGCAGGCGACGACGAGCGCCACGGCCATCAGCATCAGGGAGGCACCGAGCGCCTGGAGCACGTCGGGCAGGACATCGCTCCCGGAGATCCACGACTGCCCGGCGTCGCCGCGCACGAGCCCGCCGAGCCAGCGGGTGAGCACCTGCGCAGGCCCCCCGTCGAGCCCGAGTTGCTCACGGATGTCGGCGAGCACCTCCGGTGTCGGATCACGTTCGGCCGACCGCGCCTTGAGGACGGTGTACGCCGGGTCGGTGCGGGTGAGCCACGGCAGCAGCCCGATCCCGCACACCAGCCCGGCCGCGAGGACGACCCGCCACACCACGGTGGCCATCCGCTGCCGCACGGCTCAGCGCCGCGTGCCGGTGCCGACGAGGGTGCGCTCGTACGGCTCGAGGACCACGCCCTGTACGGAGTCGGCGATGCCGGTGATGATCCGCTGGTGCACGAGGGGGACGACGGCGTCGCTGCCGAGGATGCGTGCCTCGGCGGCCATGGCGGCGTCCTGCCGCTCGTCGGTGTCGGCGGTCTGCTCGGCCTTGGCGACGGCCGCGTCGACGTCCTTGTCGCAGAGCTGGGCGATGTTGAAGCCGCCGTCGCAGGTGTAGTCGCCGGCGAGGACGGCGACGGGGTCACCGGTGTCGACGAGGGTGTTCCGGGCGAGGACGAACGCGTCGAACTTCCCCTCCAGGGCGTCGCTCTCCAGCCGGGAGTACTCACGGACGGTGAGCTTCACCTTGAACCCGGCTTTCTCCAGTTGCTGCTTGACCACCTGGGCGACCTCGGGCAGTTCGGGCCGGTTGTCGTAGGTGGCGAGGGTGAGTGTCCGGCCGCCCGCCCTGCCGGCCGCGGCGCGTCCGACGGGCGCGGTCCGCTTCCCCTCGGCCCAGGTCACGGCGGGCCCGTAGATGCCGGCACCGGGGTCGGCGTACCCCTCGTACACGTCCTTGGCGAACACGGAGGTGTCGACGGCGGCACGGGCGGCGGCCCGCAGCCCGGCGTCCTCGAAGACCCCGGAGGAGGCGTTGAGGAGCAGGCTGGTGGTGCGGGTGGTGGCGGTGTCGCGCCGCGTGTCCTTGTCGAGGGTGGCGGCCTGGGCGACGGGTACGGCCTCGGCGATGTCGAGCTCACCGGTCCTGAGGGCGTTGGCGCGGGCGGTGCCGTCGGCGATGAAGCGGGCGTCGATCCCGGAGGCCTGGGCGCGTCCGCCCCAGTAGTCGTCGAACCGGTCGAGGGTGGCGGAGGTGGCGCCGTTCACCTTGGTCAGCTCGAAGGGGCCGGTGGCGTGGCCGACGGGGTCGACGCGGTCCTCGCCGGCGTAGGCCTTGGCGGACAGCACGGCGAGGCTGGGACTGGACAGCCGCAGCGGCAGTACGGGATCGGGCTCGGCGGTGGTGATCCGTACCACCCGCTCGCCGTCGGCCTTGGCGGTGAGGGTGACGCCGGCCAGCGCGGCGGGCGCGGGCTGGGCGTCGGTGGCGTGGGTGAGGGAGTCGGCGACGGCGGCCGGGGTGACGTCGCCGCCGTCCTGGAAGGTGGCGTCGCGGAGCGTGAACTCCCAGGCCTTGTCCCCGTCCCGCCGCCAGGACTCGGCGAGCGCCGGGGCGGCTGAGCCGTTGGCGTCGAGGGCGGTGAGGCCCTCGGTGACACCGAGCCGGCTGAGGAGGGTGGCGTCGGCGCCGTACGGGGAGAAGTTCTCGGCGGGCGGGAAGGCGAGGGCCACGCGGAGGCGGGAGCCGCCGTCGTCGCCGCCGGAGCCCGAGTCGTCACCGCCGCCGGAGGCGAAGCAGCTCGATATCAGCGGGAGGAGCAGGAGGGAGGCGAGGGGGGCGAGCAGCCGGGGGCGGCGGTGGGAGCGCATGGTCCTCGGTTCGATCGGGTGCGTGGTGAGCGGGTCGGGCGAAGGCGGCGGGCGCGGGGGCACTGGCGGTGCGGCGAACGGAAGCCTACCTGGCAATCATTTCCATTACCGTGCCGGCCACCCCTCACCCCATGGGCACGTCGAAGTGCACGACCCGCTGCCCCCCGCCCGCGTCCTCCCGCTCGTCGTGCACGACCTTGGCGAGCGACCGCCAGAAGGGCTCGGCCCCGGTGACACCCGGGTCGGTGTGCAGATACACGGCCCGGTAACCGCCGTCCGCGGCGGCGAACGCCAGCAACTCGTCGACCAGCCGCCGCGCCAGCCCGCGCCGACGGTGCTCGGGCCGCACGTACACCCGCCGCAGTTGTGCGGTGACGCCGGAGGGGTAGCGCTCGGCGACGTGGCGCGGGTTCGGGGGGTGGGCGGGCCCCCGGGAGTCGAGCGCGGCGGTGGCGACGACCTCACCGGCCCCCTCCACCGCGACGAGGAGGGTGTGCCGCTCCGGGCTCAGGTACGCACCGGCCGGGTCGATGATGTCGCCGTGCCAGCGGGGCACGTATCCCGTGCCGAAGTCGCGGTAGACGGTGTCGAGCATGACGGCTCGGGCGGCGTCCAGGTCGGCGGGGGTTGCTGTCCTGATGCTGTAGTCCGGAGTGCGCACTTGCACATCATATGCAGGAGCGTCTTCACGCTGGTCAGGCGGGGAGGGTCGGGCACCGACACCATGTGCTGCGACCAAACATCCCAAAGGGCCGGGCGCGTCTCGCCCGCTGATCTACGGTGACGTCATGACGACGAAGCCTCTCCCCGACCTCACTCCCACCGGCACCTGCTGGTGCGGCTGCGCCAAGAAGACAGGCGCCGGGTCCTTCTTCGCACCGGGACACGACAAGGTCGCGGAGGCGGCGCTCCTCGCGGCCGAATACGGCTCGTCCGTCGCCCAGTTGCTGCACGGCCACGGGTACGGCCCGGGACACTCGGTGAGCGCACGCGCCGTGGCCGAGGGAGCGTGGCAGACATGCCCGTCCTGCGACTACGTCGGCGCACCGGCGAGCATCGTCAACCACAGGAAGAAGGCACACGCGGCTGCTTCCGCCACCGAACAGGGCTGAGGAACGGCACGATGACGGAGCTCACCTCCGGCCGGCGCGCCGACCCCGAGAAGGCAGTGCGTACGAACGGCGGGTCCTGGGACACAGAGCGCGGTCTGTGTGCCCTGCGTGGCGCGGAACACGGTCCCCGCGCGCAGCACACCCGCACGACGGATGTCAACGGCGGCGTCCTGTCGGTACGGCGGCGTTGGGTACGCGCGGGTTGAAGAACCAGAGCCCCTGGGAATGCGTGGCACCCAGAACCCGGCCGGATTCCAGGAGCCAGGGGTTCGCCTTCTGGAAGGGTGCGAAGTTGTCGTTGGAGACGATGACGCCGCCGATCTCGGCCGCGATGCTGATGACCAGGGCGTCTCCGCGGCCCTCGGTGCCCGCTGGGGGCTGCACCACGGTGCCGGCGGCGATCGCTTCCTCGACCAGAGGGCGCTCCTCCGCGGTGACATCGTGCCGGAGCGTGGCGTCGACGACGACGTGTATGTCCAGAGCGGGATTCTTCAACCGCAGCGCCTTGATGGCGGTCTGGAGTGCCTGGAAGCTCGGACGCCCTCCTGCGGAGCGGGGCGGACGACCGTTCCACGCGAGGTTCGAACCATCCACCACCAGGGCCCTGGCCGGCTGTTTGCCGGCCGTGACGGACTTGGCCAGGGATGCAGGCGTCGGCCGGACCGCCGTTCCCCTCGCCGCCCCGGCGTCGGCCCGACGCTGGTCCGGGGGTGCCGCGACGGGATGGGGATGTGTCGGCCGCGGCGCCTCCCGGCCGGTCGTGCGCAACGAGAAGAGTTCCTTCAGCTCGTTCTCGATCTCCGGGGGGACGGTGCTGTCGCCGAAGACCCTGACCTCGCCGTCGAGGACGGGATGCCCCGTCTTCTGCAGCATGGCCTTCACCGTCAGCAGGCCTTCCTTGCTGTAGGTGTACTCCAGGTCGAACACGCCGTCCTCGGCCACCCGGGAGTGGTGCGGCGGGTAGGTGAAGACGAGTTCGGTGAGTTTGACATTGTCGGGGTGGTCGACGGGCCGGTCCGGGTCGCCTTCCCACACCTCGACGGTCAGTTTGGTCACGCCGTCCCTGGACGGCTGGTAGGACTTCTTCCGCTGCTGCGGAAGGCGCTGGTTGCGGTCGATCAGCGCACTGAACTCACGCTTGCCGTACTGGTCCTTGGTGATCGTGCCCAGCGCGTGCGTGTTGACGACGCGGATGATGCTCTTCACTTCTCCGTCCATGGCGGCCGCGCAGATCGCGGCGCCCTCGGCGACCGCGGTCATCGGGTGGCAGAGATCCGCCCCGACGAGTTCGCAGTCCAGCGCCTCGGCCACGGCGTCGCGCACGGCGGGGATCTGGCTGCTGCCGCCGATCATCAGCACGGCCTTGAGCTCGCTCGGATCGATACGTGCCTGGTCGAGGCACTCCTCGACCGGATCCAGTGCCCGGCTGATGAGGTCCTGGATCGCGGCGGAGAACTCGTCCTGGCTGATCTCCACGACGATGCCGTCCGGCGTCGTGACGCGCACGGACTCCTGGGTCGACAGGAGGATCTTGTTGCGCTCGATGTCGAGGGCGAACTGCCGCTGTTCGGACTCGGACCACGTCCTGCGCGCGGGCGCCCGGTCGAGCACCATGCGACGCAGTCGCGCGTCGATCTCCAGACCGCCGAGCTTGTTGACCCCACGGCTGGCCTTCTCGTCGAAGAATCCGTCGTCGTGCAGCAGCAGGGTGGCGTCCATGGTTCCGCCACCCCAGTCGAAGACGAGGAACTCCCCGTCCTCCTCCATGGTGTGCGCGTAGGCGATGGCAGCGGCTGTGGGCTCGTTGAGCAGCGTCTTGACTGCGATGCCCGCCGCACGCGCCGCTTCCCGGGTACGGAAACGAGCCGCTCCGGTGGCGTTCGCCGGCACGGTGATCACGGCCTCACCGATCTCGGTCGCGGCTTCCTCCTCGGCGGCGATGGCCATCGAGCGGAATACGCCGGCGGCCGCGGTGGTGGCAGCGAACCGCCGACCGCCGACCGTCACGAGCGGCTCTTCGCGCAGCAGCCGCTTGCACGCCTCGACGGCCTTCTCGGACCGCAGTTTGGCTTCCCAGCCGAACAGGGCACCCGTGCGGAGGGAACTGGTGCCCACCACCGACGGGTACAGCTTCTCGAAGCCGGGCCGCTCCCAGTCCGCGTCAAGTCCCTGGCCCCCGAGCTCCAGGATCTCGACGTACTCGCCGTTCCACTGGGCGGCCACCGAGTTGGTGGTGCCGAAGTCGATGCCCGTTGTCACTCTTCTCCCCCCACAGCACCGTCACGCGCGCCCACCCTCCGCAGGTGCCCGGACAGAAGGACCTTGCCGGTCAGTTCGTCCACGTACGCCGGACGCAGGACCTCGAAGCCGTCTCCTTCGCCCTCGGTGACGAGGAACTGGCCCTCCTCCTCCGGCTCGGTCACCCTGCGAAGACGCAACTGCCGCAGATGGTCCTCCAGGGTGCCGCTGACGAGCTCGCCGCCGTGGCCCGGCTGGGCCCACAGCAGCGCGTCGATCTCCGCGAGGCGCCCCGCGAACTGGGTCCGCGTCCGGAACTCGTCCAGGACCGCTTTCCGCACGGCGACGTTGACGCCGGTGGCCGGGGCGGCGACGTCACCGGCGGCCGTGGCCTCCAGAGCGGCAGGAATCCGTTCGACCACGCCCTGGATGATGGTCTTGGCGTCGATGGGCTCCGGCGCTCGGGGCGCGGCCTGCTGTTTCGCAGCGGCGGCCTGGTCGGCCGACTGTCGCTGCTTCGCCTTGCGGTGCTTCAGCCCGCCGGGCTTGTGCGGCGCGTCCGCGCGGTTCCTGCCCGGCTGTATCTGCCCGCAGTGCGGGCAGGGACGATGTGCACGCTCGTTCTTGGAAGGTTTGACTCTCTTCTCACCACGGCCTGCCGTGGTCTTCCTGTTTCGGGCCATGGGCTGGTTGCGCCTCGCTCACCGTCGTGCGTTCTGTCGGAATGGGCCGTCAGCGGGTGGGACCGTGACGGTCGAGATGGGGTGCGGTGCTGCGGAAGTCGTCGAGCAGTTCGACGGCCGCGAGCGCTCGGATGGATTCGAGGTCCGTGCCGCTGGTGAGGGCGGTACGGCGGACCATCGGCTCCAGCGGCGGCACCAGTCGTCTGGGCACCGCGTCGGGCCACTCATAGCGGGAGCGGTCGAGAGGCACCTGGAAGAAGACGTCGTATCCGGCCTCGTGCCGCGCGGCCTCCTCGATGCGGCCCTCCGCCCGGTTGAGCCGGGCCTGGGCCGTCTGGTCCCCCTCCTGCGCGTAGCTGCGGAAGAGGTCCCGGCAGTGTCGTTCCCAGCCGTCCGCCCCATGGTCGAGACCGATTTCGAGGAACGGGTTCGTCATCTCGCCCCGCTTGTTCTTGGGCGTGACCCTCCAGGTGCGCACCTGTACGAGATTGCGTTCCGCGACGGGATCACCGTTCGCCGCCGCCTTCTGCGCGTACGTCTCCGCGAGGGCCAGCTGTTCCCTCGCGGCCCGGTCGTTCTCGACCTCGGGCGAGGTGACGGCGGCGATGTACGCGGCGAGGGTGTACGCCTCCTCCATGAGGCCGGGGGCCAGGGACGGACCATGCGCCCGCTCCCGCACGAAGGACTCGGCCTGGCGACGGGCCCCCTCCAGATCGCCGGACCTCAGCAGGTCGTAGGCCCGGTTGAGCGCGAACAGAGCGTAGAAGTCGCTGCGTCGCGGGTCCACGGGCGCGGTCGGCCGCCACAGTGCGGCCATCAGCTTCCACAGTCCTTCGTCGCGGACGGTGTCGCCGTCCCACTGGCCGAGGAGCGCACCGGACCTGAGGTCGCGCAACTGGATCTGCTGGGCGCGCGGCAACGCGGCGTCGAGCGCGTCCAGGGACGGGAGCTGAAGGTCCCTGACCACGTCGTACAGCAGGTCCCAGACGTCCTCGGGCTCCTGCCGCATGATCGTCTCGTCGGCCAGGAATGCCCGCCGCCGCAGCATGCCGTGCCATCCGAGCCGTTCGGCCTCTTCGGGACCGACCGACTTCGGGACCAGGCGTGCGCGCAGGTAGAGCGCTTCGTCCTCGTCACGCGCCTGCCAGGGCTCGTCCTCGGCCATCAGGCCGCCGTGGTCCACGAGATCGTCGAGGACCGACAGGGGCGCCCAGGGAAGGACTTGGGCCAGGACCGCGTTCGGCACGGGAATCGCGCCTCGGGTGGCGGCGGTGGCGAACAGGGAGAACGCGGGCCCGCCCGAGACCGCGCGGGACCTGACGCCGACCAGTTCCAGGCCGGGGGCGGTCGAGCACAGGATCCGGCACCGCTCCGATCCGGGCGCGTTGAGCCAGCGCACCTCGGCGGCCCACAGAGTCCGCAGGTGCCCGAGGACGCCTTCCGGCTTCAGCCCCGCGAGGCCCGCGCGGACCGCGGGGAGCAGCGTCTCGCGGTCGGGCACTCCGGCGACGGCCCGGGTCAGTGTGTCGCGCTGATCGCCCGTCAGCGCGGGCACCTCGACGATGTCACGCAGCATCGCCAGCACGGCCTCGACGGCCTCACCGCCGTTGACGCCGAGCCAACGCCACTTCCGCTGGGCGAAGCCGTTCGCTCCGGCGGGCCCACGGCCCGGCCGACGCTCCCGTGCTCGCGCCAGGCGCTCCTTCTCGGCGGCTATCGCCGCTCGGCGGGCGGCAACCGGGTCGGTCATGTCGTACACGCCGACAGAGTAACCGCGCACAGAAACTTCACCTAGCCCTCCCCCCGGCCCCATATCCGCAGGTGACCTGCCCGCCGGGGCCGTGTGGCATCCGGGACGGGCCGCTGCCCGTCTCAGCCGACCCTCTTCCACTCCTGACACCGGTTGGTCTTGAAGTACTCGAAGACGAGGGCGGCGGCGCCGTACTTCCACCATGCTCTGCGTGGCGGGCCGGGTTTCCCGACCGGGCTGTTCGTTGGCATCGGCGGGAACGGGACCTGGCCGCCGCCGTGCGGTCCGAAAGCCGGCTGGGTGGCGTGGCCGCCTGCGGAACCTGGTTCCGGAACGGGCTGCCGGTCGGTCATGAGGTACTCCGTTCCGTACGCGTCAGGGTCGGGCCTTACGGTCCGACGCTCCGCGCGCCTCGTGGTGGGGAAGGTTCTTCCTGCCGGCGGGGGGCCGGGCGCTGCCTACAGGCCGCGAATCCTGCGGCCCGTCTCGGTCGCCGGGTAGAGGATCGCGTCGGCGACGCGACCGCCGGAGTCCTTGACCCCGCCGCTGAAGTTGAGGCGGCCGGACGCCCCGGTCTTGGCGGCGACCCCGTCCCAGTACTTCGCCTCCCGCTCCCAGCGGATCCCGTCGAGGAGGCGGAGCAGGTCGTCCATGCGGAACACGGGCCCCGAGTCGCTCCACGGCATGGTGGGGTGGACGGCGATGCCGAGCCCGGCGAGAACGGCGGGCGCGGTGATGGCGCCGCGCTCCGCGAAGTCGCGGGCGTGGCGGACGATCAGCTCGCCGAGGACGGGGACGACGGCGGCTTCCGCCTGCTCGGGCCTGACGCCCGCCGGCAGCTCGTCCTCGTGCACGGACTCGGCGGAACGCGCGAGCCCGCCCCGCCCGTAGAGGGTGGTGACGACGAGGGCGCGCAGCGCGGAGAGGGTGACGACCTCGCGGTCCCCGGCCGACAGCTGTCGCTTGCTGACGTTGACGAGCCGGGCGAACGGCACCCGCTGCCCGTCGACGTCGATCCGCACCGAGTCGGCGACCAGGTGCGCGAGGCGGGTGCCGAAGTCCCGCTGGTCCATGGACATGGCGAGGTTCTTCGCCACGGCGACGCCCTGGACGTTGCGGTCGTAGAAGATCTGCCGCGCGTCCGCCGGGGCCAGGTCGACGTACAGCTCGAAGGGGATGCGCACCTGGGAGAGCTGCGGGTACGTCAGCCCGTACGCCTCGGGGTCGTCGTAGAGGTCGTGCCAGGCGGTGGTCTGGGTCTCGCCGTCGATGGCGACGACCATCGTGCCGGGCGCGACGGTGAGGGTGCGCAGGCCGGTGCCGGGGACGAGTTCGTCGCTGAGCGCGGCGAGGGGTCCGGCATGCCACAGGGTGATGGGCGGCGTGGACCAGGCGGCGCCGAGTTCCCCCTTGAGGCCGGCGGCGATGTACTCGGAGTAGGGGCCGACGTTCTTGCCCTTCTGCGAGGACTTCAGCGTGCGCTGCACGGTGGCCCGCAGTTCGGCGTGTCGGCGCACCAGACCCGAGGCGGCCTTGAGCTTGCGCGGGTCCTCCTCGGCGCGGGGCGACGGCACCAGCTGGACGAGCGCGGGCACCGCCATCGTCCCGACGACCGCGTCGTCGCGGAACGGGATGACGGTGAGCTGGGTGCCTTCGACGACGGCGGTCGGCATGGTCAGGCGCATGGGACTCCCCCGGAGTTCTGGTGAGCGGCTTCCATTCGTGAGCAGACACAGAGAAGCATGACATCGAAAGCGTCGTCAAACGGGTTGACAGATTTGACGAGTGCTGTAGCTTGTTGACCGTTCGCTACTGAGAGGCCCAGGACTCCCGCCATGCCCCAGTCATCAGCCCAGGTGACCGCCGCCGAGATCTCCCGCATCGCGGGGGTCACGCGCGCCACGGTCAGCAACTGGCGCCGTCGGCACGAGGACTTCCCCGCACCCTCGGGCGGCACGGAGAGCAGTCCGCTGTACGACCTGGAGTCCGTGCGCGCCTGGCTCGCCTCGCGCGGCCACGCCTCGGCGGCCAGCCCCTCGGAGGAGCTCCGCACCGTCCTGCGCCTGCATGCGCAGAGCGGCGGCGGCACGTCGGACCTGCTGCTCCTCGTCCTCGCGGCGGCGGGCCGCTCACCGGAGGAGCTGACGGCCGCCATCCGGCTGCCGGACGCGGACCTCGCCGCCCGCGCGCAGGACGACGCGGCGTCGGTGGCCGGGGCCGTGCCGGGCGCGGACCCCGTGCGTTTCGAGGCGGACGACACGGCGGTGCTGCGCGCGCTGTACGCGTGTGTACGCGACGAGGGCGGCCAGGCCGCGCTGGGCGTACTGGCGGAGCGGGAACTGGAGGACAGCGCCGCGTCGGGCGCGTACCGGACCCCCGCGCCCCTCGCCGACCTGCTCGCCCGCCTGATCCCCGGCACCCCGGACCGCGTCCTCGACCCGGCCTGCGGCAGCGGCACCCTGCTGGCGGCCGCCGCCCGCCGGGGCGCCCGCGAGCTGTACGGCCAGGACACGCTCCCCGTGCAGGCCCGGCGCAGCGCCGTGAGCCTGACACTGACCGCCCCGGAGGCCACGGTCGCCGCGCGCGCCGGCGACAGCTTGCGCGCGGACGCCTTCCCCGACCTGGTCGCCGACGCGGTGCTGTGCAACCCGCCGTACGGCGTCCGCGACTGGGGCCACGACGAGCTGGCGTACGACCCGCGCTGGGCGTACGGCGTACCGGCCCGCGCCGAGTCGGAGCTGGCGTGGGTGCAGCACGCGCTCGCCCACCTGACGCCCGGCGGCCACGCGGCCCTGCTCCTGCCGCCCGCCACGGCCGGCCGCGCGTCGGGCCGTCGCGTGCGGGCGGAGCTGGTACGCAGCGGGGCCCTGCGCGCGGTCATCGCGCTGCCGGTCGGCGCGTCGGTCCCGCTGCACATCGGGCTTCAGGTGTGGGTGTTGCAGCGGCCCGAGCCGGGCGGCCCGGAGCGCAAGTCCGTGCTGTTCGTGGACACGGCGGCGGAAACACCAACGGTGACGGCGACCGGGCGAGGTGGGACGGCGGTGGCCGCGCGGACGCGGGGCGCGAGCCGGTCCGCCTCCGTGGGCTGGGCCGGGGTCACGGCCCGGGCGCTGGAGGCGTGGGAGACATTCACGGCGGACCCGGAGGCTTTCGAGGGCGAGCCGGGCGTCGCGCACGCGGTCGGGGTGGTGGACCTGCTGGACGACGTGGTGGACCTGACCCCGGCGCGGCTCGTACGGGCGTCACGGTCGGAGGTCGACCCGGCGAAGCTGTCGGCCGAGGTCGGCGCCACGCGCCAGAACCTGGTGAAGGCCGCGAAGTCCCTCGCACGGACGGCCGGACGCGAGGGCTGGAGCGCCTCGGACGTCGGTGTGCGCGAGTGGCGGACGGCGACGGCTTCCGACCTCGCGCGCGGCGGGGCGCTCACCTTGCTGCGCACGCTGCCGGAGAACGCGCGGGGCCGGGAGGACGGCGAGAGCCGCGAGGCCGGGGCCCGTGCGGTGCTCACCGGCTCGGACATCGCGCGCGGGTCGGGTCCCACCGGCGACCCCGCGGAGCTGCGCAGCGGCACGGCGCCCGTGATCGCCGCCGGGGACGTCCTCGTGCGGGCGGTCGCGAGCACGGACGGCCCGATGGCCCGGGTCGCGGGCGAGGAGGACGCCGGCGCGCTGCTCGGCCACCAGGTCCACCTCTTCCGCCCCGACCCGGCACGCCTGGACGCCTGGTTCCTCGCCGGGTTCCTGGGCACGGAGGAGAACATCGCGGGTGCGTCGACGGGCAGCACGGTCCTGACGGTCGCTCCGGGCCGGCTGCGCGTGCCGCTGCTGCCGCTGGAGGAGCAGCGGCGGTACGGGGAGGCGTTCCGGCACGTGCACGAACTCCGGGCGGAGGCGCAGCGGGCGACGCGGCTGGCGGAGGAGACGGCGCGGCTGCTGGCGGGCGGGTTGACCGGTGGACAACTACTTCCGTCTCCGGACGCGGCGCCACAGGCGAATGACAATTACGCCCGTTAGGCGGCAAACCATGACATCGCCCTGCCGGCACGCATGCAGTCGCCCCCACCTGTCCCGACTCTCCACAGCTTCTTCACCCAGAGGGGTTGCCATCTCCATCCCGTCATACGCGTCCCACATGCCCACCACGTCCACTACCGTGTCTCCAGGCGCGCATCGCGGCTGATCAGACGCTCGCCATGACCGAATTTCGAGGACACACGTGCAGATCACGCCCCTGAACCCCGAGGACCCGCCCGCGCTGGGCGACTTCGAACTCCTCGGCCGGATCGGCCAGGGAGGCATGGGTCAGGTCTTCCTGGGAGAGTCGCTCGGCGGTGAGCCCGCGGCGGTGAAGGTGATCAAGCCGTCGGTCGTGGACTACGAGTCCCGTCAGCGGTTCGCGCAGGAGATCGAGGTGCTCAAGACCATCTGGGGTCCGCGCATCGCGGCGTTCCTGGGAGCCGACGCGGAGGCGGAGCAGCCGTGGCTGGCCACCGAGTACGTGGACGGCCCGGACCTCGCCCGGCACGTCAAGACGCACGGACCGCTCCCGTCCGTCCTCACCGCGGCGCTCGGTGCGGTCCTCGCCGAGGCACTGTCGGCCGTGCACACGCAGGGCCTCCTCCACCGGGACCTGAAGCCGGCCAACGTCCTGCTCGGGCCCAACGGCCCGAAGATCATCGACTTCGGCCTGGCCGCCTTCACCGAGTCGAACGTCTCCCTCACCGCCCCCCACCAGGTCGTCGGCACCCCGATCTGCATGGCTCCCGAGCAGGCCGCCGGTGTGAAGCCGCTGACGGCGGCCGTGGACGTGTACGCGCTGGGCGCGCTGCTGCTGTTCGCCGCCACGGGTCACTATCCGCACGAAGCGGCGACCCCGTACATGGTGTTCCACCTGGTCACCGACCCCGGTACGGCGCCGGACCTGTCCGGTCTGCCCGGCGAACTGGTGCCGCTACTGACCGCCATGCTCGCCCACGACGCCGGGACCCGGCCCTCGCTGACCGATGTGGTGCAGCAGTGCCGTGCGCTGATCGAGGCGCAGGGCATGAAGATCGCCCAGGCGCGCCGCAAGCTCACCGCGCACACGGCGGAGCAACGGCACAGGCCGGCGTCCGCCGACGTCTCCCCCACCGTCCCCTGGCCCGCCCCCGCGAGTGACACCCCCGCCACGGAGATCACTCCGGCCGACCTGGACACCCCGATGCCGGCCGATGTCCCGGCTCCCTCCCTCACCCTGGTCGCCCCCGGCCCAGTGGCTCCGACCCCCCAGGACCCGTCCGCCGGCTCTCCGCATGAACCGCCGACAGTTGAACAGCCGACGACCGAACAGCCGGCGCCGGACCGCCCGCCCACGGCATCCAGACGGCCCAGGACGGCGACGCACACCCTGCGCCACTCCGTACAGGCCCGCAGGACGGCGGAGCGTCTCCGTGCCACGTATGCGGCGAAGGCCGCCTTCTGATCCCCGTCCCGGCCTGCCGCACCCCGTCGCACACCTTCTCCCCCGACCACACGTCCCATCGGTCACCGGTCACCGGTCACCGGTCCGGCCGTACGCTCACCGGCCATACGCTCACCGACCGTACGCCAGGGGACGCAGCCACCCCATCGACACGAACGCCCAGGAGGCACCCGCGTGACCGCCGACTTGAGCACCACTCCCACGGTGAGTGGTGGGGACGCCCAGTTCCCGCCGGGCGCCCAGGTCCTCGTACGGGACGAGGTGTGGCTGGTCCGCAACACGACGCGGACCGAGCACGACGGCGCCCGGATCGAGGCGGTGGGCGCGTCGGACTTCGTGCGCGACCAGGAGGCGGTGTTCTTCACCGGCCTGGACCAGGTCGAGCTGCTCGACCCGAGGCGGACCCGCCTGGTGCCGGACGACTCGCCGAACTTCCGCCGCTCGCGCCTGTTCCTGGAAGCGGTCCTGCGCAAGACGCCGCTGCCGCAGGCCGAGCGGGGCCTGGCACTCGCGGACTCCTTCCTCCTGGACTCCCTCCCCTACCAGCAGCGTCCCGCCCAACTCGCCCTCTCGGGCCGCAATCTGCGCCCCCGCCTGCTCATCGCGGACGTCGTCGGCCTCGGCAAGACCCTGGAGATCGGCCTCACCCTCGCCGAGCTGATCCGCCGCGGCCGTGGCGAGCGGATCCTCGTCGTCACCCCGCAGCACGTCCTGGAGCAGTTCCAGCACGAGCTGTGGACGCGGTTCGCGATCCCGCTGGTGCGCCTGGACTCGGTGGGCATCGAGCGGATCCAGCGGGAGATCCCCGCCGGCCGCAACCCGTTCACGTACTTCAAGCGCGTCATCGTCTCCATCGACACCCTGAAGAACACCGACCAGTACAAGCACCACCTGGAGCGGATCACCTGGGACGCGGTCGTCATCGACGAGTCGCACAACCTCATCAACAAGGGCTCCCTGCGCAACCAGCTGGCCCGCACGCTGGCCCCGCACACGGACGCCCTGCTGCTGGCCTCCGCGACCCCGCACAACGGTGACGCCCGCTCCTTCGCCGAGCTGATCTCCCTGCTCGACCCGGCCGCGATCCGCGACCCGGAGCACTACCGCGCCGAGGACATCAAGCACCTGTTCATCCGCCGCACCAAGGTCAGCCCCGAGGTGCGGGAGCAGATGAAGGGCCAGTGGGCGGACCGCGGCCCCTCCCGTTCGATCCGGGTGACGGCCACCCCCGCCGAGGAGAAGGTCTTCGAGGAACTGGCCGCGGTCTGGCTGCCGTCCGACGGCGCGAAGTCGGTCAGCGACGTCCCCCTGTTCCCGTACACGCTGCTGAAGTCGTTCCTCTCCTCCCACGCGGCGCTGAAGGCCACGGTCACCACGCGCATCAAGACGCTGGAGAAGAAGGACGACCCGGAGGCGACGGCCGCCGAGCGCGCGGCCCTGCACCGGCTGCTGGAGCTGGCGTCGGGCATGTCGGAGGAGGACTCGGGCAAGTTCGGGGCCCTGGTGGAGCAGCTGCGGGAGATCGGGGTCGGCCCGAAGTCCGACACCCGGGTCGTGGTCTTCTCCGAGCGCGTGCAGACCCTGGAGTGGCTGGCGCGGACCGTGCCGGGGGCCCTCGGCTTCAAGGGCAAGGCCGCCGAGCAGGCGGCGCGGGTCATGCACGGCGGCCTGTCGGACGAGCAGCAGATGCAGTGCGTGGAGGATTTCGGCCTCGCGGACACGCCCGTGCGGATCCTGTTCACCGGCGACGTCGCCTCCGAGGGCGTCAACCTGCACCGCCAGTGCCACCAGCTCGTCCACTACGACGTGCCCTGGTCGCTGATCCGCATCGAGCAGCGCAACGGCCGCATCGACCGCTACGGGCAGCCGCACCAGCCGCAGTTCCGGGCGCTGATCCTCACCAGCTCCGTCGACGGCGCCAAGGACGACACCCTCGTCGCGGAACGCCTGCTGGAGCGCGAGGCCGAGGCCCACCGGTCGCTGGGCACGGCGGAGGCGGTGTCCGGCCTGTACCGGGCGGAGGCCGAGGAGAAGTCCCTCATCCAGGACCTGCTGCGGGGCCGCGACGTGGACGAGTCCCTGGACTCCCGCGGCGCCTCCGACGCCGACGGCGACGTGGACGACTTCCTCGCCGACTTCTTCGGCGCCGTGGGCGACGAACCGGAGGAGGACGCCGGCGCCTCCGACGCGGGCGACGGCACCGGGACGGTCCCCCGGGCGCACGTGCCCCGGCTGTTCGCCTCCGCCCGCGACTTCCTCGACGAGGCGCTGCGCGAGGTATACCCCGACGCCCACGACCGGCTGGACCTGTCCACCGACCCCGAGACCGGGCTGCTCTCCTTCGTCCCGCCCTCCGACCTGGTCCACCGCCTCAAGGCGCTGCCCCTGGACTACGTCCGCGAGCAGGGCCTGCGCGACCGCCTGAAGGTCACCTTCAACCGGCGGCTCGCCGACCACAGCCTGACGCGCGCCCGCGCCTCGGCGACGTCGAGCTGGCCCGACATCTCCCTGCTGACCGACCTGCACCCGGTCATGGAGTGGCTCACGGACAAGGTCCTGGTCCGCCTGGACCGCCAGGAGGCCCCGGTGCTGACCGCCGACGTGCCGCAGCCCACGTACCTGGTGCAGGGCATCTACTCCAACGCGCTCGGCCGCCCGACCGTCGTCAAGTGGATGGCGGTCACCACGGACGGCGAGGTCGACGACGACATGGTGGCGGTCCTGCACCGCGCGAAGGTCGGTCCGACGATGGCGAACCCGGGCCTCGCCCACGACACGTCCCGCCTCGCCGAGGCGATCCCCGGCGTCCTGGACACCGCGGAGGTGTTCCTGGAGCGGCACCGCGAGGCGTGGGACGAACCGCTGCGCGCCCCCATCGAGGAGTACAAGGCCCGCCTGGGCTCGTGGGAGCAGCCGACGCTGGCGAACGGCAACGGCGCCGCACCCACCGGCACCCGCGAACGCCTCGCCTCCCTCGCGGACTCCCTCCTCACCACCGGCCGCCCGATGCTCCGCGTCCTCGCCGTCCTCGCCCCGGCCCACGCCGCCGCCTGACCCATCACCCAGAGGTTCACCACGATGACGTTCGACTCCCTGGTCAACCGCGGCGACTACTTCTCCGCGCACTACCTCGCCGAGGTCCTGCCCAAGGACCTCAAGTCCGGTCTGCTCGCCGAGTGGAAGCAGCGCGAGGAGGACGCCGCCGGCACCGAGCGCCCCGAGGGCGCCCTGCCGATCACCCCGCGCGCGGGTCTGCGGGCGCTGCGCCGCCCGTACTTCTCGGCCCGCTCTTACTTCACGATGGACGAGGAGCGCGCGGCGACCGGTGACGACGCCGTGACGTACGACGCCCCCGAGTGGCGCGAGCGCGTCCGCGCGCTCAACGCGGAGGTGCTGCGCGCCCTCGGCTTCGACGCCAAGCCGGGCCCGCTCACCGTCGTCCGCGCCGACCAGTCGTACGAGGTGACGGTCGCGCACGCGGAGAAGGACCTCGTCGCCCTGGACTGCGGCTGGTCGGCCGAGCCCGACGACGCCCTGGACCCCGAGGGCGCGGGCCGCCTGCTCGACGAACTGCGCCTGGACGGCCGGCACACCATCGCCACGGGCTCCAAGCTCGCCTCCTTCCTCTTCGCCTGCGAGGACGCCCCGCGCTACGTCCTGCTGCTGGTCGGCGGCGTCGTCGTCCTCGCCGACCGGGCCGTGTGGGGCGAGGGCCGCTACCTGGCGGTGTCGCTGGACCGGGTGCTGGAGCGCAACGACACCAAGGCGGGCGGCGAGATCGACACGGTGGCCGCCCTGTTCGGCGCCGACTCGCTGCGCACGCCGGAGGAGGGCGGCGAGAACCCGCTCGCCTCTCTTCTCGACAAGTCGACGAAGCACGCGGTGGGCGTCTCCAGCGAACTGCGCGACGGCCTGCGGCTGAGCGTCGAGCTGATCGCCAACGAGGTCCTGGACCGGCTCCGCGAGGCCGGCGTCCGCCCGGAGGAGGTCAAAGAACTCCCCGAGCTGGGCCGCCAGTTGACCCGCGAGTCGCTGCGCTACCTGTACCGCGTCCTGTTCCTGCTGTACGCGGAGGCCCGCCCGGAGCTGGGCATCCTGCCCTCGGACTACCCCGAGTACCAGATGGGCTACGGCCTCGGCCGCCTCGGCGAGCTGATCGCCGAGCGGGACCTGGTCGACGAGAAGTCCCGCCAGGGCTTCTACCTGTACGAGTCGCTGGACCTCCTCTTCCGCAAGGTCCAGGAGGGCCACCGCCCGCGCCGCACGCACGGCGTGGACGCGGAGCCGGCCGAGGCCGTGTCCGCGAAGACCTCGGAGGACATGGGTCTGCGCTTCGAGCCGCTGCACTCCAAGCTGTTCGAACCGGGGGCGATCCAGCTGATCGGCCGGTACGCCATCCCCGACCCGCGCGTAGATGGTGAGGCCGAGGGCGGGGAGCGTTTCATCGACACCCGGCTGCGCAACGAGACGCTGTACCGGGTGCTGCGCCTGCTGATGCTGACCCGCGGCAAGAAGCGCGAGCGCGGCGGCTTCATCTCCTACGCCCAGCTCGGCATCAACCAGCTCGGCGCCGTGTACGAGGGCCTGATGTCCTACTCGGGCTTCGTCGCGGGCGAGGAGCTGCACGAGGTCGCGAAGAACGGCGACCCGAAGGACGGCTCCTGGCTGATCCCGGCGTCGAAGGCCGACGAGTACCCCGACGAGGTGTTCGTCCGGGAGAAGGACGAGGACACCGGCGAGGAGCGACGCGTGCAATACGCGCCGGGCGCGTTCGTGTACCGCCTGTCGGGACGCGACCGCCAGACCTCGGCTTCCTACTACACGCCGGAGTCGCTGACCCGCGTGACGGTCCAGCTCGCGTTGCAGCACCGGCTGGACCAGGACGACACGGTGACGGAGGCGCGCGAACTCCTCGACTGGAAGATCTGCGAGCCGGCGCTCGGCTCGGGCGCGTTCCTCAACGAGGCGATCAACCAGGTCGCGGCGGAGTACCTGCGGCGCCGCCAGGACGAACTGGGCGTCGCCATCGACACCGAGAAGTACGCGGTCGAACTCCAGAAGGCCAAGGCGTACATCGCCCTGCACAACTCCTACGGCGTGGACCTCAACAACACGGCGGTGGAGCTGGCGGAGGTGTCACTGTGGCTGAACACCATGCACCCCGGCATGGAGGCCCCGTGGTTCGGCCTGCACCTGCGGCGCGGCAACTCGCTGATCGGCGGGCGCAGGGAGATCTACTCCGCCGAGCGCCTGAAGAAGGGCGGCTGGCTGGGTACGACTCCGGAACGCTTCCCGCTGTCGGAGGCGCTGGCGGGAACTCCGCTGCCCGAGGGGGCGGTGCACCACTTCCTCCTCCCGGCGAAGGAGTGGGGCGCGGTCGCGGCCGAGAAGGAGGCCAAGGCCCTGGCCCCGGCGGAGGCGAAGGCGCTGGCCGCTTGGAGGAAGGCGATCACGAAGTCGCCCAACGCCACGCAGACCAAGCGGTTGCAGGGCCTGGCCCGGCGGGCGGAGTACCTGTGGGGGCTGGTCGTCCGCCGGCTGGAGATCTCCGAGCGGGAGATCTCGCGGCGGGTTGATGTGTGGGGCGCGGAGAACGGCTGGCTGCGGTCGCCGGAAGTCGCGGTGCCGAGGGAGAAGGTCAAGGCGGACCTGGAGGCGGTGGACACCCCGTACTGGCGGCTGAAGACACTGATGGACGCGTGGTGCGCGCTGTGGTTCTGGCCTGTGCAGAGCGCTGCGCTGCTGAACGGTTCACATGAGTCGTACGCGCGGGCGGCGGAGGTCGCCTCGCAGTCGGCGGGGTGGACGGTGGCAGCGTCCCCGTCTCCCGTCCCGGCCCAGTCGGGTGCGCCCGCGCGGGAGACGTACGAGTCGGAGGACCTGTTCGGTGACGTCCAGGTCGTCGAGGTCAAGTCCAAGGGCGCGCGGGGCGGCAGCCGCAAGGAGCAGATCCGGGGCGAGCGCCGCCCGGTGATCCCGCTGGCCTCGCTGGACGACTGGCTGGACTTCGCCGAGTCGCTGTTGGGTACGGATGACGTGCCGGCGGACTCATTGGTGTCCCAGTTCGACACGCTGGCCGAACTGGAGCGGTACGAGGACGAGTTGCCCGAGTGGATGGGCATGGAGCGGTTCACCTCGCTGGTGTCGCGGTATCCGTGGGCGGCGGTTACGCGGGATGTGGCTGAGCGGCAGGGGTTCTTTCACTGGGAGTTGGAGTTCGCCCAAGTGTTTACGGTGGGCGGGTTCGACTTGCAGGTGGGGAATCCACCTTGGGTTCGGCCTCGGTGGCACGAGGATGAGGTACTTGCGGAGTACGAGCCGTGGTTCATGCTCTCAGAAAAGCCGAGTGTGGCCGAGTGGCGGCTGCGAAAGTCAGAACTGCTGGACAAGGGATCCCCAGCACGTGTGTACTTCCTGAACGAGCTGTCTGGCACCGTCGGCCTCGTGTCGTCACTCGGTAACGCCGCAATGTACCCCTTGCTGGTCGGCACCCAGCCAGATCTGTACCGCGCCTTTATGTTCCGTGCCTGGAACTCTGCGGCAGGCGCGGGCACCATCGGACTCATCCACCCTGACAGCCACTTCGGCGGCATTAAGGAAGGGCCTCTACGCGGATCAGTCTACCGGCATCTAAGGGTCCATGCACACTTCCACAATCGTGCCGGCATCTTTCCTGAAATTCACGCGAACAACGAGTTCAGCGTGAACATTTATGGCGCTCCAGCTTCGATCTCTTTCATCCATTTGAGCTGGCTCTTCTCTCCTGAGACTCTCACGGCCTCGCTCCACCACGACGGCCAAGGCTCCCTGCCTGGCATCAAACATGACGGTAAGTGGGACCTCCGCCCCCACAGTGCTCGCCTTGTCCATGTCGATGTGGAGCGCCTGGCCGAATGGAACCGACTGTCGGGCGAGACCGAGGTGCCGGACCATGAGGCAGCTCTTCTCTACCCAGTCACAAAGGATGAGCAGGGTGCCATCAGCGCTTTGTCTCACGTCTCTAACCGGGTTGGGCAGAATTCCCCAAGGATCAGTTCCGGTTATCATGAGAAGATGGGGAAGGAGAAGGGATACATCCGATGGGCCACCACGGATATTACGAACCTCCACGACCTGGTCATCCAAGGGCCCCACTTTGCGGGCGCGACTCCGTTCAGCAAGTACCCCAACAACCCGTGCAAGACCAACCGTGACTGGTCTGCCGTAGACCTTCGCGAGTTCCCGGCTGACGCAGTTCTCCGCAGCAACTACGTTCGAGCTTGCCCCGAGACAGACTACCGTGCTGCACAGGATGTCTGGGATCCGATTAGAGGCCGCCATTACACGGACTACGTCCGCGTGGCATGGCGCGTCATGGTGGATCACAGTAATCAGCGGAGTCTCTTCGCCGCCCTCGTCCCGCCAGGCCCCGCACACGTCCACACCGTGCAGTCAATGGCCCTGCCAGACAACCGTCTGACCGCTCTAAACGCAGGCTTCTGGGCAGCGATCCCGCTGGACTACCTGTTGCGCATCACCGGGCGTTCCCACCTCCAGGTCGCCGAAGCCCACAAGATGCCTGCCCCCATCCCCGATCACCCCCTTGCCCATCCTCTCCTCCTCCGGACTCTTCGCCTCAACGCACTAACCCGCGATTACGCGCCGATCTGGAAGGAGTTGTTTCACCTCACTTGGCCAAACTACGAAGAGTGGGCCAACCCAAACTGGCAGAACCTTAAACCGCTCGCTGCACACCTTAAACCAGCTTGGGAATATGACACGCCTTTGCGCACCGAATACGAACGCCGTGCGGCGCTCGTCGAGCTCGACGCGCTCGTGTCCGCTTGGCTCGGCATTACCGCCGATCAGCTAGTAGCCATCTATAAGTCTCGATACCCGGTACTCTCCGACTACGAATCAGCCACGTACTTCGACGCGAATGGCCGAAAGATAGCTGCGAATCACAACACTTACGGCTATGGCCAGACAAAACAGGATTACCTCGACCTGCTGGCCCACCTGGAGAAACCTGAGACCATCCCACCCCCGGCCGGCTACGCCGCCCCCTTCTACAAGGCAGACCGCGAAGCCGAAATGCGCGCCGCGCACGCGCACTTCCAATCTCGCCTGGACAAGGAGATCGCTACCGGGCGTTGGACTCCGCCAAAGCGCTGAGGCACATGAGGCATATCGCTGGGCGGCGCTCCGCGCGAAGGGAGAACGCCGCCCAGCGCGAGCGCCCTTCCCCTCAGACTGTCTCAAGCAGCGCTATCCACGCCTCCGAACCCACCTTCAGCACCGGACCACCCTGCGCCGCCCGCTTCGAGTCACGCACACTCACACCCGCAGCCGTAACCACGACTTCAACACACTCACCGCCAGCGCCGCTGCTATAGCTGCTTTTGAACCAGTGCAGCTCGGAGGTGGGCTGGAGGCGTGTGTCTTTCGTGTTCATAGGTCTCCCAACAGCTTCTGAACGAAGGCCAGTGACTCCGACGGCGTGAGGCCTTGTGCTCTCAGGATGCCGTACCGCTCCTCGAACCCCCGGACCACCGGCCGCTCACTGTAGAGGTGACTGTGCTCGTTCACCTCCACATAAGCGATCCTCTGCGCCTTGCTCGTCTCCATCAAGGTGAACGGGCCACCCATACCGGCGTGCTGGCGACGATCAGTCGGCATGACCTGGATCTCAACGTTGCGCTGCTGACCGTAGAGAAGGATCTGCTCCAACTGAGCCCGCATCACGGCGCTCCCTCCCAGCGGCCGACGCAGAGTGCTCTCCTCGATGACGAAGCTGATCGTCGGCATGGGCATGCGCGAGAACAACTCCTGGCGAGCCAGCCGGGCGGCTACGCGCTGATTCACGGTCTCCTCGCCCAGCAGGGGGCGCCACATCTCGAACACCACCCTCGCGTACTCCTCGACCTGCAACAGCCCCGGCACGGCCTGGTTGGCGTACACATGCAGCTCAACCGCCTCCGCCTCCAGCTTCGCCGCATCCCGAAAGAAGGCCGGATACCGAGCCCGCGCCACCTCCTCCTTCATCACCGCCAACAGCCCGCCGGCCTCCAGCACCGCATCCGCCCGCTCGATGAACTCCGGCCTCGGAATCCGCCGCCCCAACTCCACCGACGCGACCATGTCCTCGCCGTACCCGAGCTTCGCACCCAACTCCGCCCGCGTCAGCCCCCGGCTCGTCCGCAACAGCCGCAACTGCTGCCCGAAACACCGCAGGATGCCCGCCTCGCCCTCACCATGAGCCGTCACCGGAGACCTCACCTCACCCACCCGCACAGTGGCGCCCGCTCCTCAACTCACCGCAGGCACCACACCCGACCGTCACACTCGGATCACTCTAGAGACACACACCGTAGCTTTCGCATCGCTTGCCGCCGCTTCCCCCATACCGGGGACGCTCAGCCGCCCCTCCCACACGCAGCACGCACCTGAACGCACACACCCGCGCGACTCGCCACCACTTCGGGAAAAACGTGCCATTGCGCAATGGGCTCCAAGCTGACGAGAGTGCGGAGTAAGCCACTCCACGCATGATCTACATTTAAGGCACTTCAAGCATGTGTAGGACATTAAAGAGGGGGAAATGGCTACAATCCAACACCTATGCCCATATTGCGGCCACAACGTAGGTTGGCTGATGTGGGTCAAGAACGAAGGCGTTTCGAATTGCGTGAACTGCCACAGGAGCGATTGGACTTGCAGGATCCCGTTCCCCAGGCCGGATCCTGACCAAGCGCAGCGGGAGGCTCAGGAAGCACGCCGCGCACAGCTGGACGCGGTCCTCTCCAGAATGTTGGTGCGCAAAGAAGAGCCCGCCGACGCCAAAGTCCCCGAACCCGACGCCCCGCCCCCTGCGCAGCACCTTGACCCGGAAGAGGAAGAGCTCGTCCGTACTGCCGGTGAGGAGGAGTCCAACGACTCCTGTCGAGCTTTCCTCACGTCCTCAGATGCTGAGTTGCCGCATGCTCCTCCCTCTCGCCTCCGCGCGCGGCATCTGATCACTGTGGTTGCTGTGGTCGCAGCATGTGTCGCTGCTATTGCTCTGGGCCAAGGCGCAACCCAGACCACTGCTACGACTGCGACTCGTCCGGCTCCGGCGACCACTGTCACGATGACTGCTACGGCAACGGCGACCGTAACCGTCACCGCATCACCTGCCGAGCAGACGAAGGTGCACCCCGTTGAGTCGGTGGCGCAGCCGGAGCCGACGGAGCAGTCACCTTCGGTCCGAACGGAGCCCACTCCTCAGAGCACTCCCTCCGACTCACCGGGCCGACATGACGGGAGCAACTACGACAACCTCTCTCCGGAGGGACAAACGGCGCACGACACGCTGAACTGCGCCGATGTACCAGGCCATAAGAAGGGCAGCTGCAACGAACCCAACCGGAAGTGCAACCTGGACGGTGCTCAGGTGACCTCGTCCGGAGGGATCCGGTTGACTTGTCAGATGGCCGACGACGCACGGTTGCGCTGGCTTCCTTGACGCCGCACGGGTCTACGGCTCACGAGGCCTGCACTTCTTCGAGGGAATTGCCGGCCTCGTGAGCCGTCGTACGCCTCGGCTCGACCAGCCATGGGATGGCTGACTCACGTACAGCACCCGTCGGTGACATCCGCTTTGGCGCGTCTCACCGCTACTCCAGGAACGCGCCCGCTACGTTCCCCGACACCACCGCCTGCCGTAGAGGAAGCACCGCAGCACGATGGAACCGGACGAGATCGCCGAACTCCGCACCGTGTACGTCTTCACCCCGCCAGACGGGCAGAGCTGGAGTCTGACGTACGAGCGTCTGGAAGCGGTGCTGCGTGAGCGGAACCTCGAAGAGTCCGTCCGTGTCGACGACGGCACCGACGGACCCGTCACCGGGTCGTCGATGCACTTCGGGATCACCTTGGACGACGAACAGCTCGAAGGCATGGCACTGCCGTCGCCCGAAGGCGTGTCCGTCAAGGACTGCACCGCCCGGTCCGCGGCAGGCTTCGTCCTCTGGCTCAGGAACAACGTGGTGCCGGCGGGCACGGCCGTCATGTTCAACACCGAGTGGGGCGCAGAGGCCGGCCTCCCTGACGCCCCTGTCCCGGAAGCCCCCCGTCCGCACGTCGTCGCCACCTTCATCGCCCATCTCGTCGAGACCGGGGGCATTGATTGAGCACGGGGATCGACCAGGCCGCTCTCGCCGTCGGTCACGCCGTTTCACCCGGCGTGATTGGATTCCGTACCCGGGGGCTGGACGCGTACGGCGAGGACGGAGGCGCCGTCCACTTCGGGCGGGAGGCTCAGGCAGCCGAGCTGACGCGCAGGCTGCACGCATCCGCGCCCGCCCCGTCGACCGGTTCCTGATGCTGACCGGGGCGTCCGGGAGCGGACGGACCACAGTGCCTGGGTCACACCACCTACTGTGACGGACCGTAGCGTTGCTATCGGCACAGCAGCACGCTGCGCCGTTCCTGATTGCAACTCTCACGCTCATCATTTCTCTGAATTCTCTTGTTTTCCGGCAAGTTGACCACCTAGCTTGACTTTGCTTCCACGAAACAAGTGGTGGCAAAGGGGAGGCGGGGGCATGGTCTTGGTCATGACGGCTGCGGCCGTCTGGGGTGTGCTGCAGTTATTCGCTCTGTCGTGGCCGACACGCTCGGTCCGCCTGTCGACCGTGCTACTGGCGATCGCGGTGGGCGTATACGGGTCCGGTGTTGCCACGGCCCTGCTGCAGTTGACCTACACGCGTCTTTACGCGGACTACTCCGGTCTGTCGCTGGTGAAGGTGGTCAACAACACCAGTTACACGGTGGCACCCTGGGTCGAGGAACTGCTCAAGGTCTCCCCTCTGCTGCTGGCCGGCCTGAGCCTCAAGATCCGACGTCAGTGGGGGCTGACCGACTTCGTGGTGCTGGGCGCCGCGTTGGGCGGGGGCTTCGGGTTACTGGAAGCGGTACTGCGATACGGCCTCGACGCGGACCGGGCGATCACCCGGGACGGCGGCTGGATCATCCCGGACAGCCTCTTTCCGCCCTATGTGCCCGGGCCGGGGCAAGTGTTCACCTCATGGCTCCCGGCCCCTTTCGGACAGACGGCCTCGAGCACCCCCTTGAGTACTGAGACGTTCACACATCTGGTGTGGACGGCCGTCGCGGGTCTGGGAGTAGGCCTGCTGTGGCGGACACGGGGTTGGAGACGCCTGTTCGCGATTCCGCCTCTCTTGGTGCCTTCCGTGCATCACATGCTCAACAACTACGTCGTCCAGGAGCGAGACGAGCAGGCCCGACAGTGGCTGGACACACTGGACGCGAACGCGTGGGCAATGCCTCTGGTGTGTCTCGGTGTGGCCATGGTCGTCGACGTACACCGGTTGCACCGTGGCAAGCAGACGGTGCCGGGCGTACTGCTGGCCTCTGAGCGACTCGACGGCGACACCCTGGGCGCCCTGCTGCGCTACGCCGCCTGGTGCTTCCCGTGGAGTCTGCTGATCACCCTGCGCTACGTGCGGCTGCGGCGCTCCCTGCTGTACGCCGCCTCTGTGGCGCCGTCCGACGACACGGAACGACTGCGCGAGGCGGTCTCCGGGATCACCGCGCAGATGGACTCCTCGGATCAGCGGCAAGCATGGCAGCGCGGCACGATACGTGCCCGCCTGAAGGCCGCCCGCGCAGGTCAGGCGCATCGTTGGTGGCTGCTGCTGATTCCTCTTGCTCTCAGCCTGCCCGCGTTGTTGTTTCTCGGTGCCGGCTCCTTCGCCTCCACAGCCGGGTTGCAGGCCTTCTTCAGCACCCGGTCGGGAGCCAGGATCCTCATGGGCTTCGGGGCAGCCGCTCTCCTGTGGATCGCCTGGCAGTTGTTCGTTCTGTTTCGCACCTGGCAGACCGTCTCGGCTCATCTCCTCGGGGAGCCGCTGGCCGTTCACCGTTTTCGCACGGGTTGCGCTCTGGGGGCAGCTACGACCGGTGCGTTCCTGTTCTACCGCGCACTCGGTGATACCGGTCCTGACGGCAGGATCCTCTCGACCTTCCATCTGCTCGATGCGCTCGGTTCCTTCCTGGCCTACCTCGGTTTCGCCCTTCTTCTGCTCTCACTCCTCGCTCTGTTCCCGCCCGGGGGACTCGCGTTCGCCGGGGCAGGCACGGTTGGCTCAGCCGCTGCCGGAACGGGCGTCAACGCCGCTCTCCTCGGTACGGCCGGCATCGTCCTCATGGCCGTGGGAGCCAACGGCGGTGCCGGTGGCACGGCAGGGCCCCCGGCTGAATCGACTCAGCACGCCTGGCCACGAAGCAAGCGGAAAGGCCCGGTGAAACCCAAGCATCGTGCCGACATCAAAGGAGATGAGGGAAAGAACGGAGCTCACACCATTGAGCGGCACGTCGAGAAGACGACCGGAGACATGCGCAACCGTCTCCGCGCCGACCCGAAGCTCGACGCGGATTCGCGTTTTCTCAGCGAAGCCGATGCTCAGCGCTTCGCGGACGAAACCCTGCTGCGCAATCAGAAGAAGATCGAGAGCTGGCTGCACGGCAGGAAGGCCAAGCTCGAGCTGGAGAGGTCCTTCCGGGAGACCACTGGTCTTCGACTCACCCGTTCCGACTTCAAGCATGGCAGCCCACCACAGGAGGTGCGCTCGGTCCGTGTCATTCTGAAGCGGGACCCCCAAGCCCCCGCGGGTTTCCGGATCCTGACCTCGTACCCCACCCCTTGAGTCATGACCACACGGAGCAGCCTCATGACACTGTCCCCCGGCCCCGGATTCCGGTTCTACGAGGTGCAGACACTCCTGGAGGCCTACGCGGCGCACGACTACACCTTCACCGACACTCCCGAGACCCCTGGGCCCGCCCTGTCCGCGTATCTCAGGATCGTCTCCACAGACCCGCAGCGGGCGTCCAACGCAGTACATCAGCTTGATGACATCCTCCGGACCGGCCTGTTCTCCCCCGAGATCGCGGACGACATCGAACTGCTCCCGAAGATCGAGCCGCCGTCCGGGCGGGGCGTCGAAGAATGCCTGCGCATCATCCGCGAGCATCTGGTCCGCCGCCTCGGAAGTCCCGCACAGCAGAACCGGTCCTTGCCGCAGAACAAGTGGGAGTACAGAGAACGTTTCCCCGAACTGAACCAGTTTCTCGGAGCCCACTTCCATCAGGACTTCTCCGATGAGTACACCTCCTACGCCGAGGCTGTCGACGACTACTTGTCGGGGGCATCGGACGCTGACCTGGGCCAGCTCGTACGGGACATCACGGGGCTTCTCGCCATGGCTGCCACGGACAAGGACCTGAAGCAGGCTGTCTCCGTGCTGGGGATGGACGTATCACCCCCCTCAGGGATCAGCGTCCGCCAATGGCTCGAGGAGGTGGCCGGGACCGTCGCCGAGCGCCTCCGCCACTAAGCGTTGTCCCGTAACGCGGAGGCCTGCACGCCGCCACCGGGTAATACACAGGCGTCCCGCCCCGTGCCTCTCCTATTCTGACCGCTGCCGTCCATGCCAGGACGGGCTCGACGGAGGGGCGGCAGAGTGCCGGACGTGTACAAGATCATGCTGGACGCCGAGCTGAGCAAGGCGTTCGACGTGTGGTCCGGCTATCTGGACGCCCGGACCGGCGAAGACCCCCAGGCCCGTGCCCGACTTCGTTCCACCTTGCAGTCGGCCCGCGAGGCAGCTGCCGCGGGCGACCCCGAGTCCGCGCGCGCCTTGGTGGCGGAGATGTACGACGACGCGCGAGTAGCCGGCCTTCCCTGGGCTCCCGTGCTGCCCGGCCCCTGTGCGGCGGACCGGCAGGCGCGTGACTACGCCAAGGACGAACTGCGGGAGGTGCTGCCCCTGCACCTGCGTGACGAACTCGACGGCATCGCGCTCTTCTTGAGGGTCACGAGCCGCCGACTCCAGAACGCTCCCGGCCTGGACACCGCCACCCACCAGGACATCCTCTACATCACGGCCCGCGCCGGCATGGCCCTCGACCTCGCCCACCCGGCAGCAGCGCGACGGGAACTCGAACGCCTCGAAGCAATCGCGCGACGCTGTGGCGTGGAGCCCTGAGAACCGGGCGACAACGGCCGCGAGCTTCCCCGGGCCACCCCAACCGAAACCGCTCGCAGATCACGCACGGGACAGGCCGTGGGCGGCAGCACCGGCGTCGCGGGGCGTCGGCGGCGATCACACGGGGACGGGCGACGCACCGAGGGCCGCACCCCGCGCTGGGGGTGCGGCCCTCGGTGCGTGTGGTCACGAGGTCCAGCCGCCGTACGGCACGGTGATGAGCTCCATGGCGTGGCATGCCGGGTCCATGAAGTACACGCCGCGGCCACCGAGGAGGCGCTGGCCCGTGTGCCGCGCGGCGAGGCAGCCGACGTCGACGCCGCGGTGAACGCCGCGCGCGCGGCGTTCACCGATCCCACCTGGGCGGAAATGAGCCCCGACCGGCGCGGCCGGATCCTGAACCAGATCGCCGACGTCATCGAGGAACACGCCGACGAACTGGCCACCATCGACTCGGTCAACATGGGCGCACCCCGCATGCTGACCGCGCACATGCTGGCCGAGGCGAGTGAGGTCTTCCGCTACTACGCGGGCTGGCCCACCAAGCTGTCCGGCGTGTGTGTTCCCGCAGGCAAGGACCGCATGGCCTACACCCGCAAGGGGCCCTCGGTGTCGTCGGCATCATCTGGGGCTGGAACGGTCCGATGGGCCAACTGCCCGGCAAGCTCGCCCCGGCCCTGGCCGCCGGTAACACCGTCGTGCTCAAGCCGGCCGAGACCGCCTCGCTGAGCACGCTGCGCCTGGCCGAGCTGCTCGCCGACACCGACCTGCCGGTCGGTGTCGTGAACGTCGTCACCGGACTGGGTACCGAGGCGGGTCAGGCGCTGGTCGCGCACCCCGGTGTCGCGAAGATCGCCTTCACCGGGTCGACCGCGACCGGCAAGCTGGTCCGGCGCCAGGCCACCGACACGCTCAAGCGCATCACGCTCGAACTGGGCGGCAAGTCGCCGTCGGTCGTCTTCGCCGACGCCGACCTCGACGTCGCGGTCCGCGGCGTGGCGGCCGGCTTCCTGGGTAACGCGGGACAGGTCTGCGTCGCCGGATCACGGGTGTTCGTCGAGGAGAGCATCCGCGAGGAGTTCGTCGAGAAGTTGCTCAAGACGATGGAGGCGTTCACCCCGGGCGACCCGCTGACCCAGGGCACGCTGGTGGGACCGCTCTCCACCAAGGCGCAGTTGGACCGCGTCAGCTCCTACCTCGACATCGCCCGCGAGGAGGGCGCGAACGTGGTGACCGGCGGCGGGCGCTTCGGTGACCACGGATACTTCTTCGCCCCCACCCTCCTCGACGACGTCCGCCCCGACATGCGTCGTCCGCGAGGAGATCTTCGGCTCCGTCGGCGTGATCACCACCTTCACCGACATCGACGACGCCATCGCCCAGGCCAACGACACCGACTACGGACTGGCCGCCTCCGTGTGGACCACCGACCTGACCACCGCACACCGCATGGCCGCAGCCATCGAGGCCGGCACCGTCTGGATCAACACCTGGGCCGAGATGAGCACCGGCAACCTCCCCTTCGGCGGTCACAAGCAGTCCGGCCCGGGCCGCGAAGGCGGCCTGGAAGGACTCGACACCTACACCCAGGTCAAGACCGTCCGAATCGCACTGTGACCACGCCACCTCACGCCTGAGCGGCCTGGGGAGTGACTGATCAACGGCGGATCCGGCGATCAGCAGGGGGCTGGATCCGCGCGCATGGAGGCCAACGGAGTTGAGATGAAGGGGGTTCGGCCCTCAGTGGCGCCAGAATGGTTAGCATCGCCTGAGCCTCAGCGGGGGAGGGCATGGTGGCAGGCGCATCCGATGATCATTCCAGTGCCAGGGTATGGGCACTGCTAGGCGGGATCGCATCCGTGCTGTCGATCCTGGGCTGGCTGGGCTTGAACAACGCGGGCGAACTGAAGGACCTGCTGGCCGGCCCGCCCCCCTCCAGTTCCAGCCCGGCCTCATACACGTCTTCGCCGACCGCCCGCATCACCGATGGCTCCGGCACCGGTGAGGGGAGCGCCGACGAGCCCGACCCCGAGCCGTCGACACCCGTTCCGGATCCCACCGAGAAGGCGTTCGAAGCCATCTCGGTCGGCGACTGCCTGCCGGTCTACGACACGGGCCGCGGGGGCACCACCAGCGTCGACTGGAGCGTCGGTGCTCCGCCGGACCCCGTGTCCTGCGCCGGCGAGCAGGCGCAGGTCCAGGTGACCGCCATCAACACGGCCTGCCCCACCGGCTACGGGAAGTCGTCCTGGAGCTACCGGTCCGCCACCACCGGCGACACCACGAAGCTCTGCCGCACCCGCGTCTACCACGCCAACTACTGCATTCTCGGCCGGCAGTCCGGCGACTCGATCTCCCTCGCCCTGATGACGGCCGTGGTCTGCCGACGCGAGCCGGTGCCCGTCCCGTACAACCAGATCATGCACATCACAGGCGTCTACCGCGCCCCGGCGGGCGCCGACGCGAACAACTGCCGCCGGGTGGCGGGCGACCAGACGCGCTACTGGGCCGCCCTGGTGGACGACGGTGCCACGCTGCTGTGCACCACGATCTACCAGGGCGGCTGACCGACGGCTCAGTTCCCCCCAGCCGCCCGAGTGCGCTCGCGAAAAGGCCGGTTCAGGCCCGTCTCCGTCGTCGTGACGGCCGTCGAGCCCGGGTTCACCGAAACGGACGGCGTTGTCACCCGAAAGCCCTCGCCCTGTGCTGTTTCATCCCCCTTCCCCCCCTGTCCCGCCCACCGTGCCCGTCCCCCAGTCGACCTCCCGCACGCGGGCAGCGGTCCGCTCGGCGAGCTCGCGGACGCCCTTGGCGGCGTTCTCCGAGAGCTCGCCGAGTAGGGCGTCGGCGGCGGTGAGGAGGGCACGGGACTCCTCGGGGCGGCCCGCGTCGGCCAAGGCGAGGGTGAGCCGGTAGTGCTCCTCGGCGATGAAACGGCCGAGGTTGACCCGCCGCCAGTGGCGCAGCGAGTCGTCGTCCGGGGTGGCCAGGGCCTCGCGCACGGCGGCCAGGCTGTCCACCGCCTGCGGCAGCCGGCCCGCCTCCCGCTCCAGACGGGCGAGGCTGTGCCGGGCCGAGGCCCGGTCCCACGCCGTCTCCTGGAGGGCCGCGTACAGGCGCTGGGCGCGCAGCGCCTGGGGAAGGTCGCCGAGTTCCTCGAAGTCCCGGGCGAGCCCGCTCAGCGGAGCCGTGGCCAGGGTGCGGGGAGCCCCGGGGCGGCGGAGTCTGCTCTGGTCCATGACGATGGTGTCGAGTGCGCGGATCAGCGTCACCCGCGCGAGGTCCGTCATCCCCTGGTCCCGCGCCAGGTCGGTCCATGTGGAGACCGGCTCGTCCGCCGGGTCCGTCCCGAACATCGACTCGTCGAGCTCCCGCGCCCACTGTCGCAACTCGTCCGCGCTCGCACCCGGTTCCGGCACACCGCTCAGGCCGCACGCCGTGTCGAAGTCCGTCTCCCGGACCTCGAGCAGCAACGGCAGATCTCCGGTGTCCCCGTGCAGCCCCACCAGCACGGCCGCGAGCCGCAGTTCGTCCGTCATCGATGACCGTGTCTCGTGCCGCAGCAGGTGCCGCAGCAGCTCCGGATCGCCCTCGGCGCGGTCGAACTGCGCGGCCCGCAGGGTGATCCGGCGCCGGACCGGGTCCTCGGCGACTTCACGCCATGCCGTGCGGTCGCCCTGCCGCAGGAGGGCGAGATCGGCGCGTCCCGCCGCGAGCACGGGCTCCCACAGCGGGGGACCGTCCGGGCCCAACCGGTCGTAGGCGCACCCCTCGTCCGCGTTGAGCAGCACGAAGTCCGGCTCGGTGCGCAGCAGCGCGGCACGCAGTCCGCCCACCAGCTCGACCGGGGAGCGTTCCGGGAAGCCCAGCGCCGCACGGAGCTCGGCCCGCTCCTCGTCGATTTCGTAGCACTCACGGATCTCGTCCTCGGTCCCCGCGACGCACGCCAGGATCTTCTCCTCGCCGTCGTCCGGCGACAGGCGTGTACAGCCGCGCCAGCCGGGCAGGCCGATCACGAGCTCCAGGGCCTCGTCGACGCTGGAGCCGATGATCCCCGCAGCGCCCTCCGAGTCCGCGTAGAGCACCGAGCCGTCCGCGCACACGAAGTACGTGCCGCCGGTGTCGTCCCCGGCCACCGCCTCCAGCGGCCCGCCCGAGGCGAGGCGGACCTCCTCGACATGGCCGTGGGCGGCACGGTCCAGGTCGAAGCCGAAGGGGAAGGCCGCCAGTTCGGCCAGACGGCGATCCCGCCGCAGCAGCCGTAGCGCGTGATCGGTCATGTCGCGGAACGTAACACCGTCCACCGACCGCGGACTCGCGGCCCCTGCGGGAGGCCCTGCGGACAGGGGGGTGCGGTCACGGTCGGCGGTTCGGGCGTTCGCCCCGGCGGTGGTGCGTCGGCGGTGGCAGCCGAGTGGACGGTCCGGGCACGCACCGTGGCTTTCGCGCCGCTTCGGTCCGCTTCCCCCGCACCGCGTACGAACGCCGCGCCCTCCCCCGTACAGCCCCCGCCTGTACGCCCGCACCCGCGTGCTTCAGCGCCACTCCAGGAACAGCGTGTCGTTGGTCAAGGACTCGGCGGAGACGGGAATCGCGGCTCCTTCCCCCGAGGTCGACACCACCCTGAAGTCGCCCAGGCCCACCAGCTGCCCCGAGCGGTCGTTGGGCGGGGGGACGGAGGTGATGAACTTCTCACCGTCCGCCGAGACCACCATCCCCTCGGCGACCATCCCGTCGTCCTCGCGGGCCACGGCGACGGCAGCCCCCTCCGCACGGCCGCCACGAGCGTTCACGGTCCGGAAGGTGCCGGACGGCGTGCGGCACAACACCCGTTCGTCACCGACCCAGCCGACGATGCCGACGCACCCACTGAGCAGGGTGGCGGAGCGGCCCGATGCCGCGGTGAGCGGTCCTGAGGAATTCAGGGTGGGGAAGACGTGCCCGTAGATCTTCGGCGCGGTCGCGGCGAGACGGCGGCCGTCGGGAGCGAGGTGGACCATGTTCGCCTGGACGGCGTGCGGGGGCTTCCCGGTGACGGTCAGGGGGAGGTCGTGCCCGATCGCCGGACCCTCGTCCGACAGTCGGTGATCCCCCTCCGTGGACCGCGAGCCGATCCTGCGCTCACCGTCGGCGGTGATGTACGTGAACCACACGCTGCGTCCGTCGGGCGCCATCACGGCGTTCTGCTCGTCGTCGCCCTCCGCGTCGCTCAGACTCACGAAGTCGTCGGCGTTGCCTTCGCTCTCCACGTAGCCGGCGTGCGTCGTCCTGCCGTCGGGGTCCCGGAACACCACCGCCATGCGCGTGTACGCCAGGTCGAACAGGGCACGGATCCTGGGAGTCACGTACTCCAGCTCGTCCACGGCGTAGGGCGACGGACTGTCCGAACTCACTCCGCAGAGGTCCACGAGAGGGCTGTGGACGTCCTTGACGTCCGGATAGTTGCTGAACGCGGCGTCGACCGGGATGAAGAAGTTCCGGGTTTCGCGCAGTTCCCACCGCTCGGGATCCCAGGCCTGCACGTTGACCCCGGCATAGCGCGCGCCCATGCTGCACGTCGCGGTGACGACCGTGTCCTCGCGGGTGAACGGGCTGTCCGGAAGGGTGTATCCGCGGTTGCCCCGGTAGGGCGCCGAGGGACCCGGCTCCGGCCCTTCCTCTCCCTCGGACCGCGAGGAGCCGCACCCCTGGACGCACAGGACGGCCAGCACGGCGACCAGGACCGCGACCTTGCCTGTCAGAGCAGGGAGCACATGTTCCCCTCGGGGTCGTCGTGGCAGGACGTCCAGGGAACGGCCCCGAAGACCCAGCTCTGTCGGGGGTTCTCCGGGACGGACTCCGTGCGGATGCGCAGCGGCTCGCCCTTGTCGTCCTTCAGTTGGACCCACCGCCCTTCCGGCCGATGGGTGTCGTTGTAGTGGACCTGGACGCCCCATTCGCAGGTCTGTCCCCGCGGCGCGATGACCTCCGCCCGGAGCCCGCCCTAGGACTGACCGTTGCCGACCTCGACGAAGCGGTTCTCGAAATAGGGCTCGCCCTGTCCTTCGGTGTCGTCGGTCAGCACCGGTTCGTCGGCGCGAGGCGGAAGGTGCAGCCGGATACCCTCGAGGCGGCCCCGCCCTGCGGCGGAAGGCCGACGACGGCCTGTGCGGTGCTCTCCCGGCACGTGAGGTCGGTGACCTTCCAGTCGTTGATGGTCACCGGTACTGGCGTGTGCTCAGCACGGTCATCTTGAACGTGTCCGAGAACTCCATGCGCCCACTGGAGGACTGCTCCTCGATGTACCGCTTGGGAGCGTGCTCCAGCATCGGCGCGTAGGCGAGCGGACGGCCACCCAGCGACTTCAGGTAGGCGAAGACGTCCGGACTGCTCTTCATTTTCCGGACTTCGTCGTCGGTCAGCGTCCTGTCGAGCACCATCGCCCACTCACGGGGCTCACTCCGCTCGGGCTGCACGGACACCGTGAAGGGTGGCTGGGAGGCGTCGTACGCCTTGTTGGAGTCGTTCTCCTTGGTGACGCTCGGCCCGATCATGACGTAAGCCAGCAGCGCACCGCCCAAGGCGCCCAGCACCCCGCTCACTGCCGCCACCGACAACCACAGCCTCCTCTTGCGCCGGGAGGCCCCGGTCGGCACTCCGAGCGCTTCGGGGGAGGACCGTCCGGAGACCGTCGTCGGCCCCGCTGCCCGCGCCGGGGGAAGCCGGGGGCGGGGGCGACACATCTGGGGGTCGCGTCGGCGGGGGCGGTACGAGGGAGGGCGGTGAAGTCCCGTCCGGGGTTCCGCTCTGCCCTGCCGGCACCGGAGGGGTGCTCCCTCCTGTGTCCCCGGCGGTGTTCGGCCGGGGTTCCGGTGTCCCGCCCGCTGGCGCGGTCGCCGTCATGCCGTCCCCTCACGACGTGATAGGTGGTGTTTCCACTCGGCAACCCGACACGGAGCCCCGTACAGAACCCCATCGAGCACCGGCCGTCCCTCACAACCCACCATAGGGACAACAGCGACGCCTGTCCGTAGAGTTGACACCTCCCATCCCGGCCCCACACCGCACCCGCCTCATGTACAGCTCCCTCCCGTACCGGCGTCGCCGCTGGTGACAGGCCCGTCGCCGAGCGCCTCCGCCGCTGGCATCGGCGTTCCCTCGGCTCTGCGCTTCATCGGCGGATGCTGACGTTTCTCCAGCCTCGGCAGCGACGGTCCTGGCGGCGGCTGAAAACGGCCCGCGCGGGTGGCCGTGCCGCCGGGGAGTCCGGAGTCGTTCCCCGACGGGTGCGGTGGGTTGCGGGCCCGGGGCCGCGTCGGTCAGACCCGATCCAGGGGACGGTGCGGCCCGCTGGGAAGCTCCACTTCGATCGTGTCGCCCGGACGCACCGTTCCGCCCTCCGACACGATGCTCATGATTCCGGCCTTGCGTACGATGTTCCCGGCCTCGTCGCGGCCGACGACCTGCTTCAGCAGCCCGTCCTGGAAGTTGTCGATCTGCAGGCAGGGGTTGCGCAGGCCGGTCACCTCCAGCACCGCGTCGTCGCCGATGCGCAGCAGCGTGCCGACCGGCAGGCCGAGCAGATCGATGCCACGGGTGGTGATGTTCTCGCCGAGATCGCCGGGCGCCACCTCGAATCCCTCCGCACCGACCTCGGCGAAGAGCTCTTCGTGGATGAGGTGGACCTGGCGCCGGTTCGGCTGGGTGGGGTCCTGGGCGATGCGTGAGCGGTGCTTGACCGTCACGCCGGCATGGACGTCGCCCTCCACGCCGAGCCCGGCGAGCAGCGTGATGCTGTCCCGGTTCGGCTTGGTGAACGAGTACTCGCCGTTGCTGCTGACCGCCGTCACTGTCCCGCTCATCCTCGGTGCCCTCTCCCCAGTGGCAATGAACCGGCCACGACCCTAACCCTCGAGCCTCAAAGCGCAGTAGCCCCCGGCCGATCGCGGGTGAGGCCGCTACCGCGTCGATGCCGGATGCAGTGCCGGTGGAGGTCCACAGCCGCGTCGAGGATGTGATTTCGGCGTCTGCCTGCGGCCGGGCTCTGGGATCCGGCCGTCCACCGCACCGCGTACCGGCGCCCTCCTCCCGGTCCGGGAAGCCGGGGCACTCCTCGCGCTCGCGGTCGAGTGCGCTTCGCGCTGCGCGGCCAAGGGCGGTCTCCCCCGAGGTCGACGCGATGGCCGCGCGCACGGGATCGAGCCAGACGGTGAAGCACGCCAGGCTGCTGCGAGACGTCCTGCGTTGAAACCACCGGTCCGTCCGTATTTCACCCCCGCGGCACCGTCCCCCGACTCCAGGCACCTCGCCTCTGCGGCCTGGCTGGTTCCCGTGCCCCGCGACTCCGGCCGCCACACCGGCGATCTGCACCGGTCCAAGCGCTACAGCCGCCGCCTGCGCCGGGTGTTCTCCATGCCCGCGCAAACCAGCATGACGCGCGAAGGACCGAAGGACGCCCGCCTCGCCCTCGCCATGAGCCGTCACCGGTGACCTCACCTCCCCCACCCGCCCAGAGGCGCCCACCCCTCGACCCGCCGCAGGCACCCGACCGTCGCCGTCGGCTCACTCCAGGGACACGCACCGTGGCCTTCACGCCACCTGGCCCCGCTTCCCCCGCACCGCGTACGGGCGCCCCGCCCCCTGCGCGTACGCCGACCGCGCTCTACCGCTCGTCGGCCTGCGGAAGCCGGGTCGCCGTGCCGCTCACCCGCACCCGCGCGTCACCGGCGTACAGCTCGACCCGCAGTTCGCCGGGGCGGCCCATGTCCACGCCTTGGTGCAGTTCCAGGACCACCTCCTCGACGCCGAGACCGCCCGCATCGATGACCTCACTTCCAGGCAAACCGGCCAATTGCAGCTCCTTACCGACAGAGACGTCAGTAGTCTCTCTGAGGTCTATCAAGATCTGATGCAGAAGCACGGCGCCATTCGGCTCCGGCACATGTTGCTGCGCATCGAGCAGGGCTGGTCGCCGCAGTGCGATGACCGACAAGTTTCCAGTCGCGAGTGGGGGGTGATCAAAGCCGGTTGCGTCAACGGAGGCGTCTTCGACCCTGCACAGCACAAAGCGCTTCCGGAGCAAGTATCGCCGCGCCAAGAGTACGCCTTGAAGAAAGGCGACCTCCTTATGTCCTCTGAGTCTGCAAGCAACAACGGCGCGAAAGCTCGACGGTGACTTCTCAAGAACGGCACGCGTACGCAGCGCCCTCAAAAGGTCGATCAAGCTACTCGCCGAGCGCCGTCAAGCCCTGATTACCGCCGCTGTAACCGGCCAGTTCGACGTATCGACCGCCAGCGGGCGCAACGTAACCGAAGGAGTCGCCGCATGAGCCCCGTGCACGACGAGTCCTCCTTCGGGTCCGCCATCGTCTCCGCCCTCTGCGAGCGCGGTTGGCGGGAGGCGAACCCTGAGGACTACCAGGCCGACCTCGGCCTCGACACCAACGAGCTGTTCACCTTCATCGGTGCCACCCAGCCCGACGGGTGGGAGGAACTGCTCACCGTCTACGGCGGCGACCCCAACGAAGCACAGCGCGGCTTCGCACAGCGCCTTGACCGGGCCATCGCCGATGACGGCCTCCTCCACGTCCTCCGCAATGGCGTCAAGGACCGCGGAGTCCGGCTCCGCGTCGCCTACTTCAAGCCCAACCTCATCTCCGCCGACTCCGTCCTCGACGGCTACCGGGCCAACCGCCTCACCGTCGTCCGCGAGCTCCCCTACGCCACCAAGCAGGCCGACTGGGGCCACCGCCTCGACCTGGCCCTGTTTCTCAACGGCATCCCCGTCGCCACGGCCGAGCTGAAGAACCCGCTCACCGGACAGGGCGTCGAGCAGGCCAAGGAGCAGTACCGGACGGACCGCGACCCGACCGAGCTGATCTTCACGCGGCGCGTGATCGCGAACTTCGCCGTCGATCCGGACCTGGTCTTCGTCACCACGCAGCTGCGCGGCAAGAGCACGCAGTTCCTGCCGTTCAACACCGGATCGAACGGCCCCGGCCAGCCCGGCGGGGCCGGCAACCCGGCACCCACCGCCCACGGCAAGTACGCCACCTCCTACCTCTGGGAAGAGGTCTGGCGGCGGGACAACTGGCTCGACCTCCTCCAGCGTTTCGTGCACCAGCAGAAGGAGAAGACGCCTGGCGGCGGCATCACCAAGAAGACGATCTTCCCCCGCTTCCACCAGTAGGACGTGGTCCGGAAGCTCACCGCGCACGCCTCCGTCCACGGCGCCGGCCAGAACTACCTGGTCATGGCCTCCGCCGGGTCCGGCAAGTCGAACACCATCGGCTGGCTGGCCCACCGCCTCAGTGATCTGCACGCCCGCAGGGATCCGCACGTCCTGCGACCCGACGCCCTCGCAGAGGGCCGGATCAAGCCCGGCGAGCCCGTCTTCGACAAGGTCATCGTCATCACCGACCGCCGCAACCTGGACGCCCAGCTCCGGGAGACCGTCGGCGGCTTCAGTCAGACCGACGGCCTGGTCGTGAAGGTCGACGAGAAGCACGGCGCGAAGAGCGAACAGCTCGCCCGCGCCCTCTCCCGGGACACCGGCAAGATCGTCACCGTCACCCTGCACTCGTTCCCGGCGCTGCTGGACTACATCAAGCGCAACCCGACCGAGATCAAGGGCACCCGCTTCGCGGTCATCGTCGACGAGGCGCACTCCTCCCAGTCCGGCGACGCCGCCACCGCCGTGAAGTCCGCCCTCCGCGACCTCGGCCTGGACGCCGACTCGGACGACGAGGGCGCGACCACGGTCACCGTGGACGACAAGCTGAAGGCGAAGGCGGTCGAGCGCTCGCACGCCGCCAACCTCTCCTACTTCGCGTTCACCGCCACGCCCAAGTCCAAGACCCTCGAACTCTTCGGCACGGAAGGCGTGGAGAACGGCAAGGCCGTCTACCGCCCCTTCCACACCTACTCCATGCGCCAGGCCATCGAGGAAGGCTTCATCCTCGATCCGCTCCGCAATTACGTCACCTACAACACGTACTGGAAGCTCGCGAACCTCAACCACGACGAGAAGGAGGTCGACCCCTCCAAGGCGAACGGCCTGCTCGCCCGGTTCGCGCTCATGCACGAGCACACGGTGTCCCAGCACGCCCAGGTGATCGTCGAGCACTTCGTCGCCCACACCCGCGGCCGGCTCGGCGGCCGGGCCAAGGCCATGGTGGTCACGGCGTCCCGCCACTCCGCCGTGCAGATGGCCCGTGCCATCCGGAGCTACATCTCCGACCGCGCGTACGACACCAAGTACCCGGACCTCGGTGTCCTGGTCGCGATCTCCGGCTCCCTCACCATCGACGGCGAGGAGACCACCGAGGTCAAGGAGAACGGCGGCCTCTCCGAGAGTGCGCTGCCCAAGGCCTTCGCCTACACCCGCGCCGACGACAAGGCCGTGAAGGCCGGCGGCAAGGGCCAGCAGGAGTACCGGATCCTCGTCGTCGCCGAGAAGTACCAGACCGGCTTCGACCAGCCGCTCCTGACGACGATGTACGTCAATAAGACGCTGACCGGCATCGCCGCCGTGCAGACCCTCTCCCGCCTCAACCGCACCGCCGAACGCAAGTCCCAGGCCGACCTCGCCGTCCTGGACTTCGTCAACGAGGCCGAGGACATCCAGGACGCGTTCCGCCCGTACTTCGAGGAGGCGCACACCCTGCCCTCCGACCCGAACCTGCTCTACACGGCCCAGAGCCGCGTCATGTCCGCGCCGATCATCTCGGAGCAGGACATGGACGAGTTCGTCGCCGCGTACTTCGAGGCGCAGGAGAAGGCGGGCGGCTCGCAGTCCAAGTGGGAGAAGCTGCACGCCGAGCTGTACCGGCTCCTCTCCCCCGCCGTCACTCGCTTCACCGCCCTCCTGGAGAGCGAGGAGGAGGACGACGTCGAGGTGGCCGAGGAGTTCCGCGCCAACCTCAACGACTACGTCCGCAAGTACGGCTTCCTCGCGCAGATCGTGCCCTACCGCGACGCCGAGTTGGAGCGCCTGTATCTGTACGGGCGGTACCTGCTCAACCGGCTCCCGCGGCTCGCCGACGGCGGAGTCGACATAGGCGAGGTGGACCTCAGCCACCTGCGCGTCGAGAAGACCGGCGAGCACGACGTGTCCCTCAACCCCGAGGGTCCCGCCGAGCTCAAGGGCTTCGGCGACGGGGTCGGCGGTGCCACGGACGCCGAGAAGTCACTGCTGTCCGAGCTGATCGAGAAGTTCAACGCCAAGTTCGGCACGGAGTTCACCGAGGAGGACGTCCTCCCGGCCTTCAACGCCACGAAGGACGACCCGAAGGTCCGGGCCGCCGCCGTCGTCAACGACGAAGAGAACTTCGGCATCGTCTTCGACAAGAAGTTCGAGGAGAACATGATGGATCATGTCTCCACGATCGACACGCTCGGCAAGCGGTACTTCGGCACCGATCGGGACTTCAAGTCCAACCTCGACCGCAGCGCCCGCCGCGCGGCCTGGCGGATGATCCGCCGGGAGGAGGGGCTGGACGACATCTGACGTGAGCGGGGCTCGGTACGGCGCGCGTACCGAGCCCCAGGGCGTTTCGTCGGTTCAGTGCTCTGCGGTCATCCGCAGGAAGCCGGCCCACGTCTCGGCCGTGAAGCACAGACTGGCTTCTGTCGGACGCTTCGAGTCCCGTACCAGGACGGTGGCTGCATGGGCGGCGACTTCGACGCATTCCCCGCCCTCACCGCTGCTGTAGCTGCTCTTGAACCACGCTGACTCGGCAACCGTCAGCTCACTCACTCGGTGGGTCATCTCTCTCCCAGGAGTCCCTCAACGAAGGCCAGCGACTCGCGTGGAGTCAGGGCCTGAGCTCGCAGGATGCCGTACTGCTCCTCAGCGTCCCGCACTTCTCCGCGCTCGGTATAGAGGCGACTGGTCCGCTGCACCTCCACATACGCCATCCTCCGCCCGTCCCGCTTTTCGATCAAGGTGAACGGTCCGGCCAGTCCGCAGTGCTCGGCTGCATCAGTGGGCATGACCTGGATCTCCACATTCCTGCGCTGCCCATGCAGAAGGATCTGCTCCAACTGCCCTTGCAGGGTCAACCGTCCTCCAACGGGCCGTCGCAACACCGACTCCTCGATGACGAAGCTCAGCGTGGGAAGCGGTCGCCGCGAGAAGATCTCCTGTCGTGCCAGTCGCGCTGCAACACGCTGCTCCACGGTCTCCTCATCGAGAAGCGGGCGACGCATGGTGAAAACAGCCTTCGCGTACTCCTCCGTCTGCAACAGACCAGGAACGGCCAAGGCACCGTACACGTGAAGGGTGACCGCCTCTGCCTCCAACCGGGCCATGTCCCGGAAGAACGCCGGATACTGAGCCCGCCCCACCTCCTCCTTCAGCGCCGTAAGAACCCCACCGGCCCCCAGCACCTCGTCCGCCTTCTCGATGAACCGGGCCTGCGGGATCCGCCTTCCCTGCTCGATGGACGCCACCGTGTCCGCCGAATACCCGAGACGCTTGCCGAGCTCGGCCCTCTCCATCCCCGCCCGTGTCCGCAGCAGCTTCAACTGCCGTCCGAACGCGGTCACCACACCCGTCCCGGGCTCGTCCTCCGGCCGCAGCTGCCGCTGCGCCGTCTCCTCGTCCCTCACCACAGTCACCGCCTTGCCTCCGCTCCCCGCGTACCACCACGTACAGCGCCCGCACCCGCCCCGTACGAAGGGTCGGCGTCAGTGCGTCACCACTGGTCACGCTAGGCCACGGAACGCCACTGTGAGTGCATGACCGCAACACAACCACCCCTCACGGTGCACAGGTTCGCGATGTGCTTCAGCTCCACCCCGCGCGGTGCCCGTCTGGCCCGGCGACTGTGCGCGAAACGGCTCGACGCCTGGGGGATCCCGCACGGCAGCGACGCGCACGACGTCGTCACACTGATCGCGTCAGAGCTGTGCGCGAACGCCGTACGGCACGGACGCGTCGCCGGCCGGGACTTCCACGTCCTGCTCACCGCCGACCCGGCCACCGGCACCGTACGCATCGAGGTCACCGACACGCGGGGCGAACGCCTCCCCCGGCTCGCCACCGCCGTACCGGAGGACGGCGACGGCGGACGCGGACTGCTCCTCGTCGAGGCGCTGGCCGACCGCTGGGGGTGCTCACCCCGCTCCACGGGCGGGCCCGGCAAGACCGTCTGGGCGGAGTGCACCGCTCACGGCCTGACCTGATCACTTACCTCCCCGGCATCCTGGCTGGACGCACGAAACCCCCACCCGCGAGACTGATCCCGACCACAGCGGAGATCACTTCGGACACGCGACGGGGCGAGGGCGGGGACAGGTGCCGGACGTGCAGCGGATCGCGGGACGCTACGAACTGCTGGAGCAGTTCAACCACGGCGGCATGGGGGACGTCTGGCGCGGCTACGACGCCGTGCTGGACCGGCCGGTCGCCGTCAAGCTGATCCGCCCGCAGGCCGTCACGTCGCCGCATCTGGCGGAGGAGTTCGAGAAGCGGTTCCGGCGCGAGGCACGGGTCACCGCACGGATCCAGCACCCGGGCGTGCCGCAGGTGTACGACGCGGTGCTGGACGAGTCGTACGAGCAGCTGTTCCTGGTGATGGAGCTGGTCGACGGCGTGCCGCTGACCGCGTACGTACACCCGGACCATCCGCTGCCCGTCAGCTGGGCGGTGGCCGTCGCCGCGCAGGTGGCGACCGTGCTGTCGTACGCGCACGACGTGCCGGTGGTGCACCGTGACCTGAAGCCGAGCAACATCCTCGTCGCCCGGGACGGCACGGTGAAGGTGCTGGACTTCGGTATCGCGGCGATCCTGCGGACGGACGTCACCAAGCTGACCGCGACGGGCAGTCCGATCGGGACACATCAGTACATGGCGCCGGAGCAGGTGCGCGGCGCGCGGGTCACGCCGCGCACCGACCTGTACGCGCTGGGCTGCGTCCTGCACGAACTGCTCTGCGGGCGGACGCTGTTCAGCGGGGACAGTGAGTGGCAGCTGATGATGCAGCACGTCAACGCGGCCCCGACGCCGCTGCGGCAGCTGCGCGGCGACGTGCCGGCGGCCTTGGAGGAGCTCGTCCTGCACCTGCTCCGCAAGGCGCCCGAGGCGCGCCCGGCGGACGTGCAGGAGGTGTACGAGCGGCTGCGGTCCTTCCTGCCGGTGCCCGGGGAGGAGGCCGCACCGCAGGAGGCGGGGCCCGTCGGGGTGCCCGACCCGACCGGGATCTTCCGTCGGCCCTACGCGCCCCGCTCGCGCGCCGGTGCCGCGGGCGGCGCGCGGTCCCCCGCCCCCGCCGTCGGCCCGGGCGTGCCGCCCGTCGTCCCCGCGGCCGAGCGGGAGGCACTGCGGGAACAGATCCTCGACGTCTACGCGCACTACCGCGCCCTGTTGGAGGAAGAGCGGTACGCCCAGGCCGCCGAGGTGGTGGGCGAGATGATCGAGCCCGCCGCGCGTGCCCTCGGGGCGGAGAACAAGGCGGTGCTCGGACTGCGCATGCGCAGGGCGGTCAGCCGTCAGCTGGCCGGCGACCACCGGGCCGCGCTGCCCGAGTTCGAGGCACTGGCCGATGCCTACGCACGCGTGAGCGGCCCGAGCAGCGAGGAGGCACTGGACAGCCGGGCCCAGGCGGCGCGCTGCCGTGGTGAACTCGGCCAGGTGACCGAGGCGCTGGCCGGGCTGAACGGCGTGCTCGACGCGGTGCGGGCCGTCGACGGCGACGTGAGCGAGAACGCGGTGGAGCTGCGCCGCGACATCGGCATGCTGCTGCTCGCCCAACAGCGGGCGGCGGAGGCCTTCGACGTCCTGGAGCCGCTGCACGAGGACCTGTGCGTGGTGTTCGGCCCGGACGACGAGCTGACCGCCGAGGTGGCCGAGACCCTGGCGGTGATCCGTCTGGATCTCGACGGCGACAGTGCCGGTTCCCTGCCCTGACCTGGCCTTCGCCCGCACCGCGGGCCGGCCGGGCACTAGGATCTCCGCATGCCGCAGCTCGCCTTCGACATCGGTTTCTTCGCCGAACTCCCCAAGCTCCAGCCCCCGGTCCGCAAGGGCGTACTCGACGCCTGGGAGAAGTTCAACCGGCTCACCCTCGACCAGCTCTTCAAGGACCCGGGACTGAAGCTGGAGAGCCTCACGAAGGCGAAGGACAAGCAGGTCCGGACGATCCGCATCGACCAGTTCTGGCGCGGTGTTGTGCTCGCACCGCCTTCCGGGGACACCTTCGTCCTGCTGCGGGTGATGCCGCACGACAAGGCCATCTCCTGGGCGATGAAGCAGAAGTCCAGCATCAACGAGGTGACGCGGACCGTCGAGATCCGGGACGCGGCGACCCTGGACGAGATCACGCCGGCCTACGAGCGGGTGGCCGAGGCCTCGTCGAAGGAGCGGCTGTTCGCGAAGTTCTCCGACGGGGACCTGAAGGCGCTCGGCATCGACGACGAGACGCTGCGGCAGGCCCGGTCGCTCGTCGACCAGGACCAGCTGGACGTCTTCGCACCGCTGCTGCCGCAGGACCAGCGAGAGGTGCTGCAGTACCTCGCCGCGGGCTGCACGGTGGAGGAGGTATGGCAGGACATCGTGGCGCCGGCGCTGCAGGCGTCCACGCAGCCGGTGGACACGCGGGACTACGAGACCGCGATCCAGTACACCCGGGCACGTATCGCGCTGGTGACGGCTCCCGAGGAACTGCGGGACATCCTGGAGAAGCCCTTCGCGGCCTGGCGGGTCTTCCTGCATCCCTCGCAGCGCAAGGTGGCGTACCGCGCGTCGTACTCGGGGCCTGCGCAGGTCACCGGTGGGCCGGGCACCGGCAAGACCGTCGTCGCGCTGCACCGGGTCAAGCACCTGCTCGGGTACCTGCGCGACGGCGACCGCATCCTGCTGACGACGTACACCAACGCGCTCGTCAACGCCCTCCGCTCGGGTCTGGAGTCCCTGGTGGACGATCCGGAGCTGCGTGAACGGGTGGACATCTCGACGGTGGACGGTTTCGCCAGCCGCGTCGTCGCGGAGGCACCGGGCGCGGTGCCGCTGCGGCCGCTGATGAGCAACGAGGAGGTGAGCCGCTGGGGCAAGGCCGCCAAGGCGACCGGCTTCACCGGCAGCGCGCAGTTCCTCGCGCAGGAGTACCGGCACGTCATCCTGGCGCAGGGCATCGGCACCCTGGCCGAGTACGAGGCGGCGGACCGGCGGGGCCGCGGCAGCCGGCTGGCCACGGCCGAGCGGCCGCTGGTGTGGGAGACGGTGGAACGCTTCACGGCCGACCTGGCGGAGGACGGGTGCCGCACCTGGCTGCAGACGTGTGCGGAGGCGGCGCGGCTGCTGGAGGAGAAGGGGCCGCAGTACCGGCACGTAGTAGTGGACGAGGCACAGGACCTGCATCCGGCGCAGTGGCGTCTGCTGCGCGCGGCCGTCCCCGCCCGCCCGGACGACCTGTTCATCGCGGGCGACCCGCACCAGCGCATCTACGACGCGAAAGTGTCGCTGAAGTCGCTCGGCATCAAGGTGGCCGGGCGGTCGGTGAAGCTGCGCAAGAACTACCGCAGCACGCAGGAGATCCTGCGCTGGTCCACGGCGCTGCTCATCGGCCGCCCGATCGCCCAGCTCGAGGATGAGGGCCGCAACGAGACCCTGCTCGGCTACCGTTCCGCCCTGCACGGCGACGGGCCCACCGTGCATCCGGCGAAGTCCGAGGAGGCGGAACTGGACGCGCTGGTCGCCCAGGTGCGGGCGTGGATGGACGCGGGCGTCGGCGCCGGGGAGATCGGGGTCAGCGCCCGGTTCAACAAGACGTGCGCGAAGGCGGTGGCCCGCCTGAAGGACGCCGGCATCCCCGCCGCGGCGCTCCGCTCCACCGACGCCGCCGGGGAATCGACGACCGTACGGGTCGGGACCATGCACTCCTTCAAGGGGCTGGAGTTCCGCTGCGTGGCGGTCATCGCCGTCAACGACGAGGCTCTGCCGTTCCCGAAGGCGGTCACGCCGCCCGAGGTGGACCCCAAGCAGCACGAGACGGACATGATGTCCGAACGCTGCCTGCTCTTCGTGGCCTGCACCAGGGCCCGCGACAGCCTGCACGTCTCCTGGTCCGGCAAGCCCAGTCCGTTCCTGGTCGAGGCGGGGGTGTGAACCAGCCAAGAGGCGTCGGGCCGGCGGGAGTCACCGATCCACTCATCCGTGGTCGCTGTGGTCACGGCAAGTGCCATTGCTGTCGGTCTGGGCCGAAGCACAACCCAGTCCACTGCCGAGACGGTTTCGGTCGCCGTTGCCGTAGCAGTCGTCGTGACAGTGGTTGCCGAAGCCGGGCGGGTCGCAGTCTCCCTTGGGCACCGATGAGTTCTCTGTCCCCCGGGAGTCTCATCGGCAGCAGTGCACGTCACGGCGGTACAGCCCCTGAGTGAACCGGAGAGATGGATATGTCGACAGCCCGTGAGCAGTCCGTCAGAGTGGAGGCCCGCGTCGTCTCCGCCGACGGCACCGAGATCGCATTCGAGCAGTCGGGAAGCGGGCCGGCCGTCGTCCTGGTTGCCTCAGCACTGGCCGACCGCTCCGACACCGCCAAACTCGCGGCTCTCCTCGCCCAGGACTTCACCGTCATCAACTACGACCGGCGTGGACGGGGTGCCAGCGGTGACGCCGACGCTTACGCCCCCGACCGCGAGGTCGAGGACATCGCCGCCCTGATCGAACACGTCGGCGGTTCGGCGTCGCTGTTCGGGTCGTCCTCCGGAGCAGTCCTCGCCCTTCGCGCGGCCGCCGCCGGAGTGAACGTCGACCGTCTGGCCCTGTACGAGCCGCCGTTCGTGGTCGCCGAAGGCGACGCCGGACCGCCCAGGGATCTCGCGCGGCAGATCACCGCGCTGCTCGCGGAAGGCCGGCACGGTGACGCGGTCAAGTACTTCATGACCAAGGTGCAGGGCATGCCCGGCATCGCCGTGACCTTCATGAGGTGCATGCCGAAGACATGGGCGAACCTCACCGAGCTGGCCCGCACCCTGCCCTACGACATCGCGGTCATGGGCGATACGCAGCAGGGCGAACCGCTCGACGCCGAGGAGTGGAAGGGGGCGACCGTGCGCACTCGTGTACTGACCGGCGGCAGGAGTCCGGCAGCCTTCCAACGCGCCGCCCGCGCCGTCACCGAGATCCTCCCGCAGGCCGACCACCGCACCCTGCCCGGCCTCAACCACGGCGCCGTCGTCATGGCCCCGAAGAAGATCGCCCCCCGGATCACCGAATTCATCAAGGGACGAGCCTGAGATTCGCGCGGTCCGGCGGGCCTGGACCGTCCCTCCCGGTGCTCTGCGTGGAGCGCGAATCCCGCCGGACCCCGGTCCACACCCCCGCGTTCCCCGGACGCCCTCCCCCCCCCGCCGAATCGGGGATGCCCAAGTGCGACACATCGACCTCTTTCCCCCGGTATCGCCGTGAGGGCACCGAGACGGCACGGGCATGCCTACGCTCCTCTCACAGTCGTAGGACCGGCAAAAGGGAGGGCGCGATGGATCCCATCGTGGTGTCGGCGGGGTCGGCCTTGGTCGGTGCGATGGCCACGGACGGCTGGGAGCGGGCCCGGACGGCTCTGGTCTCACTGTGGCGGCGCGCGCGCCCGGAGCAGGCGGACACGGTCGGCGCGGAACTCGCCGCCGTCCGCGCCCAGCTCCTCGTCGCCCGGAACGCGGGGGACGCCGACACCGAGGAGGCCCTGGCGGGTAGTTGGCGGCTGCGGCTGCAGGAACTGCTCGCCGAGAACCCCGCCCTGACCGACGAGCTGCGAAGGCTCCTCGACCAGGAGTTGACGCCCGCGATGACGACGCACACACAGGCCGACGGCGCGTCGACCGTGATCAATGCGAACGCCTCCGGGAACTCCAGGATGTTCGTGGCGGGGCGCGACCAGCACATCACCGGTTGAGCAAGAACGTCGGCGCTTGTCGGCGCCGGACGTCCTGGCCGGACGGACGCACAGGGCCATCCACCGCTTAGGCGCGGGCGCCGGTCGGGATGTTCCCCCTGGCCGGCCTCGACGCACGCCCCGTTCCGCCGTCGGTGGGGCCACCCGGGAAGAGGAGTTGAGGTGTCGCACCCGTACTCGCCGAAGGAGGCGCCGGACGACGGGCGTCCGCCGTCGTCGTCGGCCCGACGCACCGATGACACCGGCGGCACCGGCGGCACCGGCCCGCACGCGGCCCCTTCCTCCGCGTCCGCGGGCGACGAAGGCTCCAAGGTGTTCATCACGGCCACCTCCAGCGGCTTCAGCCGCACCTACATCGCCGCCGGGGACATGACGGTCCACGACGCGCCGCCCCCGTACCACCTCACGGCGTGGCCGGCCGACCTGCCCGTCGTGCCGCCCGGGCAGGCACGCGCACACCCCAGTCTGCTGCTGCGCACGAGCCACGCGGTGGTGCCTTTCACCGGCCGTGGGACGGAACTGGAGAACCTCCGCCGGTGGGGCGACGACGACGCCCTGACCGGGGCGGCGGTCCGGTTGGTGCACGGCCCCGGCGGGCAGGGCAAGACCCGGCTGGCCGCGCAGACCGCACGGCTGTGGTCGGCCGACGGGTGGTCCGTGCTGGTCGCCCATCACCGCCGGGACCTGTCCGCACCCGTCGCCGACGCCACCGAACCGGTGGCGGGCGTCCGCGGAACCCTGGTGGTGGTCGACTACGCCGAGCGATGGGACCTGCTCGACCTGGTGACCTTGCTGAAGGACCTCCGCGTACCCGACGTCCGCGTGCGGGTGCTCCTCCTCGCCCGCTCGGCCGGCCAGTGGTGGGAGGTCCTCCGGTACCGGATCGACCGCGATCTGGGGATGCCCGCGGACGCCCAGGCGCTCGGGCCGCTCGCGGAGCACCCGGTCCACCGCGTCCACCTCTTCACCGCGGCACGCGCCGGTTTCGCCGAGCGGCTCGGTGTGCCGGACCCGGAGTCGGTGACACCGCCCGCGGCTCTCCTGCGGCACGAGGCGTACGGCCTGGTCCTCAGCGTGCACATGGCCGCGCTCACCGCCGTCCTCGCCCACCTCGACGGGACCACCGCCCCCACGAGGCCCACGGAGGTCTCCTCCTACCTCCTCGCCCGCGAACGCGACCACTGGCGGGAGCTGCACAACGGCGTCGACCGCCGGTTCCCCACCGACCCGGACACCATGGCCCGGGCCGTCTACACCGCGACGCTCACCGGCCCGTTGCCCTACCGCGTCGGCCTGCGCGCCCTGCAGAAGACCGGCGTGCACTCCGTCCCACTCGACCACGTCCTCGCCGACCACAGCGTCTGCTATCCCCCGGCGGCGACCGGTACCGTCCTCCAACCGCTGTATCCGGACCGCCTCGGCGAGGACTTCCTCGCCCTCTCCACCCCCGGACACGCGTCCGCGTATCCGGCCGATCCGTGGGCGGACGAGGCGGCGGCGGAGCTGCTGTCCGGCGCCCCCGAGGACTCCGCGCCCGCCTGGGTCCCGCCGTCCCTGACCACCCTGATCGAAACCGCGCGCCGCTGGCCCCACATGGCCGAGCGGCTGTGCCGGGTGCTCCGTGCGCATCCCTGGCTCGCGGTACGGGGCGGCAGCGGCGTGCTCATGGCGCTGGCCGAACTGGACTTCCTCGACAGCGCCCTGCTGGAGGCGATCGGCGCCCACGTCCCCGTCGGTCCCAGCCTCGAACTCGACGTCGGCATCGCCGCGTTCGCCCAGCGCCTGACCAGGGACCGGCTGGCCCGCACCGACGACGCCGCGACGCGTGCCTGGCTGCGGACCGAACTCGGCGCCCGGCTTTCCTCGGCGGACCTCCATCGCCAGGCAGTGGTCGAATACCAGGAAGCCCTCGCGATCTACCGCGGGCTCGACCCCGCCGACTACACGCTCGACCAGGCCGAGGGGCTGTCGATCGCCCTCGGCGGTCTCGGCAACTCCCAGGCCGCGCTGGGCCGGTACGAGGAGGCGCTGACGAACACCACGTCGGCGGTCGAGGCCTACCGCGCGCTGGCCTCGGTCTTTCCCACCACTCACGGGCCGGTGCTGGCGAGGACCCTGATCAACCAGGGCGGTCAGCTGTGGCACCTGCGACGGCGGCAGGAGGCGGTGGCGGCCACCGAGGAGGCCGTCGGAGCCTGCGGACCGCGGGACGACGGCCAGGTCACGCACGAGGCCGAGGCGGCCCGCGGCGCCGCGCTGGGCAATCTGGGCATGATGCTCCTGCAGACGGGGGAACCGGAGAGGGCACTCGCCACCACCGCCGAGTCGGTGGAGATCCACCGGCGGCTCGTCGAGGCCGATCCGGCCTCCCACCGACCGGGACTGGCGGAGAGCCTGCACAGGTACGCGGCGGTCCGCGAGGCGCTCCAGGCCGAGACCGATCGAGCGGCCGGTGCCGTGGCCGAGGCCACCGAGACGTACGCCGACCTGGCCGGCGTACGGCAGGACCGGTTCGCCGACGCCCTCCGGTCCAGCCTGCGGCTGGAGGAGGACCTCGACGACACCTCGTTCCCGGCCGAGTTGCGACGGGCCGCCGTCCAGCAGGGAGTCCACCACGTCTCGGTGACCCCCGACGGCGCACACGCCCTGGCGGCCGCCCTCCTGGTCCACCGAGCGGAACGGTGCCTCGCCGAGGGACGGTTCGACGAATGCCGTGACCTGGCCACCGACGCCGTCGAGCGGTACCGGGGCTTCGCCAGGCAGGATTCGCAGACGTACGGGCACGAACTGCCGAACGCGCTGCACCTGGTCTCGCTCGTCGAAGCCAAACTGGGAGAGTTCGGCCCGGCCCTGGCGCACAACGCGGAGGCGACCCGGCTCCTGCGACCGCTCGTGCGGGCCGACCCCGTCGCCGTTCCCGCCCTGGCCGCCGTTCTCCTGGCGAACGTGGGCATCCGCCTCACGGCGGGCACGGAACTCCCCCTGGCACTCGGGCCCGCCCAGGAGGCGGTACGGCTCTACGAGGAACTCGCGGAGCAGGCACCGGCCACGTTCGGACAGGACATGGCCCTCGCCCACCGCTTCCTCGTCGACCTCCTGCACGGCCTCGGCGATCACTCGACGGCCGACGAGATCTCCCGTGCCCTCGGCTCGATGCCCCGGGACGGGTCGTAGGGCCGGGCACCCGCCGGAGCCCGACAGCCCGATGGGTGCCCGCCCGCGTACAGCACCCTCCTGTACACGCACCGGCGCCAGGGGATCCGCCCGCGCCTGTCTGTTCACAGAATGGCAACACCCGTTCCCACCATGCGGATTATCACGGCGTGCTCTCGACAAACCGGGGACCTCACTGCCACCCTCCCGCCATGCACCTCGTCCCTCGTGTTCTGCGCCGCGTCCTCGCCGGCGTCACCGTCGCCCTCCTCGCGACCGCGGTCGGCTGCGCCCCGCAGCCCGAGGCCGACGCGTCCGCCACCTCCTCCGGTCCGGCCGGCGCTTCGTGCGCCAAGGGCAAGCTCCCCACGGAGACCTCCGGCAAGCTGATGATCGCCACCGACCAGCCCGCCTACGAGCCGTGGTTCAAGGACGACGACCCGTCCAACGGCGAAGGCTTCGAGTCGGCCGTCGCGTACGCCGTGGCGGAGCGGCTCGGCTACGGTGAGGGCGCCGTGGTCTGGCAGAGCGTGCCGTTCAACAAGGCCTTCGCCCCGGGTGAGAAGACCTTCGACTTCGACATCAACCAGGTCTCCGTCAGCGACGAGCGCAAGAAGGCCGTGGACTTCTCGTCCGGCTACTACGACGTGCGCCAGGCCGTCGTCGCGCTGAAGGACTCCAAGGCCGCGAAGGCGACCGGCGTCGCGGACCTCAAGGGCCTCAAGCTGGGCGCCCAGGTGGGCACGACGAGCCTCGACTACATCGAGAGCGTCGTGCGGCCGGCCCGGGACGCCGCCGTCTACGGCAAGAACGACCAGGCCAAGTCCGCGCTGAAGAACGGCCAGGTCGACGCGATCGTGGTCGACCTGCCGACCGCGTTCTACATCACCGCCGCCGAGGTGACCGACGCGGAGATCGTCGGCCAGTTCGAGAACCAGGGCGGCGCTCCGGAGCGGTTCGGCCTGGTGCTGGACAAGGGCAGCGCGCTCACCGCCTGCGTGACGCAGGCCGTGGACGCGCTCCGTGAGGACGGCACCCTGACGAGGATCGAGCAGCGGTGGCTCTCCGACGCGGTCGACGTACCGGTGCTCACGTGACCGTCGTCAAGGGCGGGTCCGGCCACGACGGCGCGGACGGCAGGACCGAGGAGGACGAGGGCGGCAAGGGCGGCGGACACGGCCGTGACGGCACGGCCGGTTCGTCCGGCGCCGCCGACCCGTACGTCCCGTCGCCGCGCCGGCTGGAACGTGAGCGGTACCGGCGCGTCCGGGCCCGCCGGGCCACGGCGATCGCCGCGCTGTCGACCCTGGTCACCGGGGCCGCCCTGTACCTGCTCGTCGTCAGCGCGCCCGGCTGGCAGCGCACCAAGGAGACGTTCTTCAGCCCGGAGTACGCGCGCGAGGCGTTCCCGAAGGTCCTGGAGGGCCTCTGGCTGAACCTGCGGCTGCTGCTGGTGTGCGGTGCCGCCGTGCTGGTCCTCGGCATGCTGATCGCCGTCGCCCGCACCCTGCGCGGCCCGGTGTTCTTCCCGCTGCGGGTGCTGGCGGCGGCGTACACGGACTTCTTCCGCGGGCTGCCGCTGATCATCAACCTGATGATCGTGGTCCTGGGCGTCCCGGCGCTGCGGCTCCAGGGCGTCACGGTCGACCCGGTGCTCCTCGGCGGAACGGCGCTGACGCTGACGTACTCGGCGTACGTCGCCGAGGTGTTCCGTGCCGGCATCGAGTCGGTGCACCCCTCGCAGCGCGCCGCGGCCCGTTCCCTGGGCCTGTCGAACCGGCAGGCGCTGCGGTTCGTGGTGCTGCCGCAGGCGGTGCGCCGCCAGGTGCCGCCGCTGCTGAACGACCTGGTGTCCCTGCAGAAGGACACCGGTCTGGTGTCGATCGGCGGCGTGGTCGACGCCGTGCGCGCGGCGGACATCGTCGTGGGCCGCAGCCTCAACTACACGCCGTACATCGTGGCCGGGCTGGTGTTCGTCGCCCTGACCATCCCGATGACCCGCTTCACGGACTGGGTGACGGCCCGGACGGACCGCCGGCGGGCGCAAGGAGGAACGACGTGAGCGGCGACGTGCCGGTGCTGCGGATGGAGTCCGTGCGCAAGACCTTCGGCGGCTCGGTCGTCCTGCGGGACGTCGACCTGGAGGTCGCCCCGCACACGGTGACCGCGCTGATCGGCGCCTCCGGTTCCGGCAAGTCGACGCTGCTGCGGTGCGCCAACCTCCTGGAGGACATCGACGACGGCGCGATCTGGCTGGACGGCGAGGAGATCACCGACCCGCGCGCCGACCAGGACGCGGTACGGCGCCGGATCGGCGTGGTCTTCCAGGCGTACAACCTGTTCCCGCACATGACGGTGCTGGAGAACATCACGCTCGCCCCGCGACGGGTGCACGGCGTCCCCCGCGACCGGGCCGAGGAGCAGGCCCGGGAGCTGCTGGAACGGCTCGGGCTGGGCGCGAAGGCGGGCGAGTACCCGGACCGGCTCAGCGGCGGCCAGCAACAGCGGGTGGCGATCGCGCGCGCCCTCGCCGTACGGCCCCGGCTGCTGCTGCTCGACGAGATCACCGCGGCCCTCGACCCCGAGCTGGTCGGCGAGGTGCTGAACGTCGTGCGCGACCTCAAGGGCGACGGCATGACCATGGTGCTGGCCACGCACGAGATGGGCTTCGCCCGCGAGGTCGCCGACCAGGTCTGTTTCCTGGACGGAGGTGTGGTCCTGGAGCGCGGCACCCCTGAGCAGGTCTTCGGCGACCCGCGGCAGGACCGCACACGGCGCTTCCTACGGCGGATCGTGGAGGCGGGCCGCCTGTGAGGGGCTGCGGCGGGCCGGGACGAGGGACATGCTCGCGGAAGGCCGACGCTCACGTGTCGGCCTTCCCGTGCCCGTCGCCACGGCCCCCGCACCGCGCACGGGTGCGCCGCCCCACGTATCGACCCGTATCCGGAACAACGGCCGTACGAACATCACTGCCGGTTGCGGCGTCGGTGGAGGTCCTCAGCCGCATCGAGGACGCGGTCGATGTCGGCGACGACGCCGACGTCCGTGTTGTTCAGGTGCCGCACGATCGCCGCACCCGCCCCTGACACAACTGCGGGAGGAACAGGGACCGTTCGGAAAAGCCGGGGAACTCCGTAGATGTGCCGGAGGATCTCCTCCACGACGAACTCGTTGACCGGTCGCCGCTCGCTTCGGTGCCGGGCGGCGACCTCGTCGCTGAACACCGCGAGGTCCTCGATGTCGCACCGGTCGCCCAGCCGCGGCGCGAGAAGCACGGCGACCACCGAGACGAGGAAATCGTTGAAGGCGATCCTGTCTGCCGGGGAGAGGGCTTCGTCGAGCGCCTTCGCCCTGCGGTCCTTGAGGACGAGGCATCTGATCTGGTCGCGGAATCGTGGTTCGACACGCATTCTGGCGCCTCCTACTCGACGTAGGTGAAACTCATGAGGACCGCGAGCACGGCATCCTCGAACGAGTCGTACTGGCCGACCTCGTCGGCACGGAAGAGCCCGTGATTTCGCACGACGGCGAAGGCACTCCACAGCCCAAGGTGGTGACCCACACGACCGGCGTGGAACGTCCCCTCATCGTTGTCGAGGACGAGGTGGACAGTCTCCTCACCGGGGCGCGCTTCGGGCTGCGGCCGGAGCGAGAACCGGTGGCGTTCGAGGGATTGCCGGAGTGCCGTGCTGACTTCTGACGTCGTCATGCCGCATCTCCCTTGTCTGGTGGTTCGGGACAGGTCAGTTCTCCCGACGGCGAAGCCGGGCGGCGTGAGCACGGAGGTTCCCCGGACCGACATCCTTGTAGTACCGGCGCGCCGCGCTCGCGAACTCCGTCCTGCGGGGCAGCCGCGCCGTGAAGTCGGCGAGGATGAGTTCTTGTTCCGCCTCGTCGAGGGACGCCCACTCACCGTGGGACCCGCCGCAGGCATCGATGAGGACATCGAGACACTGGGCGAGCGCCAGCGACCCCATGCCGTCCCAGTCGGCCAGCCACCGCTGCCGCGCCACGTTGGTGGCGAGGCTGCCGATGGTGCCGTCGGCCGAGGGTGCCGGACGCGCCGGTTCCGGCTCCCCGTCGTTCTCGCCCCCCAGCTGTCGGGTCGTGTCGATCCCGAGGCGGATGCGCTGCTCCAGTCCGGTCAGCCGTTCTCGTGCCGCGCCGTTGCCCCGGCGGGCGGCGAGGGCGTACCAGTACAACGCCTGGTTCTGTTCCTTGTACTGCTCTTCGTAGAGCTGTCCGAGGTGAAGCGGGCCGACCGGATCGCCGGCTTCCGTGGCTTTCGTGTACCACTGCGTCGCCTCCGAGAGCGCCGCACCGTCGACGGGGCCTGGCTCGATCCCCTGCATTCTCGCCTGGACCCGGCCTTCGGCGATCTGCCCGAGCCGGTTCATCGAGGGCGTGTGCCCGGTCGCGGCCGCCGCACGGTACAGCGCGGTGATCACGGGCAGCCGTTCGACGCCCTCCTTGGTCTCACGGCGGTACGCCTCGCGGTAGACGGCGTCCGGGTCGGCGCCGGGCTCGGGCGGGGCGTCGGGGGCGTTGTTGCGGGCGAACACCCAGCCGGCGGCGTGGTCCTCAATACGGCGGCCCGGCTCGGGTCTGCCGTCCCCGACGAGCCGGTCGGCGACCACGCCGAAGATGTGATCGAACGTGAGGCCGGCCGGTGCGCCGCTGATGCCTTCGTGCACGGTGTCCACGAGGGCTTTGGTGAAGTAGGTCTGTGCCTCGGCGACAGCCTCCTTCTCGTACCAGGAGGTCTCGAAGGCGCCGCTGCTCATCAGCACGTACGCGCCGGACACCGGGGGCATGCGGTCGGCGGAGAGGCGGCCGTACTCCTCCGTGGCGAGCCCCGCGTAGCAGCAGTCGAGCACGGCGATCTTGACCGCGGCCGGGCTGAAGCGGAACGCGTCCCGCACGGCCTCGAACGGCAACCCCGTGGCGGCCGTGTAGCGCGCATCGATCCTCGTGTCGCCCACGGTGAGGCACAGCCGCTCGCGGTGGTCGTAGATCCCGTGTCCGACGTAGTAGAAGAACGCGACATCCGTAACCGCCGTGAGCGCGTCGATGATCTCGACACGGCTCGTGCCGAGCGTGCGGCGGTTCTCGATCTGCACGATGGACTCTTCGGGCCACGGACCGCACACCGGGTCAAGGAGCAGGTCCCGTATCCGGTTGAAGCTGCGCTTGACCGCGAAGACCTGCTCGAAGTCCGTGTAGTCCCAGGTACCCATGAGGACCGCACGCGAACGGGAGTAGTCCCGGCTCCCCAGGTCAGTCATGACCGAGCAGGCGATCGGTGATCTCGAGGACCATCTGGGGGTCGTCCAAGTTCGCACCGGTGATGGTCACGGACCGGTCCCCCTGGGTGAGCGTCACGGTCACGGACGACCGCCGGGACCTGATGAACGCCGGCAGCGTCCGGATCGCAACAGTGAGCACGGCCGCGGAAGGCACGAGCAGCTGCAGCGTCTCGACGACGCCGAGCTCACCCTCGCCCGGGCCAGAGCGCCTTCGGGAGACGGTCGCTTCCGGGATGGCGCTGAGACGGCGGAACAAGGGACCGACGTCGGCCTGCTCGGACACCGTCAGGGCGACTTCGAAAGGGGCCCCGGCGGTTGCCGGTTCCTGGGGAGGGTTCGGTTCAAGCATCGGTGCCTCCAATTCGATGGGCCGCTCAGGCCGTATGACCGCGTGGTGCGCGGGCGTTCATCTCATGAGCGTCCGCAGCCGGTCGTCCGCGCACGGCGTCCACCGTCACCTTGCGCGCGATGACATCGAAGACGCCCGGCAACCAGGCCCACGGAGCCGGTCAAGAGGCCGACCGCGGCGGACCTGCTTCGCTGTCAGGTCCTCGATCCGTCCGCTCCCACACGCTGGAGAGCAGAACGTCCTCTCCGACTTCTAGCGCCGGACCCGGTTGTAGTAGATCGCGACGTCCTCCGGAGCGTGCAGGCGCAAGTCCTCGCCGTCGGGGCTCACCATGCAGACCCACCCGGGCGGAGCGGAATCGGGTTTCATGAGTGTGAAGGGGCCCTCCCCGTTCACCGCCCACACAGTGCTGCCGAGGCCCACAGTGTGGCCGTCTTTCGTGCGATAACTGGAAGACATGCAGCAGTGGTACCACTGCTTCTGTCTCCTTGTGACCCTTTCACGGAACTCCAACACCCTTCGAATACGGGGCGCCGAACGTGCATGCGTCATGTCGGCCGCTGATGAGCAGCCCGTGCCCCGGTTGCTACCACCCAACTGTGGCTCCGGTCTCTCGTCCGATGCCCCGGCCGTCGTCATGACCGTCCCCCACCACGTGAAGGTGATGGCCCCCGCTTGGTGCCTGGCATTTCGTCACGGGCTCCTCCCTGTACGGAATCGGCCGTACGGGGGCCGACGCGTCCGCCTGGTCCGCGACGGCAACAAGGCCGGTCAGCGGCCCGCCACTTGAGGGGCGACTCCGCTCCCGTGCACGAGCGTGCCTCATCACGTACAGCGACCCGTCGTACAGGCGTCACCCCTGGTGACGGGCCCGTGGCGACCGAGACGCTACCGCCATGCACCTTTCGTCCTCCCCTCATCACCCACCCTTCACGTCCACGACAGAATGCGAGCTCGCCATGGTGTTCACCTCCACACGGCGCGGCGCCCGCCTGGCCCGGCTGTTCGTCTCCCACTGCCTGGACTCGTGGGGCCACCCCTACGACGGCGACGTCAACGAGACGCTGAGCCTGATCACCGCCGAGCTGTCCGCCAATGCCGTACGGCACGGGCACGTCCCCGGTCGGGACTTCCACGTCCGGCTGGCCGCCGAGGAGGACGGTGGGCGGCTGCGCGTGGAGGTTTCCGACACGCGCGCGGAGCGCCGGCCCGTCGTCACCGCCCCCGCGGATCCCGAGTCCGAGTCCGGCCGCGGCCTCCTCCTCGTCTCCGCCCTTGCCGACGACTGGGGCGTCACCGACCGCCGCTGCGGCCCCGGCAAGACCGTGTGGGCGACGGTGGGCACCGCCCTGAACCGTCGGCCCGACGCCACACCACCGCCCGGGCCTTGCACACACGCAGCGGAGAGCTGAACCGGCGGCGCGGACCAGGCGCCTCGCGCCGAGTGGCCGGTCGCATCGCGGTGCGACGCGGTGCTCCTCGCGTCCCGGACTGTGGTGCGCGGCAGGACTGGGCAAGCGCGAGGTGGCCACCTTGTCCCGCGACGCGCTTCCCGGGGAAGCACAGGAGTCCATGAGGTGGCGGGACGGTCAGCCCGTGCGTGCCAACTACCGGACGTGCCGGCCCTCGGCGGAATGACCACACCGAACACGCCATCCGGTGTCAGCCGGCCCGGATACGCTGAGCCACGATGTTCCACGCACGGTACGTACCGACCGCGCACGGAAGCCGTCCTTCGCACTCGATAGGTTCCCCCATGCCTGGCCGTCTTCTCGAACTGCACGTCGAGAACTTCCGCAGTCTGCGCGACGTGACCGTGCCGCTCGGTCCTCTCACGGTGTTGGTGGGCCCGAACGGGGCAGGCAAATCCAATGTGCTGAAGGTGTTCGACTTCCTCGCCGACATCATCCGCACCGACCTCCAGCCGGCGCTCGACACGCGGGGCGGGTTCGACGAGGTGGCGTTCTGGGGCGGGAACAAGCCGCCGACCACCATGCGTATCCACCTCAAGGCCACGTGGACGACCAACTCCACCCGCAACGCGCCGGACGAGTACGGCCTCACCATCCGGCGCCGCTCCCTGCGGTCCAAACAAACCAGCGAGCGCTCGCCCTACTACGCTCTTTCCCGTGAGGAGAGCTTCGCGTTCAAGCGCAAGCAGGGGCGGGGCCGGCGCATCACCATCAAGGGCGAGGAGGCGCGCATCCTCGACGTGCGGGCGGGCCAGAGCAAGGACAGCGGCAGCTTCGGTATCCGTAGGCTCAGCAGCGGACTGTCGACCCTTCCCCGGCTCGGTCCCGCGGACGGCGGGGACGAGGTGACGCGGGTCGCCGACCGGCTGTCGTCCTTCCGGGTCTTCGACGTCGACGTGGAGGCGGCCCGGCAGCCGACCCGCCTGCGCGGTGCGGACTTCGCCACCCTCTCCCCGCACGCCGAGAACCTGGCCGGATTCCTGATCCACCTCAGCGGTCGCGAGGAGATCTGGGATGATTTGGTATCTGACGCCCGTACGGTCCTGCCCCAGCTGGAGAGCATCGAGTTCGAGGAAGTCGGCGGGGCCACCGACCAGTTGACCGTCGTGCTGCGCGAGCATGGCCTGCGCCGTCTGACGCCGCTGGCCGACGCCTCCTACGGGACGGTCCGGCTGCTCGGGCTGCTCGCCCTGCTCTACGACCCCAATCCTCCGGCGTTCACCTGTATCGAGGAGATCGACCACGGGCTGCATCCGCAGGCCCTGGAACTCGTCGTGCAGCGACTGCGCGAGGCCGCCGAGCGGACGCAGTTCATCGTGGCAACCCACTCCCCCGCACTCGTGAACAGGCTCCGTCCGGAGGAGTTCGTCGTGTGCGACCGCGACGAGGACGGCGCGTCGATCATCCCGGCCCTCAGCGTCGACGAGGTGAAGGACATCGTCCAGGAGTCCGGTGAACAGCCGCTCGGGGAGTTGTGGTTCTCCGGCGTGCTGGGCGGCGACCTCACCGGGGGTGAGCTGTGACCCCGAAGGGGCGGCAGGGTGGGAGGTGGGCGACCGGAGCTCGGGAACGGGGGGGTCATCGTGCTGGCCGGTGAGGACCAGAACGACTGCGAAATCCTGGCCGCGCTGATACGCGCGAATAGGCCCGACCTCGATGCAATGGCCAAGCTGGTCCGCATCAACGACCCGGTGCGGCTGCGCAAGAAGACCGGTCCTGATCTCGCCGCCGCCGTGAGGACGCTGACCGGCAAGGCACGGGCCAAGGCACGCCAGCAGCGCGCCGAGTTGCTCGGATTCGTCGTCCACGAGGACCTGGACGGCTACACCGACGACCACTACGACCGAGTCCGCAGGACACTGACCGACGAGTTCGCGCGTCACTGCCAGGAGTTCCGGACGGCACTCGCGCTCGCCGCGTGGGAGAGCGAGGGCTGGCTGCTGCTCTTCCCGGACGCCTTCCCCTGCGTGCGTCCGCGGTGGAAGGTCCCCGACCGGCTGCTCGACAAGGACACCGGTCGTGTCAAGGACGCCAAGGAGGAGCTCAAGCGGGGACTCGGCCTGCCGGTGTTCCGGGAGAGCGACGGCCCGGCCGTCGCCCGCGAGGCGCTGAAGCACCGGCTGATCCCCTCCCCGCGTGGCAAGAACCGCTCGTACTCGGACTTCGTCGGGGAGCTCGAGGGCTGGACCTGATCGCAGGTGTCGCAGGCGGCGGGTCGGTGCCGCGGGGCATGGACATCACCGGGCATCCGCACCTCGTCCGCGCCCCGCGGCGGAGGCCGGGATTCGACCAGGTGGGTAACGATGTGCGAGGTGGGCGGTATTTTTGACGCTGATCGTCACGGCGCCCTCGCCGGCTGTCATGGCGTCGCGTGCCCGGCGGTCGTGGTTGCCGTCCTGCCCGAAAGGTCCTCGTGAAGCCCACCCTGGCCGCCGCGCAACTCCGCGGCAGTCTCACGCAGTACCTCACGACGACGTACGCGCTCGCCGACGAGGACACGCGGCTGGCACTGGAGCGGTTCCTCGGGGATCCGGAGACGGGCATCTTCCGGGGTCCGTACCTGCGGATCAGGACGCCGTTCCACCCGGCCGACGACGGATGGCGGTCGGCCTTGGAGTGGCAGCCGTCGTTCACCCCGTGGCGGCACCAGGCGAAGGCGTGGGAGCGACTGAGCACGTACCGGGGGGCGGCCGAGCCGACGCTCGTGACCACCGGCACCGGGTCCGGCAAGACCGAGTCGTTCCTGATCCCCGTACTCGACCACTGCCGGCGACAGAAGGCGCTGGGCCGGCGCGGGGTGAAGGCCGTACTGCTGTACCCGATGAACGCGCTCGCCACCGACCAGGCCGGCCGCATCGGCGACTACCTGGCGCAGCCGGAACTGGCCCAGGTGACGGCAGGTCTGTACATCGGCGACAAGCCGGACACCGACTTCCGGCGGGTGATGACGCGTCGCGAGGAGATGCGCCAGTCGCCCCCGGACGTGCTGATCACCAACTACAAGATGCTGGACCTGCTGCTCCAGCGGGCCGACGACCGGTTGCTGTGGGAGGGCGCGGACCCGGCGTACGTGGTGCTGGACGAGTTCCACACCTACGACGGTGCGCAGGGCACGGACGTGGCGATGCTGCTGCGGCGGCTGGCGTCCGCCGTGGGCGCCTCGAAGCCCGGGCGGCCGCTCGGTTCGATCTGCCCGGTGGCGACCTCGGCGACCCTCGGCGAGGGCGGGGGCGACACCAGCGGCATCCTCACCGTCGCCGAGCAGGTGTTCGGCGTGCCCTTCGGGCCCGACTCGGTGATCGGCGAGGAACGGCTGAGCGCCGACGACTTCGTCGGCGACATCGACTACGAGCTGCCCGAGCCTCCGAGCCCCAAGGAGGTCATCGACGTGTCGGGCGGGCCGGGCGTGGAGTCCGACCCGGACCGGCTCGACCTGGACGGGCTCGCCGAGCGGCTGCTGGGGCGGCGCGGCCTGGACGCGTTCCAGATCGGGCGGCTGCTGAAGAAGCACGACTTCACCCACGGCGTGCTCGCGCTGCTGAACGGCGATCCGCTCGACGAATGGGGGCTGCGGGACCGCATGGCCCGCTTCGGGTACGCGTGGGCGCGCACCGCGCGGGAGAATCCGCGGCTCGCATTGGAGGCGCTGTCGCGGTTCGTGGCCCTGCTGTCGTCCGCGCGGGACCCGGAGTCCGACGAGCGCCGGCCGCGTCCGCTGCTGCACATCGAGGCGCATCTGTGGGTGCGGCCGGTGGGGCGGGTGCTGAGCGGGGTGGGCGCCCGGCCCGAGTTCCGCTGGTACGAGGACGAGCGGACCGTCGCGCGGCGCTCCGCGCTCACCGCGGCGACCGCGTCCGAGGACTCGTCCGACGGCGACGAATGGCCGACGCCGGACGCGCGGCGGCCCCAGGCGCTGCCGGGTTCGGACACCGTGCAGCGGCCGGCGCAGGCCCACCTGCCCGCGGTCTACTGCCGGGTGTGCGGCCGCTCGGGGTGGGCGGCGCTGTCCCCGGAAGCCGACCCGCAGAAGCTGGAGACCAGCCCGCTGCGGATCTGGCAGGCCGCCGTCGGACGCGACAGGCGGCGACTGCGGTACTTCATCTCGGCGACGCCTGCCGAGGCCCGGGACGCCCTCGCCGCGCTCACCGGCACGGCGCCGAAACAGGCGGGCGGTGTCGATCCGCAGTCCGTGGTGGTGCTGGACGGAGCGCAGAGCACCTACCGCATGCCCGTCGCCGAGGACGGGGACGGGCTGCAGGACGCCTGGTTCGCGCGGGCCGTCCTCGACAAGAAGACCGCCGACCAGGCCGCCAAGGACGACACCTGCCCGGCGTGCGACACCGACAACGGCATCAGGTTCCTCGGTACCGCACTCGCCGCGCTGGCCTCCGCCACGGTCACCCAACTGTTCACCGGCGGCCAGGAGATCGCGCTGGCGCCGGAGGAGCGCAAGACGCTGCTGTTCAACGACTCCACCCAGGACGCGGCGCACCGGGCCGGATACGTCGCCAACGCCTCGTACAAGTTCTCGCTGCGCTCGCTGCTGGCGCACCGACTGGACGACACCGGTACGCCCCTCCCGCTCAACGACCTCATCGGTGACGTCCTGGACTCCGTGGACGACCCGCAGGCACTGGCCGCCGTCGTGCCGCCCGACCTGCACGACGAACCGGGCGTGGACCGGCTCCTGTCCGGGCGCGGCACCGGGGACGCGCGGACCTGGAAGCTCATCGGTGAGCGGCTCGCGTTCGCGACCGTCATGGAGTTCGGGCTGCGGTCGCGACTCGGGCGCACCCTGGAACTGACCCGGACCACGGCCGCGGAGGTGGTGCTCGCCGATCCGGACCGGATCGTCACGCTCGCCCGTGACCTGCACCTCACGCTGCCGGGACAACTGGGGCTGGACGGCGGCCTGCCCACACCCGACCGGTACCTGGCGTACGTACGGGGGCTGCTGGAGCGACTGCGGCTGCGCGGCGGCGTCCGGCACCGGTGGCTGGAGACCTGGATCAAGGAAGCGGGCGTCAACCAGTACCTCATCTCCGGGCAGCGGCCGGAGGGGATGCCGGCCTTTCCCGAGGGGTACGTCGCACCGCCGAGGTTCCTGCTCGCCGGTCCCAAGGAGAAGACCAAGTTCGACACGATCACCGGTCGTGGCAACTGGTACCAGGACTGGACACGGCGCTGCCTCGGCCTGGACGCGGCGCGGGCGACCGAGTACCTGCGCGGGCTGCTGCCGGTCCTCGCGGACGAGGGCGTGCTGTCGGTGCGCACCGCCAAGGACCGCACCACCCGCGTGTACGGGCTGCAGCCGGGCCACATCCAGGTGCGGCTCCTGGCGGACGACCTGGTCAACAAGGCGTTCGTGTCCTGCGAGGAGTGCGGCTGGCAGCAGGTGGTGCCGCCCGAGCGGCGCACCCGCTGGTACGGGCATCCCTGTCCGCGCTGGCGCTGCACCGGCGTTCTCACCCCTCCCCAGCCCGGCGTGTCGTCGACCGGCGCGGGCAGCGGCGGCTTCGGCGGGAAACTGGAACGCGACTACCGGACCGACTACTACCGCCGCCTGTATCTGACCGGTGGCACCTACCGGGTCGTCACGGCCGAGCACACCGGCATGCTGACCCGGCCCGAACGGGAGCGCGTGGAGCGGACGTTCCGGCAGGGCACCCACTACACCGACCCCAACGTGCTCTCCTGCACGCCCACCCTCGAGCTGGGCATCGACATCGGCGACCTGTCGGCGGTACTGCTCGGCTCGCTGCCGGGCGGACCGGCGAACTACGTGCAGCGTGCGGGGCGGGCCGGACGCCGGACGGGCAACGCCCTGGTGGTCGCCTTCGGTGGGCGACGGGCCCGCGACCGCTACTACCTGGACGCCCCGACCGAGATGATCGCCGGTGACATCGTGCCGCCGGGCTGCTACCTGTCGGCCGTCGAGATCCTGCGCCGCCAGTACACGGCGCACCTGCTGGACCGGGCGGCGCGCGGCGAGCTCACCACCGCCGACGGAGAGTTGCTCATGCCGGTGCCGCGCCTGTCGTCGGCGCTGTTCGGTTCGACCGGCTGGTGCCAGGACCTCTCGGACGCGGCGCTCACCCATGGGGCGCGGCTGGTGGAGGAGTTCCTGGCACTGTTCCCGCAGGCCTCCGACGGCGCGGAGGACGGCCGGGGAGTGTCCGCCCATGCCGCGGACGAGTTGCGTGCCTACGCCACCGGCGGCATCGCGCGCACCCTGCAGGAGGCCGAGGAGGAGTGGACGGCGCGCCGCGAGGAGCTGCGCCGTCGTATCGCCGCCATCGACACCGCGGTGGACGGGCTGCTCGCCGACGACCGTGAGCAGGGCGCCGAGCGGCGCGAGCTGCTCGCGGAACGGCGCGCCACGGGCGAGCTGCTGCGCGAGCTGAGCCAGACCAGCGCGCACGGCGCCCTCGTCGAACTGGGACTGCTGCCCAACTACAGCCTCACCGACACGACCACGTCGCTGGAGGCCACCCTCTACTGGAAGGAGGCCGCCGGGGACGAGGAGGGCACGGAGAGCCCGCAGGGCGACGACGAACGCCGGGAGTGGACCTACCGCAGCGAGGTGCGCGACTACGAGCGGTCCCGCAAACTGGCGCTCACCGAACTCGCGCCCGGCAACTCCTTCTACGTCAACGGCTACCGGCACGTGGTGCGCGCCCTCGACACAGGCAGCCCGGAACGGCGCGCCTGGGCGGTGTGGCGCCTGTGCCCGGCCTGCGGTTACGCGCGCACGCACGGCGATCCGAAGAACGACACCTCGCCGTGCCCGCGGTGCGGTTCCCGGGAGATCGCCGACGCGGGGTGCGTACACCACGTGCTGGAGCCGCGGCGCGTGATGGCCCGGGACAAGCGGGACGACGCCCGGGTGCGGGACGACCGTGACGAGCGGGACCGGAAGCGGTACGCGGTGCTCACCACCGTCGACATCGATCCGGCGCATCTGGCGACCGGGTCGTGGCGGCACGACAGCGCGGTCTTCGGCGCGGACTTCACGCGCAAGGCCGTCGTCCGGACCCTGAATCTCGGCGTCGACCGGCAGGACGGCAGCAGCACGGTCCCGCTGGCCGGGGACGACGTGCGGCTGAACCCGTTCTACGTGTGCGCCAGTTGCGGTGGGGCGACGGCCGACGGGCGGCCGGTCGTCGACCAGTCGCAGCACGCGCTCACCGCCTCGCTCGCCCGCTCCACCCGCGCGAGCGCCCACCACCAGCTGTGGTGTCCGCGCCGACGGCTGCGCGGCAGCGGGGAGGAGCAGGGCGCCGGGCAGGACGTGCCGTTGCTGCTGGCGCACGAGCTGACGACGGAGGCCGTCCGTATCCTGCTGCCGGCGTCCGTGGCACGGGCCAAGGAGCGGCTCGCCTCGTTCACCGCCGCGCTGTTCGCGGGCATAGCGGCCCGCTACGGCGGCGACCCCGACCACATCGACATCACCGCCGCGTCCATGCCGGACGGCGAGGACCGCGACTGGCCGCGCCGGTTCCTCGTCGTCTACGACCGGCTGCCCGGGGGCACCGGTTACCTGCATCGTCTGGCGACGTCCGACGGCTTCCGCGAGGTCCTGCTGAAGGCTCGCGAGGTGATCGAGGGCTGCGGTTGTCGGGAGAAGGGTCTCGACGGCTGTCACCGCTGCCTGCTGCGCCGCGTGCCGCCGGCCGACTACGACAAGGTCAGCCGCAACGAGGTCCGGCAGATGCTCGACGAGCTGCTCGGCGCGGAAGGTGAACGCTGGCGCACCTCGCCCATCGCCACCACCCAGCAGATCCCGATGCACCAGCAGGCCGAGAGCGATCTCGAGGTCCTGTTCATCGACACGCTGCGCGAATGGGCCAAACTGCCGGAGAGCCGTGCGAGCGGTGACGCCTACATCACGCCGGCCGGCACCCATGCGCTGGACCTGCGACTCACCGCCGCCGACGGCACGACACTGAGCTGGCGGGTGTCGCAGCAGCGCGTCTTCGACGGCACCCGCCCCGACGTCCTCTTCGAGCGGGTCGACGCGCCCGGCCCCCGTGTCGCGCTCTACCTGGACGGTTACGAATTCCACGCCGGCCGGGAGCACAACCGGGTCGCTGACGACGCGGAGAAGCGCACGCGGCTGCGCGCGGAAGGGCTCAGGGTCTTCCAGCTCACCTACGGCGACGTGCGGGACTGGCAGCGCCGTGTCCGGGACATCGGCCACGCGGGCGCGGGACCGGCCGACCCGGTGTGGGAGCCGTACGGCGACCAGGCCCGCGGCAAGGCACGCGGCTACTACGCCACGGTGTGGAACGCCCTGCCCGGTGAACTCGCGGAGACGGTGTGGGTCAATCCGGCCGTACAGCTCGTGGAGTATCTGCGCCGCCCGGACGCGGAGCGCTGGCGGTGGCGGGCGGAGGCCGCCCTGGCCGGCTTCATGGGGGCCGGGGCCCGCCCCGTCGCGCTGCCACCGGATGTGCTGGGCGAGCAGATCACGGCGGCGCTGCGCGGCAGGACTCCCGCAGGACCGCGCGGCCCCGTGCAACTGTTCACGGTGACGGACCGCGCGGGGCTGCCGCTGGTCTTCGCCGCGGACGGCCGGGCCAAGCCCCCCGCGTGGACAGGCATCGTCCTCCTCGACGACGCGCCCGGCGCCCACACGCAGGAGGAGGCACACAAGCGCCGCTGGCGGGCCTGGCTGTACTGGTCCAACCTGCTGCAGTTCCTGGACACCGGCGGCGGAGACGCCGTCCAGCTCACGACTGGCCGCCTCCACGGGTTCCCCGTCGAGGCCCTGGCGGTCACGGGCGGCAGTGGCGTCCTGGAGAGCGTCCGCACCACCCTCCCCCGCACAGCCGCCGCCGACGGCACACCCGCGACGGAGAAGACCACCACGCCTGCGCCACCGGCCCCCGCAACCGCCGAAGCGCCCCCCGTGAACATTCCCCCTCCTGTCCGGGGCGGGAAGTGGGACCGGGTCATCGAATACCTCGACCCGGACGAGCCCGGCCTGCTCGCGCTCGCCGAAGCCCTCGCGGCGCGCGGCGTCGCGGTGCCCGAGGACGGCTACGAACTCGACGAGAACGGCTGGCTGGCCGAGTTGGCGTGGCCCGCCGCACGGGTCGGCGTCGTGCTCGCCCCGCGCCCGCCGGAGGGTGAGGACGAGGATCCGGAGGCGGTCGACCGCGACCGCGCGTTCGCCGTGGCCGGCTGGGAGGTACGACCCGCCGCCGGCTGGACCGCCGACGCCCTCGCGGACCGCCTCGGCGGCGCACCACCGGCCGGCAGCCGGAGGCCACCTGACCAGCCTGATCGGACCACCACGGAAAACGGGGGGAACACACAGCCGTGACCGGCAAGAACGTGACGCTGCGCCTGCTCGACAAGGCGGACCGGGAGATCCTCAAGCTCCCCCGACCCGTCAAGGGCGCGATCTACGACTTCCAGCACAAATTCAAGACCAATCCGGATTCCGCGGGGCTGCGCCTCAAGCAGCTACAGGGGCACGACAAGCTGTACTCGGCGCGCGTCAACGACGAGTACCGCGCGCTGCTGCTGCGCCTGGCCGACGACGACTGGCTGATCGTCTCGGTCAAGCACCGCAAGGACGTGTACGCGCATCTGGACCGGCTGACGTACTCGGTCAACCGCGTCACCGGCGGCATCGAGTACGTCGACCTGCAGGTGGTGCAGGAGGAGGTACTCAGTGCCCGGGCACCGCGGGCGGCCACGCCCGCAGAGCCCGCTCAGCCCGTCGAACCTGCCCTTCCCGCCGAGCCGACCGGCCCCGAGCCGCTGTTCGCGAAGTGGTCGGAACAGGAGCTCACCGACCTGGGTGTGGCTCCGTCCCTGGTTCCGGTCGTCGCCGCGCTGACCACCGAGGACCAGCTCCTCGGACTCGTCGAGTACGCGCCGCAGCTCACCGGCGAGGTCCTGTTGGCCCTCTACGACGGGAAGGCGTACGCCGACGTCCTGGAGCAGGTCACCGCGCCTGTCGCGACGCCGGAGCCGGTGGACGTCGAGGACTTCCGTGCCGCCGTCGAACGTCCTGCCACCATCGTCACCACCACGGACGACGCGCTGCGCGAGGCCTTGGAGGGTGAGGACTTCGGCCGTTGGAAGGTGTTCCTGCACCCCACTCAGGCCAAGCTGGTCACCCGGGACTACAGCGGCCCGGCACGCGTGGGCGGCGGACCCGGCACCGGCAAGACGATCGTGGCGCTGCACCGGGTCAAGCACCTGGTCGAGCGGCTCCCGGCAGGCCGGAGCAAGCCGGTCCTGCTGACCACGTACAACAAGAACCTCGCGGCGGACCTGCGTTCACGGCTGCTCGCCCTGGGCGGCGAGACGCTGCTGTCGCGCGTCGAGATCAGTCACGTCGACCAGCTCGCGCTGCGCACCGTCCGCGAGGCGGAACCGGGCAACCGCAAGCGCATCGTCGACGAGGCACAGGCGGTCCGGGAATGGCGCTCGCTCCTCGACGAGCTCGGCGAGGACAGCTGGGACGCGGAGTTCCTGCACGACGAGTGGACCCAGGTGGTCCTCGGCCAGGCCGTGACCTCACGCACGGACTACTTCCGGGCGCGCCGCGCCGGACGTGGAGGCACGGTCACCCGTGCCGAGCGCGCCGAGATCTGGCAGCTCGTCGAGCGGTTCACCCAGCGCCTGGACCGGCTCGGAGTCCAGACATGGGACCAGATCGCGGAGCGGGCAGCACAGTTGGAGGCGGAACGGGCCCGGCGCATCCAGGCCATCGAGCGCCGCCGGGAGGAAGCGGGCGGCCTGGACAACGTCCACGTGGCCGACGGCTCGGGAGGCTGGCTGCGCTACCGGTACCGGTACATCGTGGTGGACGAGGCCCAGGACCTGCGGCCCGCCCACTGGAAGATGCTGCGCGCGATGACCGCCCCGGACCGCAACGACCTCTTCCTGGTCGGTGACACACACCAGCGCATCTACAAGAACCAGGTGACCCTCGGCAGCCTCGGCATCAACATCCGCGGCCGGTCGTCGAAGCTGTCGTTGAGCTACCGCACCACCCGGCAGATCCTGCGCTCCGCGCTGAACGTGCTCGGTGACGAGACGTACGACGACCTCGACGGCGGTGGCGAGACGCTGGCCGGGTACCGCTCCGTACTCAGTGGCGCGGTCCCGGATCTGCACCGGCGCAACGACTGGGTGGAGGAACGCGAGGCGATCGCCGCGCTGATCGAGTCCTGGGGTCAGGTGCCGCACGAGCAGATCGCGATCGCCGTACCCACCAACCGCATGGCGACCGAAGTCGCGTACACACTGATGCAGCACGGCATCCACGCTCTGGAGATCGGCCCGGACGGGCCCCGCGACGACAGCGGCGTCCACATCGGCACGATGTACCGGTTCAAGGGACTCGAGTACCAGCGCATGATCATCGCCGGGGTGACCGACGGGCTGGTGCCCCGCGCGGACGTCCAGCAGCGGCGGACCACGAACCCGGCGCGCCACCGAACGGAGATGCAGCGCGCGCGGTCCCTGCTCTTCGTGGCGGCCACGCGGGCCCGGGACAGCCTGGACGTCTTCTGGCACGGGGAGCCCAGCCCGTTCCTCGAAGCGCTGATCAGGGTCAGGCCCCCGGCCGCGGCATGACCCGCCACGCGATCGTGCCGCGGACGGCTTCGGCTAGTAACGCGGCACGATCGGCCCCCGGGGCGCGATCGGTCCCTGGGGCACGAGGAAGGGCCGTCGGGGATCCTCCGGTGGCATCCTGCGGATCGCCAGCGCCGGATCGGGGGCCGGCAGATACGGGGCGAGGGCCGCGTACACTTCCGCCGCGTCGCCGGGGCGGTCCTCCGGACGTTTGGCGAGCAGTGCGTGCGCCAGGTCCTGGAGAGCCGTCGGGACCTCGACACCGCACTCGGCCGTCCGGGGCGGGGGCGCGGTGAGGTGCTGGGTGACCAGCTCGGCGGGGCGCTCGCTGCGGAAGGGAGGGTGGCCGGTGAGCATGTGGTGCAGCAGGCACCCCACGGCGTACAAGTCGCTCCGCCCGTCCAACAACTTTTCGCCGGCGAGGAGTTCGGGCGAGGCGTAGGCGACGTTGCCGAGCGTCTCGCCCGTCATGGTGAGCTGCGGGTCGGTGTCCGAGAGAACCTTCACCAGACCGAAGTCGAGGATCTTCACCAGACCGCTGGAGCCGACCATGACGTTCTGCGGCTTGAGGTCGCGGTGCACGAGACCGGCCGCGTGCGCTGCCGACAGCCCCGAGCACAGCTGCGCGGCCACGGAGACCGCGGCGGGCACGGGCAGGCACCCGTCGTCGGCACCGTCGATGACATTGTCGAGAGTCGTCCCGTCGACGAGTTGCATCACCAGGCAGCAGACGTCCTCGGTGACGGCGGCGTCGTACACGGTGGTGATGTTGGCGTGATCCAGACGAGCTGCGGCCTTGGCCTCCCTCTCGAAGCGTGCCAGGGCTGTGGCACGCCAGTCCTGCAAAGCCAGAAGGTCGGCAGCCACGGTCTTGACCGCGACAGGACGCTCCAGGTACACGTCCGTCCCCTGCCAGACATGCCCCATCGCCCCTCTGCCCAGAATCCGGTCCAGCCGGTACCTGTTGCGCAGAACCTTGCCCGCGGCGAACTGTTCCACGTTCACTTCCCTCGACGCACCCAGTGGCATGCCGGTGCGCCACCCACCCGGTGGGCCCGCCGTCGACAGCCCGAACGAAAGCAGTCAACCAGTCGTTGCGTTGCGAATCGACGCGCGGGTCGAGGACGGGAAGACAGCGGCCACCGCGATACGGCCCCACGCTGCCCGGGTGTGCTAGGCATGTTCCCATGCCGCTGCCGCACATCGTGCTCACGGAGTCACAGCTTCGCCTGCTGGCGGAGCTCGTACTCGCTCCCCTCCCCGTCCGGGAGGGGAGCGACTTCGCCGTGGACCAGGAGGTGACGGCGGCGCGAGGTCTTGATCACGAGGTGACGCTTGTGGATTTGTCCCTCCTTGCCGTCCTCGGGCTTGTCGTACGGGAGGCCCACTCCGCGCAGATCACCGACCTCGGGACGGCTGTGCACTATGAGGTACAGCTCGGCGACGCGCACGCCCGCCTCGGGGACGTGATCCGCTTCGCCGGTGCCGTCGAGAGCGAGCATCCCCGGATCGCCCGGACGCTTCGTCTGCTGGCACAGGGCGACATCACTCTGCGGGCAGCGGTCGCTGATGTGGGCTCCTCGGAGCAGCAGTACGGCTGAAGCGGGGCTCGGCTTCCCCTCACCCCTCGGGGAAGAGCCCGTCAACCGCCGGATGCCGGGCCTTGCGTGCCGCGGGAGACACGGGCAGCACCCGAGCCGCCACCAGTTCCTCCTCCGTCACCACCGGGCCGGCCAATAACGCGGACAACAAGGCATCCTGAACGGGGGCGAGGTCGGTCAGGCGGCGAAGGACCGAGAGCAACTCGATGAGTTCCCTCGTCCACTCGGAAGGCCAGGCCTCGACGTGGATGTCGTCGAGGGGACTGGTCTTCTTGCTGTTGGGTGAGGCCTTCCGGTAGCCGAACCACTTCTTGATGACGGGCATTCCGCCGACGTCGTACGTCCACACCGCTTCCGGCACGGGGGCGAACTCCCCCTCGCCGACGTGCAGCGTCGCCGACTCGGCATCGTGCCGTATCCGCTCGGGAAGCGTGTCGCCGATGTGGCTGACGTACCGCACCCTGCATGGGTCCCCGGGCGGGAACTCCACCTTGCCGACAGGGCGTTCCTGCGCCGGGTCGGCGCACCGGGCTCCGTATGTGGACGCCCACAGGACCTGGCGGCCGAGGGTGACGGCCTCGTCCCAGAGTGCGCCGTCACGGGTGAGCGGGAGCCGTGTGCCCGGCGTCAGGAGTTCCTCCGTGAACCTCTGGGTGAAAGCCGAATGCCCCGCGACGGCGACGGCGTACGCCGCCAGGTCGTCGGCCACGATCCGTGCGCGGCCGAGTGCCCGTGCGAGGTACGGCAGGAGGCCGACCGCGGTATTTGCGGAACCGTCGGGGTGCAGCAGGGGCATGATGCGGCCGCCGCGGCCGTTGAAGTGATGCGTGTCGGGGATCAGGTGCGTCGCGATCAGCGCGGGGCCCGAGTCGATCGAGTGCGATGACTGCTGGTTGAGGAAGAGCTGCCCGTCACGCTGGGCGGCCGCCCACAGGTCGGGGCGGGGACGGTCGAGTGCGCGGTTGTCTGCGATGATGTGCTGCCGGTCGAAGCTGCGCAGGGCCATGCGTACGAGGTGCGGGGTGGTGTCGCCTTCCTCGGCAAGCGGCTTTCTGCGGGCGGTCTGGCCGGGCAACGGGTCTCGCTTGCCGGTCAGCGTCCGGTCCCCTGTCTCCTTGAAGAGTTCCGCCCGGCGGGCCGGGTCGGATTCGCGTATCAGCGTCGCCCACCGGCGGCGCAGGGTCTCCTCCGAGGGGGCGCTCACCCATGAACGGTTCGACGTGATGCCCAGACTGCCCCAGGGGAACAGATCGTTGAGCTCGGGGTAGTCCTCCCAGCCCGACTCCGTCACGGGCGTGAGCGGCCGTGTCGGGTGCGTGTGGGTGTCCCGCCATCCGTCGTCGTCCAGCCGGATCGCCCGCAGCCGGCGGAACTTGTCCGCACGCATCCCCGACAAGGCCCGGTAGTGCACGTGTGCCCGGTGCTCCGGTCCTCGCTCGATTCCCGCCCGGCGGGCGAAGACGAAGATGGCGAGCGGCTGTGCGACGCCTGGGAAGACGCGAGTGGCTGCATCGGGACGCTGGCCCTCCGGAGAGAGGTTGACGATCCAGCCCTCGTCACAGGTCCGCCGCAGATAGTCACGCATCCCCCGTCCGCCGGGACCTGTGGCCCACCCGGACGGAGTGATGAAACAGACCACTCCGTGCCGGTCTTCGGCATGGGCGTCGAACACCTTCCAGGCCGCCCACCGCCAGAAGTACACGTACATGTTCTTGAGCATGTGCTCGTAGCGGCCGTTGCCCGCGTGACGGAAGTCGTCGAGCAGTGGCCTTTCTCCGCGGTCCGCGCGTTTCTCCACCCAGCCGCCGCGCCCCTCGGCCTTGTCGTCGTACGGCGGGTTGCCGACGACGACGGTGATCGGGGTGTGCGCCTTGACCTTGTTGGCGCGTCTACGCGACTGAGCGAGCGCCTCGTAAGTGGACGCCAGGTACTCCTCTTCGGCGTACGGGTTGTCCAAGGTGTCGGTGACGAAGAGGTTGAGGCCGCCCTCCGGCACCGACACGCCGTACTTCTTGAGCAGGTCCGAGGCGCACAGTTCGGCGACGGCGAAGGAGCCCGTCTGCAGTTCGAAGCCGTACAGGCGAGAGGCGAGCCGTTGCACGGCGTCGCGGGCCATCGCGGGCCCGTGGCACTCGGCGGCCTGTTCGGCGACGCGCTCGATGACGGTGTGCAGGAAGGTACCGGTGCCCATGGCGGGGTCGACGATCCGTACGTCGTCGTCGGCGAAGCCGTGTTCCCGGCCGAGTCGGGTGCGTAGGACGTCCTCGGTGAGACGGATCATCTCCTCGACCACTTCGCGCGGTGTGTAGTAGGAGCCGCTCCGCTGGCGCAGGGCCGGATCGTAGACCGTGAGGAAGTGTTCGTAGAGGTGGAGGTAGGCGTCCCGGTTCCCGCTGCGGACTGCCGGCCAGTCCACTTGCTCGACCGTACGCGTCAGCAGATCGAGGGTGATGGTGAAGCGCGCGTTGACGTTGTCCGTCAGGAGCTGGAGTGCCTTGCCCATGAGGGCGTGGCCGTCGTCGAGGCGGCGGCCGATCTCGTGAAAGGAGTCGGGCGCGAGCGGGATGTCTTCCGTGCGAGCCAACAGGAGCGAGAAGGTGACGGTCTGGGCGAAACCGTCGGAGAAGGTGGCGTCGTCGGCAGACGGGAAGAGGTAGCGGCGCCAGTCGTTCTTGAGGCCGGTGAAGGGCCGTGCGCGCACGTCGTCGTCGGGTGCGGACGATCTGGCCTCCGCCGACAACTGTTCCTGCACGGCGGCGCGCAGCAGTCTGCACAGGCGGGCGATCTCCTGCACCAGACGGTCGACGTGTCTGATCGGCGAGGGTTTCCACCCGAGGAACTGCTGGAGCAGCGCGTCGAAGGCCAGCGGGTCGGGTACGGCGAGTTTGTCGCCCGCACTGCCCAGCGAACCGGCGAAGAACACGGTCTCGCCGACCTGCCTGCCGCCACGGAAGAGCCGCCACTCCGTGCCGTTCGAGTACAACAGGTTCGGCAGGTCCCGGAGTTTGTCCCACTGCTCCCGGTTGCCGCGGCCGAAGGTGTCCGGATCGACGGACAGCCCTGGACGTTTGAGTTCGACATAGCCGCTGATCTTCCCGTTCACACTCACCGCGTAGTCGGGCCGGACGCCGAGGTCCGGCAGCGGGTACTCGTCGTACCAGCTCACCCGGTGCTGTTCGTGGTGCTCGCTCACCGCTCGCAACAGGACTTCCAGCGGGCCCCGAATCGCAGCCTCCTGTCCGCCACCCCCCGCCAGTTTGTCCTTACACGTTCCACCGAACCGCGACACGGCAGCACGAAGCCACCCGTACTGATCCCCACCCATGGTCCCCCCAAGGACACGATCGCTGAACACCGGCGCACGGTCCGGGGCTCACCGCGTCCATGGTGGCAACGGCGTGACGGGGCGTCAGCCCTCGCGACGGCCCTTCCGGTGGTATGCGCACTCAACAGGGGCGCGCGCCGCAATTGCGCGCCCCAGTTCACAGCCCGGCTCATTCACCGGGCAGAGCCCCTGCTCGCTCCCGGCAGGCCGCAAGCACCCACCTGAAAGCCCTCCCAGGCAAGCAGAGTTTGAAAGCACTGTCAATGCACGTTTCACTAAGGGGCGCCATGCAGGGCCGGTACCTCTCGGGGGTCGGTGTCCGACAGTGGCTCGAGGGAGTGGCCGGAACCGTCACGGACCGCCTGCGGCGGTAGGCCTGTGGGCCCAGGCCGGCACGCGATACCCCCCAGTGGACCGTGGAAGGTCGACAACCGCGGTACCAGGTCCCTCGGACGAGGCTGTCGCGGAACGGAGCCCGGCCGGAAAGCTCCGGGCGGGAGCCTCCACGAAAGACCGCCCACCAGCCTGTCGGCGCGGTCTCAGAGACCCGCCCGCGCCAGCAGGACCGGCAGGGCTTCCGGCTTGACCTTCTGCACCGACCGCACTTGCCCCAGCGCCAGTTCCTCACGGCCCACCGGGTCGCGGTACAGCGCCTTCGTCGCCTCGGGCAGCAAGGACACCGCGACCAGGTAGGAGTTGGCGGGGTCGTCGGGGTCCTCGCAGGGCTCCTCGTCGACCTCGGCCACCGCCGCGACCGCCGACTCCGGGTGGGTGAAGAAGAACCAGAGGCGGTCGCCCGGCCGCATGCGGTTGCGGCGGCTGAGCCAGAAATCCAGCTCCGGCTCCTCCTCGGCGAGTTGGCGCATCGTCTCCTTGTCGGACGGCTCCCCGTCCAGCGTGTCCTTGAGCGGATTGAGGATGTAGATCCAGTCCGCCATGAAATCCCTCTCGATCAGGGCCACTCGGCCCGCAAAAAGACACGTCGGTGCAGCCCCTCATGGTGCCAGGCCGCGGGGAAGAGGGGTACGTATTTTCGAGATCCACACCGCGAGATGGTCAGCCCTCGACCCCCAACGCCCCCAGCAACATCGGCAGCGAGGCGTGCAACTCCCGCTCCCAGTACGCCCACCCGTGCGTCCCCGGACCGTAGAAGTGGGTGGTCAGGTGCCTGGCCCCCACCCGGCGCAGCTCCGCCGCCAGGGCGTGGTTCTGCCGGTAGAAGTCGGCCTCGAGGGCGCTCGTGCTGCCCGGTGGGTCCAGGGGGCCGGTGGTGCCGTCGCCGCAGGACAGGTACACCGGGATGGAGCGGAGGCGCTTCGCGAGGTGGAACGGGTCGTGGGACTGCCAGATGCGGCGTTGGGCGACCGGGTCTCCCCAGACGCGGAGCGGGTCGTTGTCCTGGCCGGCGAAGAAGCCCAGGATGCGGTTGATGGACTCGTCGTTCAGGAGGGGGTGCGCGGAGCCGGAGTAGGCCGCCGTCGCCTTGAACATTCCGGGGTGGCGGGCGGCGTAGAGAAGGGCGCCCTGGCCGCCCATCGACAGGCCGGCCACGACGCGGTTGCTGCCGGCGCCCCAGTCACGTTCCAGGAGGCGGCGCAGTTCCACCGTGTGGAAGGTCTCCCAGGCGGGGTCGCCGCCCTTGCCGTGGTTCCACCAGTCGCTGTACCAGCCGTTCCAGCCGGCCTCGGGCATGACGACGAGGACGTCGCGCAGGCTCTCGGTCCGCGCGACGTCGGTCTTCGCGGTCCACGAGGTGTAGTCGCCGCAGCAGCCGTGGAGCAGCCAGAGGGTCGGCCAGTGCTGTCGGCGTCGGTCGTCCGGGTTCCAGCCGTCCGGGGTGAGCAGGCGGACGTTGACCGTGCGGCCTCCCAGGGCCGTTGACCGTACCGACAGGTCGACCTGCCGGTCCGCGACCTGGGTGACGGCGACGACTTCGGCGCCGGGACGGGGGTTGCCCGCTTTCCCCGTGGCCAGGGCCGGGGCGGTCGGGGTGAGGGTGGCGAGCAGTACGGACAGGACGAGCAGGACTCGGGCTCGTAGGGTCAGGGCGGTGGGCACGTTCGCGAACACGGCGGCTCCCTGGGGTGGGTTGCTGTTCGTCGTGCTGTGGTGCGGGGCTTCGTACGTCAGTGGGTGGCAGGTGCGGGTCGCTGGTGGTGCGCGCGGGGCAGGATCAACAGCGCCTCTCCGACGGGGCGTTCGCCGGCGGCGTCCGACGGGGTGTTGATCACGGTGCCGTCCGTCACCATCGTCGTCGAGCCGCCGCCGTCCAGGTTGACCGCGTCGTGCAGTCCCAGTGACTTGGCGACCTCGGCGCTCTCGCCGATGCTGAGCCCGAGGGACGCCGTGCTGCGTCCGTCGGCCGTGACGAGTACCGTGCGGCCGGCCGCGTCCACCCCGGCCAGGGTGCGGGGGTTGCGTTTGTGGACCCAGCCGTAGTACCAGCTCGGGTCGCCGGGGTGCACCATGCCGTCGGTGGCGGGCGTCACGTGGATCCGCCCGTCACGGACGAGTTCGGGGCCGGCGTTCAGGATGTCGGTCCGGGGGGAGGGGGAGACCCGGTGGCCGTGCTCGTCCAGCAGGGTTGCGCTGACGCGCAGGCGGACGCCCACGCGGGCCAGGGCGGTCAGGTCCGCTACGCGGGTGCCGGTCGCCTGGACGGAGCTGCCGCCCGGCGGGAGTGACCCGCCCCGTGGTGAGCGCAACTCGACCACCCGGTCGTGGGCGTCGAGTACGGCCTCCAGTCCCGCGCCCTGCGGGGTGTGCCGGCCGTAGTCCGGTGTGAAGGTCACCAGTTCGTCGGGGTTCGTACAGGTCACGTCGTGCAGGGGCAGCGAGGTGGGGGCGTCGCCCTTGCTCCCGCCGCAGTTCCTGACCAGGCCCGGTACGCGGTTGACGCCGTTCAGGTGGAGGGAGGAGGTGCGGCCCTTGACCCGGCCTTGCCAGGTGAGGCGGGTGACCTCCGTCCCGCGGGCGTTGTCCTGGATCACCAGGCCGGGGCGCCCGGCCACCGGTTCGCTCAGCAGGCGTCCGTCGTACACGCCCACGCCGGCCGGGTCGCCCGGTGCGCCCGCCTTGGGGTCGAGGACGAAGAAGCCCGCGTTGACCGCGGCGGTCGCGTGCGCCGACGCCGACAGTGCGCTGGTCGTCTCCCGGTTCTCCAGGTTCGGCCCGTACGACGCGTCGAGGCTGCCGCGGAAGGTGCGCGGGTCGATGGTGAGTACGTCGACGTGCCAGGGGCCGCGGTCCGCGGCCTCGCCGTCCCAGCCGGTGTACACGGCGGAACCCGTGTGTCCGGCCGCCCTCAGGCGTGTGCGTTCGGACGTCGCGGCGGACTGCGCGGCGAACGTTCCGACGCGGACCCGCCAGCCGAGTGTGCCACCGGGGTGGTCGGCCGTTGCCGGTGTCGTCACTTCCTCCGCCCGGGCTTCGAAGCCGTCCTGCCGCAGCTCGGCGGTCAGTTCGTCGGCGCTCGCCCTGTCCTTGAGGGCCGTCGGCGGTGCGTCGGGGTCCGGTGAGGTGTCGCCGCCGGGGATGGAGACCTCGACCGTCCAGTGGAGTGCCGGGTCGGCGGCGTTCCCGCGCACGATGCGGGTGAGGGTGACGCCCGGCTGGAGGGTTGTCGTGGTGCGGCTCTCGGGGAGGCCGGCGGGGCCCAGGGGCAGGGCGGGGCGGCTCGAGGGTGGGTGTGGGTGCGGCTGCGGCTGCGGCTGCGGCTGCGGGGAAGCCTGAGCCGGCAGCGCGCCCAAGGTGGCGAGGACGCCGAGAACGGCACCCGTGGCACACAGTCTCTTCTTCATCCGCCCCGCCCCGTGCCGACCATGGACACCCGCCAACCCACGCTGCGCACAAGTATCGACCGGTTCCGGCTCACGTCAAGAACTGCCCACCGTCGGCGGAGAGTCCGGCTCAGGGGACCCGGGCGACGCCGACGTAGAAGCCGCTGCGCTCCTGCACCGGTGCCGGTTCCTCCTGGTACCACTCGGTGGCGAACACCAGGCCCGGCGCCACGAGTTCCAGTCCGTCGAAGAAGGGCTCGACCTCGCTCCGGGTGCGCATCCTCAGCGGAATCGCACCCTTCTTGTACGCGGCCTCGGTCTCCTGCTTCAGCTCCGGGTGCTGATCGGCCGTCCCGTGCGAAAGCAACAGGAAACTGCCGGTCGGCAACGCGTCGACCAGCGTGCGGACCACGCCGTACGGGTCCTCGTCGTCCGGCAGGAAGTGCAGGAGTGCGATCAGCGAGAGGGCCACGGGCCGCTCCAGGTCCAGCAGTTCACCGGCGCGCTCGAGGATCGTCGCGGGCTGCCGCACATCCACGTGGAGGAAGCCGGTGGCGCCCTGAGGGGTGCTGGTCAGCAGGGCTTCCGCGTGCCGCAGGACGATCGGGTCGTTGTCCGCGTAGACGATGCGGGCGCCCGGCGTGATCGCCTGCACGATCTGGTGCAGATTGGGTTCGGTGGGGATGCCGGTGCCGATGTCGAGGTACTGGTCGACGCCGCTCTTCGCCAGCCAGGCGGCGGCGCGGTGCATGAACGCCCGGTTGCGCGCCGCGTTGCCCCGCGCCTCTTCGGGCAGCGTCTCCCCGACCTGCTGGTCGACGGGATAGTTGTCCTTTCCGCCCAGCAGCCAGTCGTAGACGCGCGCGGGGTGGGGTTTGCTGGTGTCGATGTGGACTCGGGGTGTTCCGGCGGTCACAGGACGCTCCTCCGTAAACGGAACCACGGGCAACTGAGTTCTCGGCCGGGCGTGGAAGAACCGAACACCGCATGCCACCGAACACCGCATGCCTGCAGAACCCGCTCCACGGGCCGGGGCCGCCACCCTATCCGGCCCGGTCACGGGCTGAAGCGGCGAGGCCGCACGGTGCGCGAGCGCGCGGGCGGCGTTGTCCGTGGTCTGCCCTGCCGGACGCCCGCGGCCATGCCAAGATGATGCTCCGACAGTCACTCGCCGCGCTTTTCCCGTGGGTGGCAAGCGAGTTGAGGACGGAGTCAGGCAGCATGACCTCCCTGAGCGGCGGCGAGAGCACCGCCCACCCCTACCTGATCGACACGAGCAAGCCCCATCCGGCCCGCATGTACGACTACTTCCTGGGCGGGAAGGACAACTACGAGGTCGACCAGAAGGCGGCCGAGCAGTTCATGAAGGCGGCCCCCGAGGTACGGGCGGGCGTCCTCGCCAACCGGCACTTCATGCACCGCGCGGTCCGGCACGTGGTCGCCGAGGGCGGCGTCCGGCAGATCCTCGACGTGGGCACGGGCCTGCCCACGGAACCCAACGTGCACCAGATCGCGCGGGCCGTCGCACCGGAGACGCGGGTCGCCTACGTCGACAACGACCCCATCGTCAGCACCCACTCCAGGACCCTGGCGGACGGCGCCGACACCTCCGTCGTCCTGGCCGACCTTCGCGACCCCCGGGCGATCCTCGACCACCCCGAGGTGCGCGGGGTCATCGACTTCGACCGGCCGGTGGCCCTGCTGCTGGTGGCCGTCGTCCACTTCGTCTCCGACGCGGAGGACCCGGACGGCGTCGTCGCCACCCTGCGCGACGCGCTGCCCGCCGGCTCCTACCTGGTGCTGTCGCACGCGACGGGCGACGTCCACGAGGACCGGCGCGAGGACGCGGCGGCCGTCTACAACGACGCCACCGCGTCCCTGCACCTGCGCCCGCACGCCAGGGTCCTCGACCTCTTCGGTGACTTCGCGCTGGTCGAGCCCGGACTGGTCCGGGTCACCGATTGGCGCCCCGACGAGGCGCCGCGGCGCGACGCCCCGCCGATCGGCATCTACGGCGGGGTGGCCAGGAAGAACGCCTGACCGGCCCTGACCGGCGCTGACCGGCGCTGACCGGCGCTGACCAAGCCTGCGGGCCCAGCGGCGCGAGGCCGATCGTGGTGGGCGCGGAGTCCCCCGTCCGAGCCCCCAGGGCAGGTACTCCCGTCACTCCGGGACCCCGGCCGTGCCGTCGACGGTGTTGTCCCTCCAACCCTGACCGGCGCCGCAGGGTGGCTGCCCCCTCCCTCGGTCTCCGGTCTCCGGTCGGGAGGGGGCAGCCCGGCACGCTATCGGGCCGGTGTCCCGGCCGGCGCCGGTGCGTAACCGGTGGGCCGGGCGGTGAAGGTGCCGCGGCCCTGGGTGCGGCTGCGCAGCCGGGTCGCGTAGCCGAACAGCTCGGCCAGCGGCACGGTGGCCGAGACGACCGCCGCGCCGCCCCGCGTGTCGGAGCCGGTGACCCGGCCGCGGCGGGCGGCCAGGTCGCCGAGTACGCCGCCGACCGCGTCCTCGGGCACGGTGACCGTGACGTCCACGACCGGTTCCAGCAGGACCATCGCCGAGGCGCGCAGGGCGTCGCGGAGGCCGAACCGGCCTGCGGTGCGGAAGGCCGTGTCCGAGGAGTCCTTCACATGCGTCTGGCCGTCGGTGAGCGTGACCCTCAGGCCGGTCACCGGGTGACCGCCCAGCGGGCCCTCGGCCAGGGCGTCCCGGCAGCCGGCCTCGACGGCCCGCACGAACTCCTGCGGCACGCGCCCGCCGACCACCGTCGAGCGGAACACGAACCCGCCCTCCTTGGAGCCCACCTTCGATCCCACCTCCGTGTCCTCCTCCATGTCCTCCTCCCACGGCTCCACGTCGAGCACGATGTGCGCGAACTGCCCCGCGCCGCCGTCCTGTTTGACGTGCCGGTGGACGAAGCCCGTCACGCCCTCGCCGACGGTCTCGCGGTACGCCACGCCGGGACGGCCCACGCCGACCTCGAGGCCGTGCTCGCGCCGGACACGCTCCACCGCGACCTCGAGATGCAGTTCACCCATGCCCGACAGGACGGTCTGCCCGGTCTCCGGGTCGGTCCGCACGGCCAGCGACGGGTCCTCCTCCGTCAGCCGGGCGAGCGCCGAGGCCAGCCGGTCGGTGTCGGTGGAACGCCGGGCCTCCACCGACACGTGCACGACCGGTTCGGCCACGCCCGGAGGCTCCAGGACCAGAGGGGCGCCCGGAGCGCACAGGGTCGAGCCGGCGCGGGCGGACTTCAGCCCGACCACGGCGACGATGTCCCCGGCGACCGCCCGCTCCAGCGGGTCGTGGCGGTCGGCCCGTACCCGCAGGATGCGGCCGATCCGCTCGGTGCGGCGCGTACCCGCGTCCCACACGGTGTCCCCCTTCTCGATCGTGCCCGAGTACACCCGCAGGTACGTCAGCCGTCCCGTCGGGGTGGCGTTCACCTTGAACGCCAGTGCCGCCATCGGCGCCGCCGGGTCCGCGCACCGTTCCTGCTCCGTACCGTCGTGGGTGCCGCGCACCGGCGGTACGTCCAGCGGGGACGGCAGGTAGGTCACGACGGCGTCCAGCAGCGGTTCGACACCGCGGTTGCGGTAGGCCGAGCCGCACAGCACGACCACGCCGTCGCCACCGCGCGTCAGGTCTCGCAGGGCGCCGGCGAGGGTGGCCGCGGTGAGCGTCTCCCGGTCGCAGAACTCCTCCAGCGCGGCCGGATGGCGTTCCGCCACCGCCTCCTCCAGCAGTCGCCGCCGGCGTGCCGCCTCCTCGCTCAGGGCGTCGGGCACCGGCCCCTCCTCGGCCGTCTCCGCGCCGTCGGCCCACACCAGGGCGCGCATGCGCAGCAGGTCGACGACGCCGGTGAAGCCGTCCTCCGTACCGATGGGCAACTGCACCACCAGCGGTACCGGGTGCAGCCGCTCACGGATGGAGGCGACGGCCGTGTCGAGGTCGGCGCCCGCCCGGTCCATCTTGTTGACGAACGCGATCCTCGGCACGCCGTGCCGGTCGGCCTGCCGCCACACGGACTCGCTCTGCGGTTCCACACCCGCCACGGCGTCGAACACGGCGACCGCTCCGTCCAGCACGCGCAGCGAGCGCTCGACCTCGTCGGCGAAGTCGACGTGTCCGGGGGTGTCGATCAGGTTGATCCGGTGACCGTCCCAGGCGCAGCTGACCGCCGCGGCGAAGATGGTGATGCCGCGATCGCGTTCCTGCGGGTCGAAGTCGGTGACGGTCGTGCCGTCGTGGACCTCGCCGCGCTTGTAGGTGGTGCCGGTGGTGTAGAGGATCCGCTCGGTGACGGTGGTCTTGCCCGCGTCGACGTGGGCGAGGATGCCCAGGTTGCGGACGGTGGTGAGGGGGTTGGTGTGGGTGCGCACGGCCCGTGGCCCTTCGCTGGTCTGTGAACAGGGCGGCGCGATTGCCGGGACGAGGACGGAGCGGTGACACGGCCTGCCGTGCGTGAGGCAGGCCGTATGACGGGACGTCAGATACTCGTCGCGGGCATCCGGTGCCGGCCGCGCAGCGGACACCGGGCGGCCCAGGACACCAGGATCACCTCGTACCGGGAGGGGGGAACGACGGCAGCGGTGCGGGTACGCACGGCCCGGCTCCCCTCACTCGATCTCGATGTCGTGGTGAGTGTAGGGAAGCCGGGAGGGGTGGCGCACGGCTTTTTCCACTGCGCCGCTCCGAGCGGCTCAGGACGCACAGCCGCCTCCGGCCTCGCCGTCCTCTCGTGAGCGATGCGGCACCGCGAGGTCGCCCAATGGGGCGGGCGTCGACCGGGCGGCGACGAGCGTCCGGACATGCGCACCGTTGTCGGCGGCCATGGCCGAGATGTGTCGGACGTCGGAGGAGCCTTCGGCGAACGGGGAGGATGATGTGGGCCAAGAGGCGGGTCAGTTCCTTGTCGAGGCCGTGCTGCAGTGGGGGGCCGTCGGGGCCGCAGGAGTCGATCTCGCACTCGGCGAGTTGCTTCCCGGTGGTCGCCCTCCTCGACCTCTCAGCATCCGCCGCCCAATCCCTCACCGTCCGCGCGGAGGTCACCGGCACGCGGGGCGACAAGCTCCCCACGCCCACTGCCACCCCTGCCCCCGGTTCTGCTCGTGCCGGCGGACGCGGTCTGCTCCTCGTCGGGACCCTCGCCGCTCGCTGGGACTCTGAACCACGCCCAGACGGCCCCGGCGAGACAACCTGGGCCGCGTACACGGTTGCGCGACACGGCCCTTCCTCTGCGCCCTCGTAGGATCCGGCTGGACGAACAGATCCCATTTCCTCGAAGCGCGGCCGACAGATGTGCAAGCAGGTGTACGAACGGCTGCGGCCCCTGCTGCCGCCGCCCAATGAATGCCTACAGAGAGGCGAAACTCGTCGACGTCCCGGAGCCGGTCTTCCGCCGCTTCCCAGCCGCCCCACTCTCAGGACCGTTCCGCGGGCGCGCACCGCGCACTCCAGCCGCCACGCACATCATCTCCGGAACCGAACACGCGACTTCGGGCGCCGAGACAGAGCCCGCCCCCTGGCTGGGATTCCGCTGGGTCGTCAGTCGGAAGCCGTCTGGGCCGACCACCGGGACGGCCCTGTCCGAAACGCCAGCTGCCGAGCTTCACCGGACGGTCCACCAGAAGCCGTACCGCCGGTCTTCGTGCTCCGAAAGCGTGTCACTCCCCCCGGACCATTTCACCCCGCAGACATGACACTCGACACGCCATTCATCACTTGGCTCCAAGAAGATCGTCCTTCTCCTCTGGCCCACGCCCGGGCACTGCCTCCCCACCCACGAGTCAAGGGGCAGTCCCAAGGACGAGAACCCGTAGAGCACCTGCTGGGCCAGCCCCTCATCAGCCAGCAACGACCGCGCCCTGCCGAACCCTTCGGCCATCACTGCGGAGGGGGTCCACAGGCTCCAGCACAAGGCCGGCCTCGCCGTGGAACGCCGCCTGCTGTTCGTCGCCTGCACCCGGGCCCGGGGACGGGCTGGACGTCTCATGGAGCGGGCAGCCGGGCCCGTTCCCGGTGGAGGCAGGCTGCGAGGCGCGGTAGCCGACACCGTCCGGCCTCCCTCGCCACGAGGCACATGCGACCGGACTGGTAGTTTGACGGCGCTTTCACGCACATGGAAGGATGTCATCGCTTCAGCTCGTGAAGGCTCCGCGGCACATCACGTCGCGGAGCAAGGGGTGGACGGGCGGTAGCGAGGGGGGGTGCGGCTTGAGCCGCCGACGGGCTTATGGGCATGCCTGCGACCGACCCCTTCTCCTGCCCGGCAACAATGCGGGATGCCCTCGACGGGGCGCTCGCGGAAGGGCGTGTGATGGCCGTCACGACGAATCCTGACGAAAAACCCGACGAGGAAGCCGGGAAGAGGCCTGACGAGGAACCCACCGAAGGACCCGAAGAGGTACCTGACGAGGAATCCGAGGTGCCCAACAAGGGAGCGGTCGAGAAGGCCGGCCGGTGGGTTGCCGACCTCGCGGAGAAGGTCATGGTGAACGGCGTGGGGCCGTTCACCGGGTCGGCGGCCTACGCCGAGGACCGTCTTGCGCGTCGACAGGGCGCCGATTACCGGAAGCCGGGTGACGATGAGCGGCGTTCTCCCGAGGACATGAAGGACGACATCGATGCGGTCGTCGCCCGCATCATCAAGGAGTCCGTGGCCGCGGCCGGGACACAGGGATTCGTCACCGGGCTCGGGGGCCTGCTCACCGCGGGCGTGACGATCCCTGCGAACGTGGCCGCGTCCTTCACCGTCAACATGCGGATGGCTGGTGCCATCGCGCACCTACGGGGTTGGGACATCCGTGATCCGCACGTGCGCTCCGTCGTGATGATGCTCGCGATCGGGATGAGCGCACAGAGCGCGATGGCAGCCCTCGGGGTGAAGGTTGGCCAGAAGATCGGCCAGCAGATGATCAAGAAGCTCCCGGTGGCAGTGATCCACGCGATCAACAAGAAGGCCGGGTTCCATCTCGTTGCGAAGTACGGCACCAAGCGCGCCGCGATCACGCTCGCCAAGGGGATCCCGATCCTGGGTGGGCTGGTCGGAGGGGCGGTGGACGCAGGATCGACCGCCGTCATCGGGCGGGCAACCGACAAGGCCTTGCGCGACGGCACCCTTCGGGCCGAGGGACCGGGGTAAGGAACAAGCGAACCAGGCGGATAAGCGCGGGAGTGCGTCGCGGGCGGCCCGACCGCCCGCGACAGCGCGCGTTCGTCGTCGGCCAGCGGGCTGGTCATGACAATCAGCCACCACAGCACTGACAAGGGCCCCGACCATCAAGTCGGGGCCCTTGTCACCGCATCACGGTGGTTGTGTCCGAGGGGGGACTTGAACCCCCACGCCCGATAAAGGGCACTAGCACCTCAAGCTAGCGCGTCTGCCATTCCGCCACCCGGACTAGGTGTCTGTCGCCGTGCGGGGTGTTCCCCGCGGCGACATGGACAACCATACCAAGGTTTCGCAGTGCCTTTCACCTGCGTTTCCTTCCCCTGGGGGGTGGTCCCGGGCACGGCGGCAGCGCCGCGTCCGGGGCTACACCGTGAGCGACCGGCCGGTTACCCAGGGTCCGTGATCGGGAGTGTCCGTGGCTCCTGCGGCATGAGGTGGTGGTCCGGGAAGTTCCCGGGCAGCCGCTCCCCCGCCGGGCCCCGTGTGACGGCACGCACCAGCAGCTCGCCGCCGACGAAGGCTCCGCGCCAGGAGGCGCCGTGTCCGCCGAACAGCTCGTCGCGGTCGCCGCGCGAGCGTGGGACGCCGTGCCCGACCTTGAACGCGCGGATCTGCGGTGCCAGCCTGTCGTACGTCGCCCGGTCGTCCGTGGACAGCGTGGCGACCAGCGCGCCGTTGGAGGCGTTCATCGCGGCGAGCAGCTCGGCCTCGGTGTCGACCAGGACGATGGTGTCGACCGGGCCGAACGGCTCCGCGTGGTGCAGCGGTGAGGACCGGGGCGGGTTCAGGAGCGTGACCGGCTGGACGTAGGCGGAGGTGTCCTGGCCGGGCAGGAACCGCGCGTCGGCCGCGCTGCCCCGGTGCAGGGGTACGGCGCCCCGATCGACGGCCTCGGCGACCTGGTCCCGCAGCTCCTTGGCCTTGGCCGCGTTGATCAGCGGCCCGAAGTCCAGCTCCGGACAGCGGGCGCCGGGCTCCTCGACGGCCAGCGGGTGGCCGACGCGCAGCGTGCGGACCGCCGGGAGGTACGCCGCGAGGAACGCGTCGAACGACTGCCTCTGGACGACGAAGCGCGGGTAGGCGGTGCAGCGCTGCTTGCCGTAGTCGAAGAGCTTCGGGATCACCGCCGTGAGCGCGTCCCAGTCCGTGAAGTTCCAGATGCCCCAGGTGTTGAGTCCTTCCTGTTCGAGGATGTGCCGCTTGCCGAGGTCGGCGACGGCCGTGGCGACGGCGGCGCCGGTGTCGCGTCCGCCGACGAAGGAGACGCAGCCGATCTCGGGCGCCCGCACCAGCGCCTGGGACAGCTCGCCTCCGCTGCCGCTGACGAGGGTGACGGGGATCCCCTCGCGGGCGGCGAGTGCGCAGGCCAGGGTGAGGCAGGCGACGCCGCCGTCGGTCGGGGTCTTGGCGATGACCGCGTTGCCCGCCAGTGCCTGCACCAGCACTGCGTGAACGAGCACGCTCATCGGGTAGTTCCAGCTCGCGATGTTGGAGACCGGGCCGTCCAGGGGGGCTCGCCCGTCGAGCATGTCGTCGATGCCGTCGACGTACCAGCGCACGCCGTCGACGGCCCGGTCGACGTCGGCCTGTGCGAGCCGCCAGGGCTTGCCGATCTCCCAGACGAGCAGCAGCGCCAGCAGTTCGCGGTGCTGGGCGAGGGCGTCGAGGGTCGCGGCGACGCGGGCACGGCGTTCGGGCAGGGGGACGTGACGCCATGCGCGGTGCTGGTCGAGCGAGGCGCGTACGGCTCGGTGGGCCGTCGCGCCGTCCAGCCGGGGCGGGCCGGTGATCGGGGTGCCGTCCACGGGGCTGGTGGCGGGCAGGACACGGCCGTCCGCCCGCCACCCCGCGTTCCAGAGGTTGAGGACGCGGTCGTCGCGGAAGGCCTCGGGGGCGATGGTGCGACAGCGCCGCCAGGCGTCGGCCCAGGAGGTGCCGGACTTGAGGGTGAGGGCGGCAGCGCCCTCGGCACCGGCCGTCATGCGGGGGCTCCGTCCCGTGCCTCGCCGGCGAGTACGGCGACGACGTGCCGCGCGGTCTCGGTCGGGGTGCTCCCGACCCGCACGCCGGCCGCCTCCAGGGCCTCCTTCTTCGCCCGTGCCGTGCCCGACGAGCCGGACACGATCGCGCCCGCGTGCCCCATGGTCCGGCCCTCGGGTGCGGTGAAGCCGGCGATGTAGCCGACGACCGGCTTGGTGACGTGGTCGCGGATGTAGGCCGCCGCGCGTTCCTCGGCGTCGCCGCCGATCTCGCCGATGAGGACGATCAGTTCGGTGTCGGGGTCGTCCTGGAAGGCGGCGAGGCAGTCGATGTGGCTGGTGCCGACGACCGGGTCGCCGCCGATGCCGACGCAGGTCGAGAAGCCGATGTCGCGGAGTTCGTGCATGAGCTGGTAGGTGAGGGTGCCCGACTTGGAGACGAGACCGACGGGGCCGGGTTTGGTGATGTCGGGCGGGATGATGCCCGCGTTGGACTGGCCGGGGGTGATCAGGCCGGGGCAGTTGGGGCCGATGATCCGGGTGCCCCTGGTCCTGGCGTACGTGGTGAAGGCGACGGTGTCGTGGACGGGGATGCCCTCGGTGATGACGACGGCGAGGCCGATGCCGGCGTCGGCGGCCTCGGTGACCGCTGCCTTGGCGAAGGCGGGCGGCACGAAGACGACGGTGACGTCGGCGCCGGTGCGCTCGACGCCCTCGCGCACCGAGCCGAAGACCGGCACGGCGCGGTCGTCGAAGTCCACGGTGCGGCCCGCCTTGCGCGGGTTGACGCCGCCGGCCACGTCGGTGCCGGCGGCCAGCATGCGGCGGGTGTGCTTCATGCCCTCGGCGCCGGTCATGCCCTGGACGAGGACCTTGCTCTCCTTGGTGAGGTGGATCGCCATGTCGTCCTGTCTCCTCATGCCGTGGTGGCGAGTCGGGCGGCACGGCGGGCGGCGCCGTCCATGGTGGTGGCCTGTTCGACCAGCGGATGGGCCCGGGCGTCGAGGACTGCCCGGCCCCGGGCGGCGTTGTTGCCGTCGAGGCGTACGACGAGCGGCTTGGTCAGGCGGACCTCGTCCAGGGCCCGGACGATGCCGTCGGCGACCGCGTCGCAGGCGGTGATGCCGCCGAAGACATTGACGAGGACGGACTTCACGGCGGGGTCGGAGAGGATGACCGACAGGCCGTCGGCCATGACCCGGGCGGAGGCGCCGCCGCCGATGTCGAGGAAGTCGGCGGGCCGGGCGCCGCAGCCGGCGACCACGTCGAGCGTCGACATGACCAGGCCGGCGCCGTTGCCGATGACGCCGACCTCGCCGTCCAGTTTGACGTAGTCGAGGCCCTTGGCCGCGGCCCGCGCCTCCAGGGGATCGGCGGGCGTCGTCTGTTCGCCTCCCCAGCGGGCCTGGCGGTAGCGGGCGTTGTCGTCCAGGGTGACCTTGCCGTCGAGGGCCACGATCCTGCCCTGTGCGGTGCGCACGAGCGGGTTGACCTCGACGAGGAGGGCGTCCTCGCGGACCAGCGCCTTCCAGAGCCGTACGAGCGTGTCGACGGTCTGCGGGGGCAGGCCTGCGGCGTCCGCGATGCGTACCGCCGTGGCCGTGTTCACGCCCACGGCCGGGTCGACGGGGATGCGTGCCACGGCCTCGGGCCGCTCGGCCGCGACCTGTTCGATCTCCGTGCCGCCCTCCGCGGAGGCGATCGCGAGGAACCGGCCGGCCGCGCGGTCGAGGACGTAGGAGACGTAGAACTCCCGGTCGATGTCGACCGGTTCGGCGAGCATCACCGTTTCGACCGGGTGGCCCTTGATGTCCATGCCGAGGACGTGGCGTGCGGCTTCTTCGGCGGCGGCCGGGTCGGCGGCGAGCCTCACTCCGCCCGCCTTGCCGCGCCCACCGGTCTTCACCTGTGCCTTGACGACGGCGCGTCCGCCGAGCCGGCGGGCGATCTCCCGCGCCTCGGCGGGCGAGTCGGTGATCTCCGCCCGCGGCACCACGATGCCGTGTTCCTCGAAGAGTTCCCTTGCCTGGTGTTCGTACAGGTCCATTTTCGGCTCCTGTCTGAAAGTGCCGCACGCCCCCTGGACACCACCCACCGGATGCGGGATAACAAGCTTCATACAGTATTCGTCGACTGTATGCAATGTACGGAGAATGCCCCAACCCCTCGTGAAGGGACAGGACTTCGCCATGCCCGACGACACCCAGGACGTCATTTCCGGCGGTCACCTCGTCGCCAAGGCACTCAAGGCCGAGGGGGTCGACCGCATCTACACACTGTGCGGCGGCCACATCATCGACATCTACGACGGTTGCGTCGACGAGGGCATCGAGGTCGTCGACGTGCGCCACGAGCAGGTCGCCGCGCACGCCGCCGACGGTTACGCCCGCATCACCGGGAAGCCCGGCTGCGCGGTGGTCACCGCCGGACCGGGTACGACCGACGCCGTCACCGGTGTCGCCAACGCCTTTCGCGCCGAGTCCCCGATGCTGCTGATCGGCGGCCAGGGCGCGCACACCCAGCACAAGATGGGCTCCCTCCAGGACCTGCCGCACGTCGACATGATGACGCCGATCACGAAGTTCGCGGCGACCGTGCCGGACACCGCGCGGGCCGCGGACATGGTGTCGATGGCGTTCCGCGAGTGCTACCACGGGGCGCCCGGACCCTCCTTCCTCGAGATCCCGCGCGACGTTCTGGACGCCAAGGTGCCGACGGACCGGGCGCGCGTGCCCAAGGCCGGGGCCTACCGCGCCTCGACCCGCTCGGCCGGCGACCCGGAGGCCGTCGAGAAGCTCGCCGACCTGCTGGTCCATGCGGAGAAACCGGCCATCCTGCTCGGCAGCCAGGTGTGGACGACCCGCGCGACGGAGGCGGCCGTCCACCTGGTCCGCGCGCTGAACGTCCCGGCGTACATGAACGGCGCCGGACGCGGCACCCTGCCGCCCGGCGACCCGCACCACTTCCAGCTCTCGCGCCGGTACGCCTTCTCCCACGCCGACGTCATCGTCATCGTCGGTACGCCCTTCGACTTCCGCATGGGCTACGGCAAGCGGCTCTCCCCGGACGCGACCGTCGTGCAGATCGACCTCGACTACCGCACCGTCGGCAAGAACCGGGACATCGACCTCGGCATCGTCGGCGACGCGGGCCTCGTGCTGAAGTCGGTGACCGAGGCGGCGTCCGGACGGATCAACGGGGGCGCGTCGAGGCGCAAGGAGTGGCTGGACGAGTTGCGTGCGGCCGAGCAGACCGCGCTGGACAAGCGGCTACCGCAGCTGAGGTCGGACGCCTCCCCCATCCACCCGTACCGGCTGGTCAGCGAGATCAACGACTTCCTCACGGAGGACTCGGTCTACATCGGCGACGGCGGCGACATCGTCACCTTCTCCGGGCAGGTCGTGCAGCCCAAGTCGCCGGGCCACTGGATGGACCCGGGACCGCTGGGCACGCTCGGCGTCGGTGTCCCCTTCGTACTGGCCGCCAAGCAGGCGCGGCCCGACAAGGAGGTCGTCGCCCTCTTCGGCGACGGCGCCTTCTCCCTCACCGGCTGGGACTTCGAGACCCTCGTCCGCTACGACCTCCCCTTCGTCGGCGTCGTCGGCAACAACTCCTCCATGAACCAGATCCGCTACGGCCAGGCCGCCAAGTACGGCAAGGAGCGCGAGCGGGTCGGCAACACCCTCGGCGACGTGCCCTACGACCAGTTCGCGCGGATGCTCGGCGGTCACGGCGAGGAGGTCCGCGACCCGGCCGACATCGGCCCCGCGCTGCGCCGGGCCCGCGAGTCCGGCAAGCCGTCCCTGATCAACGTCTGGGTGGACCCGGACGCGTACGCCCCCGGAACCATGAACCAGACGATGTACAAGTGAGGTACCCCCATGACTGGCACGAGTGGAACGACTGGCACGACCGGAACGCCGGCCAAGGCCCTCGAGGGCATCCGCGTCCTGGACATGACGCATGTGCAGTCCGGGCCCTCCGCGACCCAGCTGCTCGCCTGGCTCGGCGCGGACGTCGTCAAGCTGGAGGCGCCGAGCGGTGACATCACGCGGGGGCAGTTGCGCGATCTGCCGGACGTCGACTCCCTCTACTTCACGATGCTCAACTGCAACAAGCGGAGCATCACCCTCAACACCAAGACCGAGCGCGGCAAGGAGATCCTCACCGAGCTGATCCGGCGCTCGGACGTCATGGTCGAGAACTTCGGACCGGGCGCGGTCGACCGGATGGGCTTCACCTGGGACCGCGTCAATGAGATCAATCCACGGATCGTCTACGCCTCCATCAAGGGGTTCGGCGAAGGCCCGTACACCAACTTCAAGGCGTACGAGGTCGTCGCACAGGCCATGGGCGGATCGATGTCCACCACCGGTTTCGAGGACGGACCACCGCTGGCGACGGGGGCCCAGATCGGGGACTCGGGCACGGGCGTCCACGTCGTGGCGGGCATCCTCGCCGCCCTGTACCAGCGGGAGCACACCGGACGTGGTCAGCGGGTGAACGTGGCCATGCAGCACGCGGTGCTCAACCTCTGCCGGGTGAAGCTGCGCGACCAGCAGCGCCTGGCCCGTGGTCCACTCGCCGAATATCCCAACGAGGACTTCGGCGACGAGGTTCCCAGGTCGGGGAACGCCTCCGGTGGCGGGCAGCCCGGCTGGGCGGTCAAGTGCGCGCCGGGCGGCCCGAACGACTACGTGTACGTCATCGTCCAGCCGGTCGGCTGGCAGCCGCTGTGCGAGCTGATCGGCCGGCCCGAGCTGGCCGAGGACCCCGAGTGGGCGACGCCGCAGGCCCGGCTGCCGAAGCTGAACAAGATGTTCCAGCTGATCGAGGAGTGGTCGTCCACCCTGCCCAAGTGGGAGGTGCTGGAGCGGCTGAACGCCCACAACATCCCGTGCGGGCCGATCCTCTCCACCAGGGAGATCATCGAGGACAGCTCGCTGGTCGCCAACGAGATGGTCGTCACCGTCCCCCACCCCGAGCGCGGCGAGTTCGTCACCGTCGGCAGCCCGCTGAAGCTGTCCGACTCCCCCGTGCAGGTGACCGGTTCACCCCTGCTCGGCGAGCACAACGAGGAGATCTACGTCGGCGAACTGGGCCTCGGCGACGAGGAGCTGCGCCTGCTCAAGTCGAACGGGGTGATCTGACGTGATGGCCGAGGACCGGGTGGAGCGGGTGCGCCGGCTCCTGGACTCCGTGCGGGCCGAGGGGCGCACCGCGCTGACCGCCCCCGAGGGCAAGGTGCTCGCCGACGCCTACGGGATCGCCGTACCGGGCGAGGAGCTGGCGCGGGACGTCGACGAGGCGGTGGCGTGTGCGGCGCGCTTCGGCGGGCCGGTCGTGATGAAGATCGTCTCGCCGGACATCCTGCACAAGACCGACGCGGGTGGTGTGGTCGTCGGGGTGGCGGGGGCGGCGGACGTACGGGCCGCGTTCTGCCGGATCGTCGACAACGCGCGCGCGTACGACGCCGGGGCGCGGATCGAGGGCGTGCAGATCCAGGAGCTGCTGCCGCGGGGCCAGGAGGTGATCGTCGGCGCGGTGACCGACCCGACGTTCGGGAAGGTGGTGGCGTTCGGGCTGGGCGGGGTGCTCGTCGAGGTGCTGAAGGACGTCACCTTCCGGCTCGCGCCCGTGGACGCCGACGAGGCGCTGTCCATGCTGGACTCGATCCGGGCGGCGGAGGTGCTGCGCGGTGTGCGCGGGCAGGCCGGCGTCGACCGGTGGGCGCTCGCCGAGCAGATCCGCCGGGTCTCCGAACTCGTCGCGGACTTCCCGGAGATCGCCGAGGTGGATCTCAATCCGGTGATCGCCACCCCTGAGGGTGCCCTCGCCGCCGACATCCGGGTGATCCTCGCGGCCGAACCGCCCAGGGAACGCCGCCGCTACACGCGCGAGGAGATCCTCACCTCGATGCGCCGCCTGATGCAGCCCTCGTCGGTCGCCGTGATCGGTGCCTCGGCCGAGGTCGGCAAGATCGGCAACTCGGTGATGCGCAACCTCGTCGACGGCGGCTTCGCGGGCGAGATCCATCCGGTGAACCCCAAGGCCGATGACATTCTGGGCCGCAAGGCGTACAAGAGTGTCACCGACGTTCCCGGCGAGGTGGATGTGGCGGTCTTCGCGATCCCGGCGAGGTTCGTGGCCGCTGCCCTGGAGGAGGTGGGGCGCAAGAGGATCCCCAACGCCGTACTGATCCCCTCCGGGTTCGCGGAGACCGGTGAGCACGCGCTCCAGGACGAGATCGTGGCGGTCGCCGAGCGGTACGGCGTCCGGCTGCTGGGCCCGAACATCTACGGCTACTACTCGACGTGGCAGGACCTGTGCGCCACGTTCTGCACGCCGTACGACGTCAAGGGCGGCGTCGCGCTGACCTCGCAGTCGGGCGGCATCGGCATGGCGATCCTGGGTTTCGCGCGGACCACGAAGACGGGCGTGTCGGCGATCGTCGGGCTCGGCAACAAGTCGGACCTGGACGAGGACGACCTGCTGACCTGGTTCGCCGAGGACCCGCACACCGAGTGCATCGCGATGCACCTGGAGGACCTCAAGGACGGGCGCGCCTTCGTCGAGGCCGCGCGGGCGACCGTACCGAAGAAGCCGGTCGTGGTGCTGAAGGCGGGGCGGACGGCGGCGGGCGCGAAGGCCGCCGGGTCGCACACCGGGGCGCTCGCCGGGGACGACGCCGTGTACGACGACGTCCTCAGGCAGGCCGGGGTCATCCGGGCGCCCGGCCTCAACGAGATGCTGGAGTACGCGCGCGCCTTGCCGGTGCTGCCCGCCCCCGAGGGCGACAACGTGGTCATCATCACCGGGGCCGGCGGGAGCGGGGTGCTGCTCTCGGACGCGGTGACGGACAACGGGCTGTCGCTGATGGAGATACCGCCGGACCTCGACGCGGCGTTCCGCGCGTACATCCCGCCGTTCGGGGCGGCGGGCAACCCGGTGGACATCACCGGGGGCGAGCCGCCGTCGACGTACGAGGCGACGATCCGGCTCGGGCTGGAGGACCCGCGCATCCACGCGCTGGTCCTCGGCTACTGGCACACCATCGTCACGCCTCCCATGGTGTTCGCCGAACTCACCGCGCGCGTGGTGGCCGAGTTCCGCGAGCGGGGCGTCGAGAAGCCCGTGGTGGCCTCCCTCGCGGGCGACGTGGAGGTGGAGGAGGCGTGCCAGTACCTCTTCGAACGCGGGGTCGTGGCGTACCCGTACACGACCGAGAAACCGGTGGCGGTGCTCGGCGCGAAGTACCGCTGGGCGCGAGCGGCGGGTCTGTTGGGGGGCGGTTCATGAGCTGAGGGAGCACGGGACCGGCCGACGGTGCGCGTCGGCCGGCCCCAGGACCCGCGCGCGCACGAAAGGAAATGGACAGGGGGCGCTGGCCAGAACTTTCGACGCTAGGGGTACAGACGACATGACAACCACTGATGTCACACGGGTCGCCGCCTACCGGGAGGTGACCGACAGGAACGGACGCGTCTTTCGCGTGGGCGAGTCCGACATCGACATCATGGGGCGCAAGCGCAAGTGGATGGTGATCCTGCCGTGGGTCGGCATGATGGGCATCTCCTCCGCCGAGTATGCGTTCGCGTCCGCCGAGGACACGCTCCACGAGGCCCACCACTGGTCCAGCGGCAGCATCTACTGGATGATGACCGCCTGGGTGTTCTGTCAGGCCGCGGTCGCGTTCCCGGCGGGGCGGCTGCGTGAGAGCGGCAAACTGCCGGCGCGCTGGGCGATGATGCTGGGGTCGGTCGGCACGCTGCTGGGCTATCTGTCGCTGGCGTTCGCGCCGCACGTCTCACTCGCCTTCATCGGGTTCGGCGTGTTCAGCGGCATGGGCGCGGGCATGGTGTACGCGACCTGCGTCAACATGGTCGGCAAGTGGTACCCGGAGCGCAGGGGCGGGAAGACCGGCTTCGTCAACGGCGGTTTCGCCTACGGCTCGGTGCCGTTCGTCTTCATCTTCCACGGCTACATGGACGGCTCCAACTTCCGCTGGGTGCTGGTCTCGGCGGGGGTGTTCCTCGCCGCGACGGTGGCTCTCGCCGGCTTCTACTTCCGGGACCCGCCGAAGAACTGGTGGCCGGCCGCCGTCGACCCGCTGAACCCGCCGGCCGACCCGCGGGCCCGGCGTTCGCTGGAGAAGAATCCCCCGGCCGTCAAGCAGTACTCTCCGATGGAGGCCTGGCGGACCGGCCGGGTGGCGCTGATGTGGTTCTGTCTCGCCTGCACCTCCGGCGTGAACATCTTCGGCATCGCCTTCCAGGTCGACATCGGCGAGGAGGCGGGCTTCGCGGCCGGGATCGTGGCCGCGGCGATGTCGCTGAAGGCGATCGTCAACGGCACCGGGCGCGGCGTCATCGGCTGGCTCTCCGACCTCTACGGCCGCAAGCAGTGCCTGCTCTACGTGTGCGCGATCCTGGGCCTCGCCCAGTTCGGCATCATCTGGTCGGCCGAGATCAAGAACCTGCCGTTGTTCCTGCTCTTCTCCGCCGTCTCCGGTTTCGGTGGCGGTGCCATCTTCCCGATGTTCGCGGCGCTGACGGCGGACTACTTCGGCGAGAACAACAACGCCACCAACTACGGGATGGTCTACAGCTCCAAGCTCGTCTCCGGTCTCGGCGCGGGCCTGGGTTCCGTGGTCGTCGGTGTCTGGGGCTACAACGGCGCCTTCAGCCTGGCGGGCAGCATCTCGATCTTCGCCGGGTTCGTGGCCCTGTTCCTGCACCCGCCGGGACGCCCGAAGGGCAAGCGCATCACGCCGAATCCCCGGCCGCTCGGTGAGGGATGACCTGACGGAGTCTTCTTCGCACGGACCGGGCGGCCCTCCCACAGCACGTGGGAGGGCCGCCCGGTCCGTGCCACGGGTCAGTGGCGCCGCTTGCGCAGGGCGGCCAGGTTGTCGTAGCTGATCTTGGCCTCCCGCAGCGACTGCGCGGGATCGGTGGCGCTCGGGGAGTTGTCGTCCTCGATCATCGGGTTGTGGTAGTTCCGCTGCCCGACCCGGGAGAAGAACGTCGTGTAGTCGATGACGCCGGTTCCGAAGGGCACCATGTCGTAGCCCATGCCGTTGGTCGTGCTGACGACGCCGTCCTTCGCGTGGAACAGCGGGTAGCGCTTGTTGTTGCGGGCGACCAGCCCGGCCGGGTCGAAGACGTTCTTCCGGGTGGAGCCGTCGTGCGCGGTGTACGTGTGGAACTTGTACTGGGCGACGTGCGCCCAGAAGATGTCCATCTCCAGCCAGACGAGCCTCGGGTCGGTGACCTGAAGGAAGTACTCCAGCTTCCGGATGCCCGAGCTGCGGGTCGGCCGGCCCTGGTCGTCCAGCGGGCCGCCGTCGAGCAGGAAGCCGTAGGCGCCGTCGTGGTTGTGGGTGTAGAGCTTGATGCCTTCGCGACGGGCTGTCGCGCCGAGGGCGTTCCACTTGTCGGCGGCCACGTCCCAGTCGGCGCGGTAGGAGCTGCCGGTGGGGTCGCCGCCGGTGCCCATGTGGTCCATGCCGAGGATGTTGGCGATCTCCAGGTGCTTCTTGAAGGTGTCCAGGTCCGCCGTGGTCAGCGGCCAGGAGGACGGGATGAAGCCGTGGTTGCCCTGGGCGCGCAGACCGTGGTCGTCGAGCCAGCCGCGCAGCAGCTTCGCGCCCTGGACGGATTCCAGGTCGGCGCCGCCGGGCGCGTTGGCGTGCTGGCGGTAGCCCGCGAACTCCACCTGGCGGTAGCCGTGACGGGCCAACTGCTTGAACACCTCGCGGAAGCCGGAGGGCAGGTCGGAGGCGAGGGGGTCGCGGGCGGTGGCGTCACGGACTGTGTAGAGGATGATGCCGCGCTTGTCGGCCGGGACGAGGATCTGCCCGCCGTGTCCGTGCCCATGACCGTGGTCGTGGTCTCTGCCCCGGTCCTGGGCGAGGGCGGGGGCGGCGCCGAAGACGGGCGCCGCGACGGCTCCCGCGGCCACGGCGGTGCAGGTGCTGAGGAAGCGGCGCCGGTCCACGCCGAGGGAGCGGCGCAGGCCTTCGCCCGGGCCGTCGAGGGCCGGGTCCGTGCCGGCGTCGGTGCGGGAGGGGTCGGTGAACGGGGTCACGGGTGCCTGCCTTCTGTGTCGTGGCCTGCCCCGATGCGGCTCGGGCGGGCCGTTGTCAGTGCCGTGTGTTTCACTCTCAGTAGCTGGATTTGGGAGGGCGTACCGAGTGGTGCGTCAGCCGAGTCCGGCCAGCCGGAGCAGGAGTTGTTTGACATCGGTGGCCGCGACGCGGTCGCCGACAGCGCGGGGGGTGGAGCAGATGAGGAGCGGACCGTCGTCGTCGCTCGCGGGGAGGCGGCCGTGGCTGCCGCGAATAGGTGAGGGGTCCAGGGGGACGACCGCCATGCGGTAGCGCATGCCGAGCTTCTTGCGGGCCAGGGCGCCGGCCGCCTTGACCTTGACGTAGGGGTCGAGGGGGTCCATGAACAGCTCGACCGGGTCGTAGCCGGGTTTGCGGTGGA